>DWUX01000188.1 GCA_019120545.1 Candidatus Blautia stercoripullorum | reverse complement strand
GATCTTATCCCTGAAACCTTTCGCTGCCGTTTTACTGACCGATGCGATAAAGTTATTTCGCATCACACCATCCTTACATTTAATGTACTCCTATATCTGCGGATCCCTGACTTAGCGAGATTCTCATCACAAATTTTCAGATTTTCGAGTATATCCTCTAGTGGAATTGTTGGATTTTCACCGTTTTCTTCCAACCTTCTATTTGCTTCAACAGTTAGCTTATAATCCTCTTCTGATTCTGCAAGTCTTGTATATTTTTCCGGCAACAAAACAACTGCAATTGGTCGACCATTTTTAAGAACAACAAGTCCCCTGTCTGTACAAAGCCGGTCAAAGATCTGTTTTGCATTTCCTTCATCAAACTGAGAAATAGACACCTCATTGTATGGCATATATTCTCCCCCACCTGCCCCCCACTCTTCTTTTCTAAATTATAAGCAGAAAGCGTTACTGGTGCAATACTGATAAGACTCCCCTCGTCAACGCAAAGCTATTTGCTGATATAAAGGAATATTTTATTTCTGCAACTGATTTCTTTAGACCTGTATCCATAATTCATTATGCTATATCAATGAGCTAAAAAATATAGCAGGTCATATTCATTAACGTGCCGGAGAAAGTTCCTACTGAATCGAATAGTCTGACAATTATAATCCACATAACTATCCAATTACCTCATGGTCCAGTGACATTCTTCACAAATTACCATCATATCATCATATTCCTGTTCATATTTATCATTAAAACGTAATCATAAAATCGTCTTACCGCTATTACAACGTGAAAGCCGACTCCCCAAAATGAATCACCAAGAATCTCAGCAGAAGAAGCAGGCGTATATCTGCCTGAAAGGCCGGGAAGCAAGACGGCATTCACATGCAAATCCTCTGTTGCTCTGTAATCCACACCGCCGATGCAATATCAAGGATTCATGTGTTCTTCTCTACATGCCGGAGCCTCTCTTCTGACAGGATCCTCTCAGGCACTATTTTAAAAAAACAATAGTATCTATTACATCCATCAGCTCAGCTTCGGACACAATGTCGTCTATCATTACAAATGCACCTGCAACCCTTGTCTTGCCTTTTTCAGAAACAAACACCTTGCAGAATAAAGACTTCAAAAACCGCATCAGTGCGCTTCCTTACCTGCCGTAACCAAGAACAAGCCATCTGCTCTTCGTCAGGTTGACAGGACTTCTTGCATTTGCTTCAGCAACCGCCCCTCTGCAGTAGCAGAATTTAAATTCTAATAATACATCGCCAGCCTCCCATGAGTGAGGAACGCAGACAGAAAACAAGCAAGCTGGCGAAGAAAAATAGTTTCAACAATCAGAACGGATAATATAGGATTATAGGGGTGTTTACGGTCAAAATGTCGGGTTTACATCTGATGTTTGACCGTTATTACATACTGGAATACAAATATATATCACAATGAATAAAAAAAATATAGCCATTTATAAAATAGAATGGTAAACTATTCTTAACCAATAATGAGAGGATTGAGCTTTGGAAAATAGAATTGAAAAATACAGAAAACCATTGGTTATTCCAACACAGATTGGGATAAGAAATTGGAATATCGAGAATCAGTATAAATCAAATAGAAACAGGAAAAACTATGCCAATCCTAAAAACAGCAAATGACATAGCCAATGCTTTAGGAGTGTGTATTTATTAAGTGTTTGATTTACATAGAACTGGAAATTACAACTATGCAAACTGTAATTGTAGTCAAAAATCATCAATTAAATTTGGCAACTAAATAGGGGGTAATGCTTTATGAGCAACAGTAATCCACAGAGGTATAAAAACGGAGACTTGTATTTTATTGTATAAACTTGTGTCATAGGAATATATTTTTAAAGGAGTGTGTTCAAGTATGAAGAAGATAGTATCTATAATTTTATCGTTGACTTTTGTGTTGAGCTTTAGCACAAATGTTTTTGCTGCCGAATCATCTATGAATGATAATCGTATAAATGAAATAACCGAACGTGAAGCGGTTGAATTAGCAAGATGGTTTATTGCAAACGATATTTATGAAAATAAAAATAATGGGTGGAGCGAGAGTACAGTAATTGATTCTGTCAAAAATGACGGTAATAGCTATATCGTAAAATTAAAATCGGATTCCCAAGACAATGGTTATATTGTAGTTGGAAATGATGTTTCGGAATCGTTAATTAAAGAATTTTCGTATGAAGGAGAACCACTATTTGTTAATTTGCTTCCTTTACCAGTCGAAGATTCTGAATCAGTTGCAAGAAATTCTTCGAAGTCTTGTGATATAATAGATCAAACAGAAGAGAATTTACCATATTTATTAGCTGTTAGAAACAATTTAAATACTTCATTGAAATCAAATAGCGATTATGGAGGAATTACAAGTCCATATGAGCATGTGAACTCAACATATGGTTCAGGATGGACATATCATTCTGGCAAAACTATCTCAGGTTTTACATTGTTGGATATGGATGATTTTTCAGCGAGTAATCATTGTTCTTTAACTACAATTACTGCCATATTTAATTATCACAGAACACATGGTTATTCATCAATTAGTTCAAACATTAATACTTTATTTAATAGAGTAAAAACAATTGCAACTGATAATGGCTACTATACTCCAAAGAACGGAACTATGCCTTACTATATTGATAATTTGGCAACTAAAGTATGGTCATATTATGGATATTCAGGTGTTGGAAACAATGATTTCTTCTTTTGGGATGTAAATTCCATAAATAATGCATTAAAAGGAGAGGTTGATGGCAATAGGCCGGGAGCAATCAGTTTCACCAGTGGTTATTATGGGAATCATACCGTAACATATTATGGCTATATATTTTACAAAAAATCTGGACAATCAAATAAAATGTATCTTAAAGTAAATGATAACTGGTCTACATCTGCACGTTATGTGGACACAACTTATATAGGACAATTAGGACAAACATTGTTTGAAATTTGTAGAGTATTACCGTAGGTGAGTATATGAAAAAACGAAAAATAAAACTACAAGTACTTGTGTTAGCGATAGTAGTTATAGGTATGACTTTAATTGGTATTTGCGTTGTAAATAATTCTCCTTTTAGCTCTAATATTATAGATTCAAATAAAATTAAAATTAGAGATGGCACTAATGGAAATCTATATGTATTAGAAGATGAGGATGCTTTATCATTATCAAGTAAACTGCTGGACTTTGATGTTAAAGTAAGTGGAGTAAATACTTGGTCAAGCGGATACAAGTATAAAATTGAGTTTTTCGTTGGGGAGAATATAGAGGAGATAATAATTAAATCAGAAAATAGTTTTGTAAAAGGACTACTTACATATGAAGCTAATGAAGATATTGTAAAACTAGTGGAAAGTGTAATAAGTAAATAGTAACAAAGATAGGTCATTAAAGTAAGCTGAAGAAGCCGATGTATTTGAGCGCAATGCAAAAATGCATCGGCTTTTTTTTGCCAAAAATCCCCGGTAGAGAGTTTTACAAAAAAGAATGAGCGATGTCAGCTTGTTCGGTCTGGAGTACAAGGGTATTATGTGAAATAAACATGGTGTTGGAGCAATCCTTACCATAACCGATTCACAACAACAACTATATAGATCAGTTACCGAAAAACAATGTCAAAAAACGCTAGTACATATGTCTTACTATATGCCGCCAAATACATTTCTTCGGACAGATAGTATATTTAATAAAGGTGAAAAGCCCATTTTTAAAGACTTTTCACCAGTCTCGTCGTATGAGAATCTTATTTACTTCTTTTTTAATTATTCTCTGCTATCCACCCCCGGAATCCTTATAAATAATATTCTTACCAATTAATAAAGATGGAAAAACTTAGTATTTACTAAGCAAAACATAAATTACACTATGCTTTGTTTAAAGCATTTAAGGTTAATTCTAATTTTTTTTCGTGATATAAAACCCCCATTTCTGTTTCTAACATTCTTTGGTAATTTGGAAACAAATCATCAATAAGTAACTTCTGGAATGTTTTTATTTTGTTTTCATCCGAACTATTAACAAATTTTCTTCCATATGTCGATATAGTTAATATTCCCTCAACCAGTATTTTTTCGTTTGTACTAAACGCCATTTTTATTCCAAGAATCGACCCTATATTATCATGACGGTTATCTCTTGTACTCAAGTAATAATTTCCTTCTTGCGCCGTTTTTTCTTTATCATTATAAAAAATAACAGTTTTTAGCCTACCAAATTCATCTGGATTAATAAGTTGATAAAATAAAGTATTCCTTTTTTTGATAAAAGTATCTAGAGACAATGTCATAGTTCCATCCTTTTGAGTTGCCCATTTCCATTCGTTTGTGTCAATAAAATGATATATAAATGAAACGGAGATATGCTCTTTCTCAATTTGCGTTATTTCTGCAATCACATTACTAAATGAATTACTAATTTGCTTTATGTAATCTTTTGCTTTATAAGGAAATATATTCTGAGGTAGATCGTTCTCCAAAAAAGGACTATTGATATAATAATCTCTCTTAATTTCATTTAGCTGATAAATATTTGAATATGCACATCTGGCTGCTTGATTATGAAATGATATTTTTTCATCTTCCTTTTCGGTTATATTTATTGCATAAATAAATAGCAAATCTAGCCCAGCTACAATGACAATAATTATTAGTTTAATACTCATTGCCATTAATTCATCTGGAATTTCAAAAACAAATGGGATAAAGAAGGGAATTACAGTTTGTATAATGAATGGTAACCAATGTGTCTTCTTTATTCTACTAATAATATTCATTTGCATCCTTCCTTTTATAAGCCTATTTTCATAAACAATATAACACATCGTCCAAGTAATTAACAGTGTTTACTTTATATGACAAATTCAAAACTTTTTTATATTAATAATAAAGGTATTAATAATAAACGTTATTTTTATACAATCCTGCTCTTATATGTGATATAATTATATCAAAATGATTAAGAACATGAGGACAATTATGACTATTTTAGATTTAATAGAGATATTACAATTGAACAAAGAGAACAATATTTTCATTCCTCTTCCACCAGGACCACATTTTGAGGTATCTTCCAAAAAGATTATTTTTTATGAAGGACTGACATTACCTGAATTCTATAATTCTACAAAAAAGGGGGCATCTGATCTTGTACAATATATACGTAAGAATATTGGATTTGTATATGACAATGACCGAGAACTCGTAAAATATTTTTCTGTATTTAAACTATTAGCTGCGATAGACAAAGCCTCCGGAAACGGCAATTGTGAATCTTACGATAAATATTTAGAAACTGCTAAACAATATGTCACAAAAATCAACCAGACTATTAAAGAGAACTATCAAACAGACGACATACAGGATATGAAAGACTTGATATGTATTTTATTGGAAGATTCCTTATATCGCGAATTATTTTTCCACGTTCAAGTTTTTGACTATAGTAAAAAACGACCATGTCCTAATAAAAAAAGTAAGGACTATTTTTTCGGCAACAAGCGTTTTCATAATGAATTGGATAAAGTCCATATTACAATTTATAATGATTATGTTGAGTTACACCATCCTATTGAAGGGCGTTCCCACGCAAGAGATTTAACCCCCAATAATACTTTATCTCTTGAGCAAAAAATTATTGTTGCTTTAGACTACTGGCAAACATATTTCAATAACTAAAACATCTTCTCTTAAAAAATGTTCCCACAGCCACTCTATATAAAAGGGACGTTCTTATGCCCCTTTTATAAATGGTGTTTTAAATTTCCCTTCACAATCACCCTCCACTCTGACCTTGAACTACAGGTAGACAGAATCAATTCTTTGTCTTCTATCTTTCCAGTCTGCAGTTCATATACCGCTCCTGCAGCCTTCACCTCTTCACACCCCACGATTTCATAAACCTGTACGCTGCCATCCAGCAGGTAAAGCCATATCTCCCGGTTTGCCTGATAGAAATCCAGATCCTGAAACTTACGCAGCACATGGAACATACTCCCATCCCTCATGTTATGACCATAAATGATATTTTTTCCATCCGAAAAGTCAGCCGCATTTCTGGAATCCAGAAAAATGCTCCCGGCAATGTTATACTCTTTCCGAAAGGTATGATGTAAATAATAGGAATTATCTGTTCCCTGTACTACAGGATAGTCCAAGACTCCAGGTATTCGGATCCATGCTACAATATCCGCATTGATCTGTTTTAACGCATCAAAATCAACGGTAAAGTCCTCCGCACTGCCGGATTCCTCTGTCTCTTCGACCTCTTTATTTTCTGTCTTATCATCTTGAGGCGTATCCTCTTCGTCTGTTTCTCTTATATATTCCGTCAGTTCCTCATATTCCTGATCCGCCCTCTGGTATTCACTGATGATCTGAAAAATCCAGATTCCTGCTGCCAGCAAAACAGCCACTAAAACTCCCAGCAATATATATTCTTTTTTCATCCTCTGCCTCCAATCAAAAAAAGAGCGGCAGCATACCCAAAAAGTACACTGCCGCTCCAGACTATACTATTCCTGCAGACTGATTTTCTGACAGGCTGCACGTTTCTTATTTGATCCCTGTTTTACTTACAGATATCCCTCTTATCTCTTACTGCGCCGGATCCGAATGATCAGCACGATAATTCCGATCACTGCCAGGATTCCAATGAACACCGGAATGATAAGCATGGTATTGTCTCCGGTCTTTACTTCTTCCGGAGCATCCGGCACCTTCTCATTGGTGATCTCCTGTACCACTTCGATCACTTTTGTTTCGGCATCCTGATAACTGAAGGTGATCTCATAGGACTCTTCATTTGCCACATAGCCCTCTAACGGCTTGGTTTCCCTCAGGATATAAGTAATGTCCCCAGCCACCTTGCCGTCCTCATAGGTTGCAATTGGCAGCAGATCACTGGTAACCGTACCATCTTCGCCTGTTGTCAGCTCCGCCACCACTTCTCCGGTTTCCTGATTTGTCAGGGTAAATCCTACGCCGGCCAAAGCCGATCCGTCTGCCGCATCGGTCTTTTTGATCACAAGCTGGCCCATGGGAACTTCATCCACCATGGAAACCTGCTGGACTTCTCCGGACTCCTCTACGGTAAATTCTACATCTGCTGCGATCAGGAATCCTTCCGGAGCAGATTCTTCATGGAGTACGTAATCTCCAGGTGCTAAGTATTCCACGAAATGAGGCTCGTTTCCTGAAGTCCATTCCTCTACCACTTCTCCGTCCGGTGTCAGGATCTGTAAAAGCGCCCCTTCAATCTCCTGCTCCCCGGTAATGTCGGTCTTACTGATTTCCACCTTTGTATGATCATCCTTCATGGAAACCTGCTGGATCTCACCAGTCTCTTCCACTGTAAACGTCACATCTTCCGCACGCACATAACCGGACTCCGTAGGTGCACTTTCTTCATGCAGGGTATATTCGCCTACCGGCAGATACTCGATCAGATGAGGCTCGTTTGTAGAGGTCCATTCCTCTACCACCTCTCCGTCCTGGTTGAGGATCTGTAAGTGTGCGCCTTCCACTTCCGTTTCCCCGGTAATATCTGTCTTACTGATTTCCACCTTTGTATGGTCATCCTGCATGGAAACCTGCTGAATCTCTCCAGATTCTTCTACTGTAAATGCCACATCCTCTGCACGAACATAACCATCCTCTGTAGGTGCGGACACTTCATGGAGCGTATAATTTCCCGGTGCCAGGGCATAGATCACATGAGGTTCTGCAGCAGATACCCATTCTTCCACCACTTCTCCGGCTTCATTGATCACCTGGAGCGTGGCTCCTTCCACCTCTTTTTCCCCGGTAATATCTGTCTTCGTGATTTCCGTCACTGTCGGCTGATTCTCCACTTCCTTGGTGATCTCGATCACTTCCAGAGTCGGGTCTGTATAGGAAGCGTCTACCTCGATCGGTTCTTCATTGGGCAGATAGCCCGGCAGATGTTCAATCTCCCGGATCTCATATTTCCCATGGGGAAGGTCAGAAGAAAAGGCAAGGGTTCCGTCTTCCCCGGTGGTTCCCTTTTCGATCAGGGCGCCTGCTTCCACAAGAACGCTTCCATCTGCACTGGTGATATCCTCAGCCGCATACAGGCCGAATACAACGCCTGCAAGAGGTTCTTCAGTCTGAGAAGATTTTTTTACCACGGAAAGATCCACTTTCTGTCTCTGGTTCTCAATCTCCTTTGTCACATAGTCTACAGCAACTTCCTGCCCCTGATAGGTGATCGAGAAATCCTTCTCTTCCGGATCCATGACAAAGGAATCCCCTGTCTTCGTCTCTTTGATATAGTAATTTCCTACCGGCAGGTTATTCAGAGTCCCTTTCCCGTCCTCGCCGGTTACAATAGTTCCAACAAGGGCATCCTTTTCATAACGGATCACCGGATTTCCCTCTTCATCTGTCTGACCATCCGGTGAGTAGATGACATCCCTGGCATAGATAGAAAATTCTGCTCCAGCAATCCCCTGTTCCTCGTAAATAAAGGAATAGCCTTCTGCAACTTCCATGGCATCCTCTCCGATAACCAGGTTGGACACACTATTTACAATCCCGGCCAGGACATTACGGGCTTTTGCAAGGATTGGCTCCCCTGCTGCCTCTGCATCCACCAATACTTCACCGGTCTTTTCAATCGTCAGGCTTCCTACAGCCTCATCATTGTAGACTTCCACCACGATGATGTATTTTCCGGTATCCTCTTCCACCTCATGAGCAGTCTCGCTGTCTACTTTGATGGTAATAGAATCCCTCGGAGCTCCCTCATAGACGCCTGCATTTGTGACCTCATTGAGCGGGATCGATGTTTCCCCGTCCATCAGGGCATTTTCATACCCCGGCTGTACAAACAGGTTGGGGCTTTCCACCTCTTCGATCCGGTATGTGCCGCTTTTTAGCTGTTCCGGTGTCTGCAGGTATCCCTCCTCATTCGTCTCGAACGTATCAATGGTATCTACTTCCGGATAGCGTACCTTCATAGATACGTATTCCTCATTTTCCACATCATAGATCTTATATTTTGCGCTGTTCTTTAACACCGGCAGCCCGGTCTGGGCGTCCTTCTTAATGATCTTAAAGTAGAATTCATAAGGACGGTCATCGAAGACACGCCATGGCTGCGGCTCTCTGCTGTCCTCGTCAATCGTCACGAGGAATGGATTGATCCCGTTCATGTTTTCCGGCACTGTAGATTCGATTACGACATATTTTCCATAGGGAAGTTCCGGAGAGAGAACATATCCGTTCTTATCGCTGAACATCTCTTCCGTAACGAACTTTTCCCCGTTCTCATAGTAGGAAGCGCACTCTTCCTCACTGAAATCATAACCTATGAAATCTTCTGCGGTATATTCTGTGCCATTGGAGGGCTCTAAGCTTCCATCCTTCACGCCGCTCAAAGAGCTGATCAGGTACACTTTAAACCCGGCCCCTTCTAACAGGTCTGTTTCCGTCTGGTCACCATCCTCAGAAATCTTAATGAGCTGGAACGCCTGTTTCTTAATCGTCTCCACCACGGTCACATCCCGGTGTACGATCTCCACTTCCTGCCCCTCATAGGAAACCTCCACCGGATATTTCGTCTCATCGATCAGATAGGCATTGGAAGGTGGCGCAGAGATCTCCTGCACATAGTAGCTTCCAAGATACAGATCTGTGAAATCCAGTTCTCCATCTTCGATCACACCCTGGGTCACCAGCTCATCCTTCTCATAAAGAGTCCCGCTCTTGCCATTTGGGTGCTGGATATCTTCTGCAGCATACAGCCCGTAAACAGCACCGTCTAAATCGCCATCCCCCTGGGATACGGAAGACTGGGTATCCTTGTCGATCTTTTCAATATGGATCTCCCCCCGCACCTCCTTGTTTGTAAAAGTGTGGGCGAAGGTATAGGTGTAGGTTGTGTCATTCTGATACTCATAGTAGAACTCATAACGGTCGCTGCTCATATAGTAATATTCCGGAGCCTGGATCTCTTCTACTGCATAATGGAAATCAACGGGGATGTCCGCTGTAAACACTGCGTTGCCATCCGCATCAGATTCCACGCTCTGAATCAGCGTCCCGGATTTTACAAGTACGGTGCCATCTGCTGTTGTAATGTCCTCTGCCGCATACAGCCCGAAGACAGCGCCTTTTAATGTCACATCATCGTTCTCGGATTTCTTTACGATATTGACTTCCACATTCGGGCGTGCATTCGTATAGGTTGCCTCTTCCTCTGAGAGTTCCACCGTCTGACCGGCATAGGAAAGAGTTACATCCTTCGTACGCTCTTCTTCGGATTCTCCGATCGTCAGGGAATGAGGCGCTTTTATTTCCACGATCCGGTAACTTCCCAGATAGAGCATCCCTGTCTCGCAGCTTCCATCTGCTCCGGTCGTCAGCTCTTCTACCAGATCTCCTGCATGATGGATCAGGGTCTGTTTATCCTGGCTGTAGATATCCTCTGCCGCATAGATCTTATACTGGGCATCCGCGAAAGCTGCATTTTCATAGATAAAGGAAAGATTTCCCTCTTCTCCGGAAACTCCAGATAACTTCTCTCCCTGTTTCCGGATCACAATCTTCCCTTTTTGTTCCTCGTTGGTTACCGTGACTGTCTGTGTCGTTGCAACTTTAAGTTCCACATTATAAACAGACGTGTTCAGCTTATAGCCTTCCGGAACAGAGATTTCTTTTAAGTAAACCGTTCCATCTCCCATATTCAGTTCAGCTTTGGATGCGCCGTTCTCATCTGTCGCCGGCATCTCTGTGATCAGGTCTGTGCATGCCTCGTCCCGGTAGATCCCGAACACTGCTCCTGCCAGGCGGACTCCGCTTTGGGCATCCTCCTTAATCACTTCCACCCAAGAGAAATCCATCCATTTGATGGAAAAGCTCACACTGGCGCTTGGTTCCTCATAGAACTCCCCATAACCGACATCCTGGTATCCGTCTCCTGCGGAAACCACCAGTGTCTTCCACTGGGCTCCGATCTGCCCGCTTAAGTTTCCGGTGTTCCATGTTCCATGAACCGTTTTTGCTGCGGTAAAATAGAACGTGGTTCCTCCGTAAATCGTTACTGTTCCTCCACTCTGCTCACCGCCATCTGTATCATGGTAGGTTACGCCTGCCGGAAGGTTCAGGGTGATATAGTTTCTGTGATCCCCGTTTAATGTGATAGGATCTGTTCTCTGCACATCCCCCTCCAGATAGGCGTTTTCCTGCGTAGAGGAAAGGCTGATGGCTGCACTCGGCGGTGCCTCCTGACCGTAAAGGAACTGGATATATTCCCGGACTTTATACTTCTGGATCCCACTCTCATAACAGCCGGTAAATCCTACGTCCTCTCCTGCATAAGCCACGCTGGCAGCAAGGTGGGTCATGATGTACTTCATGTCATTGCTATAGCCGCTTAAGTAATCTCCGGTCAAGTCTCCCGGGCCTCCATAACCATAGTACAAGACTTTTTGAAGATTTAAGTTGCTTTCATAAATCCCGGCTACATAGTCCGCTGACGGAGGAGAATTTAAGTTCGATTCAATACAGTATGCCAGCCTGTCATTAACATAGAAATAACAGGTGCTGTAGGATCCAAGATCACTGGGATACCAGATCCGTTCGCCCTGTACCAGGGTTGCACTTTCCCTTGTCGAGGCAAGGGCGGAAGGCACAACAGACAGATATAAGCCATCCTCTTCCGTTACGCCGTCTAGTTCAATCTCCGCCCCGGCAGGGTCAGGATCCTCATCTTCTGACGAAGCATCCTTATCTTCCTTCTGCTGGGACGAAGGAGTGCTGTTCTCTTTTGCATTACTGCTGACCGTGATCGTCCGGACCACTTCATAGGTTTCACCTGTCGATTTTTCTACCCGGTAAATACAGTCGTAAGTTCCCGGCCGATCCGCATCAAAGGCTTTTCCATCCTCATCAGCAGAGGCAACATAGGATACCTTATCCCCTTCCTCTGTATGGATCCCGGTAAAATCGCTGGCAATGTCAAACGCTTCCCCTTTCTCGATGGTCAGATCTTCTGCCTGGGGGTCTTCCTGGCTCTGTGATACTGCCGCATATGCAGTGTCCGTCGGTACACTAAGAAGCGCAGAGCAGCCAAGCAGAACAGCCAGAAATCCTGCAGTCAGTCTCGTTTTCCAGTTTTTCTTCAAGTAAACTTCTCTCCTTTCGTTCCAAATCTTCATTCATAAAAGTGAAAATGGCGGCTTTACAGGGCAGGGCGATTATTTTGCCTTTCGTAAAGCCGCCGTCTCTTATAGATTCGCCCTGCCGCATGATTCAGGTTTGTCCCGGATCATAAAAACCTCCCTTCTCATGGCTTTTAAGCCATGCAAAAAGGGAACTTAAAATAAGTTCCCCTTTTGCATAACCTAAATCTTTTCCCTGCACATTTTTCTGAGGCGGTTTCTGCCCTGCTTATGCAGTATCGCATTCCTTCCGGATCTCTTTTGTCTCCCAGTCATCGATTCCTTTTTCATGTTCATCCCAAAGTCCGTCTTCCCCTACATCCCACAGTTCCCTTTTGCAGGTAAGGCCCAGCTCCTTGCAGACACGATAAGCCGAGTTACAGCCTTTTCGGATCGTGTCTCTCTTTAATCGTTTTCTCGGGCACTCAAACTCCGGATTTCCATGTTCCTCTTTATCTTCGCATTCCATGCATCTTTCATCATAGTCCTCTTGGCAGGTCAGACGGAGCATCTTGTCCATGTCATACATTTCATATACATGCTTCACGCCTCTCTCCTTCGCAGCTTTTAAAACTTCAAAAAGATCACGCCAGTTTCCGATCCCAGGGTTTCCAAGGAAACAGTCTCCCCTGATCTGGGAAGCAATTTCCGCTTTTAGGATTCCTTCTGTCAGGAAGATGCTCTCTCCCTTTGGTACACCGGATACTCCTACCAGACTTGATATAGCAGTCCCTTTTTCCATGCCGCTGCTGGAGAGCCAGACATATTTGTTCTTTTTTACCGGACGGTCAAGGCGGATCTGGAATCCCCGGAGAAACCCTTCGATATCATAGACCGGGCATAAATACCCTCGGTTTCCGTCATGGAAGTTAAGATCCCATTCTCCATCCCAGTTTTTAAAGAATCCAGGCACGCCTTCCAGCTTACAGCCGTCTTTGATCAAACGCCTTGCAATGGACAGGCTTCCTTCCACATTGATACTTCGATACCCTTTCTCTATCATCCTCTGAATGATCTCATCACTTACGCCCCTCCGGACGAGGTCGTTTCGATGCACTTGTTTCAATTTAAGGTATTTCAGCATCGCACGATACGTCTGATCCACCTGTTCTCTATTAAGCGGCTCTGCCATCTTCTTTTTCTGGCTCCCGGCTCTTCTCTTTACCTTTTGGGACTCCTGCTGCATGGCTTTCCGGGATCTCATTTTTCCGTTTCCCTGACGCTGCTTTTTCCGGTAAAGCTCACGGTATGCTCTCTTATAGCGGTCCTTTCCCTTCATATGCTTCAGTTCTGCATAGAGGGTGACCATGTTATAACCGCTGCCGCAGTCATAGCAGTGAAAGACATTTTTTACCTGACCGCCACCGCACACGCAGATGCTCGCCTTTCCCCGGGCATCCCCACAGAACGGGCAGACCACATTTGCTTCATTCTCCGGATCTTTCACCCGATAGCCTTTTTGGCAGTCTTCCAGTTTTTCAATCCCCAGGTAGGCGGCAACATCCATGATCGTAAAAGGCGCAGTATATTCTTCATCCTGAGTTTTTCTTTTTTTCATTTCACTACCACTTTCCTTTGTGAGGATGGACTCCTTTTGAAAACAGGAAAGAAGAAGGAGTTTTCCTTCCTCTTTCCCCGAAATGTAGGCTTATGCCGCTTTCTGTTCCAGATTTTCTAATACCATCTTTGCTGCATCACGAACACGGAAATCCGATCCCATGTATTCTGTTGCAAACCAGGAAAGCTGTTTACGCCCCGCGTCGCTTTTCAGCATTTCCTCAAAAGTTTTCCCGGCAAATAGTGCATAGGGGCAGATGGTCTGCAGAGCTTCCTCAAGCGTCAAAGGCGTTTCTTCCTCATCCCGGATTTCCTCTTCCAGTGCTTTAAAGAAATCCTCTTCGTCTGCTTCATCAAAAGGAACCTCTTCTGCCTCTGCAAAGCCGTTCTCATCTTTGGATGATCCGCCTGTTCCTGATGTATCCGCATTTTCTTCCTCTGCGGGGACATCCGCTTCATTCTTTCGATCATCTCCCGGTACTTCTGGTTCCTCTGCTTCTTTCAGCCCATCTATCCTTTTCTCTGGTTCATGACTTCTGCTTTCTACAGATTCAGGAGCACTTCTTTCTGCATTTACTTCCTTCTCTTCTCCTGCTTCACTCTCTGTAAGAACAGAACCTGTACTTTCTTCATCTGCTCGAAAAGAACCCGCAAAATCCAATAGGCTCATCTGGGCGGTATCTTCACCGCCCCCTTCCTTGTGATGCCGCCCTTTTTTTCGTTTTCTTCTCTCTTTGTCATGTACCTTATCACTGTCCGGCGCATCCTGTTCTTCTCTTCTATCGTCTTCCTTGTCTTTCGCCGGCTCTGCAATTTCGCCATCTTCTTTGATAGGCTCTTTCCCTTTTCGATCATCCGGCTCCTTCTGTTCCTCATTCACGGTTACCGTTCCGTCTCCGCCAGAAGAAGCATCCTTTTTCTCACCAGATACAGCCTCAACCTGCTCTCCTGCTTTCTTTTCCGCAGGTAACTCTTCTTCTCTCAGATCACTCTCTTCTGCTTTCTGTTCCGGCAGATCAGGCACCCTTTCAGGAACGCTGCCTGCTTCCTGCGGTTCGTTCTGCGCCGCTGGTGTTTCATCCTTCTTCGGATTCACACTGCTGCCAGACGGTTCGTCAGGAACCTTTCTCTCCGGACAGGAAGTTTCATCTGTACTCCGGAAACTGCCCTGGACTACTTTTTCTGCGCCAGGCATAGGGATCACCCGTCCTTTTCCCGATGAAGTGTAGGGAGCTGTCTCTTTATCCCCTCCAGATTCACCATCTCCATTCGGATGATGTGCCACTTCCTTTCCGTCGCTGGCCGGGTACTCTGCCAGCTCCTGCTCTGTTCCACTATTCTTATCGCCACGTTCTGTTGCATCACCTGACGTTTTCCCGAAGATCTCTGCCGGGTCTGGTGCCGCAGATATCATCTGTTTGGCACTGCTGTCCCCATTTCCAGTCCGGTCGCCTGCGTTATTTTTCCTCTTCCCTGCATCTTCTGCAAGCCGTCCATACAAAGGGCTTTTTCCGACTACATCGGAAGGAGCTTTCTTCGGGTCTGTATCTTTCCGTCTGCCAGAAGCGGTTCTGCCTGTTCCCGGCTGATTCGGTATCTCCGCCTGTTTTGATGCACCGCCTGCCGGCTTGCCTTTCATATCCGGGTCTTCCGACACCTGTTTGATCTGGAATTTATACAGCAGGAAGTGTTTCAGGCCATAAGTCCACGCTGCTCCCTGTGCTTTTGCCGGAGAGTCTTCATGATCCCCGATCAGATGGATATGTACCGGCTCCCTTTCTGCAGGCTGGTCTGCATTCACAAGGCAGAAATACAGCTCGGAGGTATAGATCCACCGCCCATCCTTAAACTCTGTTTTGGAATCTTTCTCTTCCATCTCCTGGATACAGATATGGTACTTTGCAAAAGCCGGATTGATGATCTCATAGATATCATCGATCTTCACGAAATCATAATCCACTTCATCAGAATAATGTTTCTTGATCAGCTTCGGCAGCTTTTTCGATATTTTGATCAGTTTCTGCTGAAGATTCAGCATATGTCTTTTTTTCATCCTGTGTATCCTCCTATAAATATACCTGTGAGATATGGTCCTCTAAATACTTTTGTTTCCGTTTCCCGAACGGAATCTTGAATGTGTAGATCCGTTCAAAGGGAATCTGATTCTTTTTCAATCCATATTCAAACAAATCCCCGATCGGCACATCATTTTCCTTGTCATGAAACGCATGGACCGCACGTATCGCGATCTGTTCTGCTTTCCACTTAGGGTCGAGCAGCAGATAAAGGACCGGTTCTACCCCGTAAGAATCTGCTTCCTCCTGTCCATACGTCGCATCCAGATCCAACAGGAACATACGGTAAGCTCCCGGCCTGCGTTTTTCACGTCTCTGTTTCGTTTTCCTTAATGCAAGGCACTGCCTGATCTTCCTTCGAATCATAATGTTCTCCTTTCCTATGCGGCATCGGATATTCCTGATTTTTTCGCCTCGTAGAGCCACCGGTTCCGGATGCCCACTTTCCAGATCTCGGTGATATCCCACGCCTTGTCTTTTCCATACTTTTTGAGCAGATCCCGCTTCTCTTTCCCGGAGATTGTAGAAATAGGATAAACACCAAGGAAATTCCGAAGAATTTCCGGTTCCATATGGAACACATCATAGGTGCCATTCCCTGCCTCTGTAATCACGGCAACTTCATCATCAATCCCTTTTACTGCTTCACGGATGCGCGTGATCAGAGCGATCCGCTCCCGTCTCTCTTCCTGATACCGTATCTTCTCCTGCTCCACAGCTTCTTTCAGGATCCGATTGATCCGGTACTGCTCTTTGATCCTTTTGCAGAACTTCCGGCCATATCGGAAGATAAAGGTTTCCGGATTCTTCAGATAGGAAAGATACGTCCGGTAATCGAAGTAATCCCGGTCCCCGTCAAAGGTAAACTGCCGGATGTCCTCTTTGAACCGTTCTGATTCTTCGCCTCCTGCAGCCTGTATCTCTGCTTCTTTCTTGATCCAGTCTCTGTACCTGCATAAAACGGAAGTCCTCTTCCATGGAACGATCGCTTTCTCCTTCCATCCTTCCTCTTCCCCCAGCAACTTTATGGCATACTTCTGGATTTCCCGCTCTGCCTGGCGCTTACATTTCTGCTGGAAACGGAACTTCTGGTTCTCCGGAATCTCTAAGAAACTCCGAAGCTGGTAAGAAACATCCGTCAATTCCCAGGTATCCATGTTAAAGATTGCCAGAAACTGAAAGTCCCGGCATACATACCGCTCCTTTTCCGCTGTCTGCCCATAAACAAAAACAAACGGGCAATGGTACACCTTAATAAACTGCCATCCCCGTTCTGTAAGCGTCTGCTCTTTCCTTCTTCTCAGCCACCGGAACATCCGGCGTCCCTCCGTCGTCTTCTTTGCCCATCCCGGCTTTCTTTTTCTCTTCATTATTATCCTTTTCCTCCTTTCATACAAATGGCAGGCAGTAATCCGCAGCCCAGTACCTGAGACTCTCTAATACCTGCGTTTTTTCCGGGGTTACCCAGATCCATTCTAAAAAGAATTCGGTCAGATGCTGCTGTTTCTCCCGCTTTGCAGTTTTCAGCTGCATCCAGAATGCCTGCATGAACTCATCTTTCTCCCGGTCAGAAATCCTGCATAACAGATTCCGCATTTCTTCAGCTTCTGTGCCTCCCGGCTGTTTCCATTTTGCCCGGAAGAGAGGCTTGCACTTTGGCAGGTCAGGAAATTGTATGACAGCCATCTTTGCTACCTTCACCGCCCACAGCTCTTCTTCCTTCCATTCCGGAAGAGTCGTCAAAAACTGCATCCAGCTTAATACAAGATAATCCATATTTCGACATATTGTCTTTTTCCGCTTGTCACCGCGGATCTGCCGCAACAACTTCTGAGTTTCCCAAGTGTTGCCTGCTCCTTTTTTCGCTTTATAGTCTTCAGCCATACGAAGCAGGAACCTGGCATACCGGATTCCTTCTACTCTTGGTTCCCTAAACATTTTCATATCGTATTTTGCTCCTTTCTTTCAGCCTTCAGATAAACGGTAAATGTGCATCAATGTCACAGATCCAGGAGAGGTTTTTCCTGTTCCTGCAGTCTGCACGAAGCCAGCACATCCCCATCCGGGTGAAACTCTGCTGCAGGGTACGATGTTCGCTCATAAGCGCCTGTAAAAATCCTGCATACCGTCCTGCCGAATCCGTCCGAAGATAAGTAGACAACGCTTTCGCAACATCCCGTGGCGATTCTGAATCAACGCTTCGGACTGTTTCTTTTTCAGATACCTCCTTTAAACTTGTAACTTTGGGAGGCTCCACCGGACGGTTATAGATCTCTTTCGCCAGCTGCACCGATGCCTCGTTTCGCGCATCATGATATTCCATCTTACTTAAGATCTCCAGCCACGCAAGGTTGAGATAGGTAAATGCCGTTTTTACGTCAGTTCCCTGTTTTCCCATTTCTTCTGCCAGAGTCTTGCCCCTGTCGATACACATACTGTTCAAATATGTTCCTGCAACCAATCGTTCCATTTCTTTTCCGTTCTTAAGATTCATCCTGTCTCCTTTCCCTCTGATCTCCTATATCTGTCTAATATTGCACTTCTCCGGGAATGTCATAGTCCTGCCACTTTACACTCTGGCATTTTGCTACCTTCTCCTCTAACTCCACCAGGCTCCTGCCGCTTGCTCCCTGGCTCTGCGCCTGAAACAATACTTCGCTAATCCCGCAGTAAACTTCATATGCGCTGCAGGGGTCTTCCCCAAATGTTGCTTTGAAGCGCTCCACCATTTCTGCAGTCACTTTTTTCCCGAATTTATACCTGCTCATCACGCCGATCATAGTGTTCGCCGGATTCTCAATCGGTATTTTAACCAATTTCTCGACTGTTTTTTTGATCACCGTTTTATAGCACTCAAAGGTTGATAAAAGATTCGTACTGAATTCTTTCATGTGCGTATTGTGGTCATGCTTCAGCCGCATATCTGTTCCCAATGCAATCTCATGTTTACCTTCCTGCAGGCTATAGAAGATATTGGCTCCGGAAGCCGCTACATCCGAAGAGCAGATCCGGATCGTTGCGCTTAATTTGCCCCGTACCTGTTTTCCGTACTTCTCCATGATCTCACTGTAGACTTCTTCCAGACGTTCATCTGAAACCTTCCATACCGCCGTCACCATGGACTGATCCGCATATCCTTCCTGGAACTCCGTTTTCTGATATTCCCCGTTGATATAGACTGATGCCTGCATAAACAGTTCGGACAAAGGGAATACCTGATATCCATTTTTCTCTGCGGAATGGATCGCACGTACCTTTCCTTCTGAGAGCCGGATCAGAGCCTTTCCTTTCGCCACTTTCAGGCACTGGTTCAAAATTTCAGCGAACACCGGCCGGGACACCTTTCCAAGTGCATTCCCGCTGATCCTCGCCCTGCTCTCCAAAGTGCTGATCGCAGTTTTCCCGATCTGGTATGCTTCTCCCCGGTCTGTTTTCAACATTAGGCCTGCCGATTTTTGTGTGTCACGAAAGATTCTGGCACAACATTCATCCTCCTTTGACTCTGGCACCCCAACCAGACGGCCTGTAGCATATACACGCATTTTTCTGCTTGGCACCGTAATCCATTGTGCCTTCTTTTCCGTCTCAGCAAGGTACTGATGCAGTTCTACTTCTTTCTTAAATCCTGTCGAAAAACCGTCCTCATAATAATTTCCGGAAGGCGTATTGTCTAATGGCAGGCAGATCCGGAAACCGTCTGCCTGTTCCACAAAATGGTATCCTTCTTCCTTCATCTGATTGATCTCATCTTCTTCAGGCAGACTGCCTTGCCACAGGATACTTGCCAGCATATCGTTTCCTCCTTTCTGTCCCTCCTGGGATCAATCCTTTCTCGGACCCCAGATACAGCCGCAAATCCTCTCTGCAAAGAAAGATTTCCTGTAAATATGCCCGATATGTTTCTTCTCCCTGCTTCTTCCACGCAACGGTCAGCTTTTCTGCTCTTCTGCCGGATGGAAACAGGGTTCTTTTCTCTTCTTCTGTGCATTTCCCGATGAGTATAAAATGCTTTCCATTCAGGCAGAGTTCCATAGGTTCTTTCACACATTCCTGCCACTTTAGCAACAGGACCTGGATCCGCCGCTCTAAAAAGTCTCCAATCCGCTGCCCTGTCAGACCACAGAATAATTCATCCAATTCTTCTTTCTGGTCGCTGTTGCAGTAACTGTCTAAAAAATCCACTGCCATCCCGCAAAACTCTGAATCACAGCCTGTAAGCTCTTCCACGATTGATAGACGGTTATAGCTGATCTCTTTCTTCCTCAGCTGCTCTTCCAGAAATCGTGCAGAACCAATCATCGCTGCATTATGCTCAAACTTCATCCTTCCTCCTTCTCATACGGAAATTTTCCGCATTCCCAATCCCGTACTGGAAATGTACTGGTTTCATCTCTTTTTTTGTTCTCCACAGATTCCTCCTTTTCTGGCACAAAAAAAGACACAAAAAAGAGTCTTCTTTCTTTTCTGTGTCTTTCTATTTGTTCCAATCATAAACAATTGTTAAAGTTTTCTTCCGGCTATTCCCGGAACAAAAGTGACTTAGGAAAATATCGATTTCATTTTCCCATAAAATAAAAGTCATTTTAAGATTAGCACAACATATTGTATGTGTCAATCTCACTTGTGACATATTTTGTATTTATTAGAATATCAGGGAATGTTCCCTATACTATTGTAGAATGTTGCTTGGGGCGGCGTAAACTTTCCGCCGCCCGCTCCTGTCAGTCCTCCTTAGTTTCCTCAGGCATCTCGGCAGGGACAACCTGTTTCGCAAGGCTCCTGCCCTTCTCATCTTCAGAAACAGAAAACAGGACCTTTTCCCCGCCCCGCAGGGTTTTAAAGCCCTCTGACTGGATCTCAGAAAAGTGCACAAAATAGTCGATTCCATCCTCGTCTGTAATGAAACCATATCCTCTTCTTGCGCTGAACCATTTGACGGTTCCTTTCATTTTGTTACTGTCTGCCATAAAATCATCTCTCCTTTTCTATTTTATTTTCGTGTATGGCAACACGATGGGAAGGGTGCGGATTTGAACCACACCTTTCTTAGCCTTCTTCCCTGCTGACTTCCTCCACTCCGTAAAACGAATTCACATTGAGCATGGCATCTAAAGAACGGATCCCTGAAGTGAGACAGCGATTTTCGTCAAAGTAAAACCGATAGTATTTCCCGGCTTGTAAAGGGCTTCCCTTCTCCAAGACAAATTCTTTCGTTTCTCCCTCTTCTGTCTGGATAAAAACTCTGCAGGTCCTGCCAATCCCATGTTTCCCTCTGATCTGAGACACACGCCCTTCTATCACTTCATATTTTTTCTGCTTTGCAATCCGGTATAGTCTGGCAGCCTGATAGAGATTGATCCCGCAAAGCACCCATGAGAACAGGATAAAGTTTCTTTCCCCGATCAGGATCCCTGCATAAGTCCCTACAGCCCCAAGAAAAAAGGACAGGAGTGACAATTTCAGCATCCTGTCCTTGAAAACATATGGAAACTCTTCCATGCTTGCAGCCAGACGGTCTGCAGCCTTTAATAGCCTGTCTGCCTTTATCTTCAACAGTAATCTTCTTAATTTCTTCATCTTACACCTCTTTTTCCTGTACTGTTAAAATCCCAATCATTTTCTGCTCATGCAGCCGGCAAAGCGTCCGAAGGAAAGATTCTCTGTCATACATCTCAAGCACATCCCAGTATTTTAAAAGACGTTTTGGCAGCGCTTCCTGCGAACCTTCTATGGCCTCCAGGTACTTTGATACATCCCCAAAGATCCCCAGCATCTTTAATACAGACCGCTCTCTTTGCTCCCACTGTTTCCGCCAGAGTTTGTCATGGGAAGATACTGTTCCCGGCTCACCAAACGCCCTTCGAAAGAAAGCAGAAGCGGCTATCTCAAAAACTGGTGCCGCAGGAACCACTACGGAACTCTTCAGGAGCATTTTCTGTGCATCCTCTGCACCATTTGCCATAACTTTTACAACCAGCCTCCGGTTTGTTAATCTTCTCAGACAGTAGGAAACCTCTTCTTCACCTGCCTTTTTCGCACAACTTCCTGCTTTCTCTGAACATATTTCAGGATAGATTTCATCTTTTTCAAGAAACTGCCCCTGCAAAGTCGTCCAAAGAAGCTGTTCTGTCCGGGCTAAGAATACCCGTTCCCCCTGCTTGATTACACAAAAAGGGCCGGATTCCTGCTTGACTCCAATCGCTGTATAAAACTCTCCCATATCTTTCTCCTTCATATAAGAAGCAGAAAGGCTTTCGGAATCCCATACAGACAAACTGCTGTCAAAAACAGTTTCCAGCCCTTTCCCGGTTTCTTTCGGAACCAGGCAGTCTGCTTCCGTGTCCCGAAAATCCGGACGCGGCCCGGAACCTCCCATCGGAGTTTCCGGTAAAGCTTTTGGAAATCCTCTTTCTTATACCCAAAGGAACGGACCTGAAAGATCCGCGTCTCTTTTTCCGTATCATCCAGAAGGATAAAACTCTTCCGATCTCTGTCCTTCATCCTGCGGATCACCACATAAAATTCTGCTTCGCCAGCCTGGCTGCCTTCGACGACCTTTTCTATCTCGTCAAAAAAGATCCTGCAGGCTTCATAATGTTCCTTTTTCTGAGGCTGTCTGACCACAAGACAGTCGCTTTCCAGTTCCATATAGCAATCCTTGGTCTGCATGATCCGGTCATTCGCTTCGATTGCTTCCCGGAACAGGCAAATTGCTGTACCAGAAAGCAGGACCACAAGATAAAGAGGTTCCCAGGAAACTCCTATGCAGGCCATCAGCACAGTGCAAATGCAGGCCCCTCCCATGCAGATACCCGCCCGTATGAGGCATGTTTCCTTGTAATCCATCAGCTTATACATGTCACGTTCTGTTGCCCTTAGTATCATGGCTTCCTTCCTTTCTGCTCTTTGTCATCTTCCTGCCCTTCTGCTCCAGTTCCCTGCGTTCTTCTATGTATGCTTCACAGCAACGGATCGTTTCCTCACACCAGTAGTGGCTGAATTTTGCGATATGGGTATCCTTCTCAGGAAGCCCCAGTTTCCCACTTAACCAGTGGTACGCATCCTTTTCAGATAGATAGCCGTTTTGCCAGAGTCCCCGAAGCGCCCGGTGAGCCTGGATCCGTAAGTTTCTCAATTCTCCGTCTGCCAGGCTCCCAAGCGGCTTCAAATTTTTTTGCTGGCTGCCACATAGGCATTGCACGCCGGATATGCACTGCATACATAAACCTTTTGGTCAGGGTCAAAGATTCTCCGGTTTTCACCAACAACATAAGTGATTGGTCGAAGGACAGCTCTTCTCCCACAATAAGGGCAGAAAACTTCCGTTTGCTTCTTCCGTTTCTTCATGCGGATATTCCCCCTTTCTCTATGTATGGTGCATGATAAAAAAACTGGGCATTGTATTTCAAGGCAATTTTCTAAAATTTTTATAAACTTTATTCATGGCGCTTGATCATCCTCGTAATGATCCCCTCTGCCACTTCTGATGTCTCATTGATCCGGGTAACGACAAATCCGATCCGGTCCCATTTTCCCGGCAGATTTGTCATGTTGCACTCGTGGGCAATTGCATTGACACCAAGATCCAGACGGATAAAGTAAGTTCCTTTATAAACATCGGTAATGATACCGGAATATTTCCCCTGCCGATGGCATTTTTTCAGGTTGTCTTTGTTGGTGTTCTCCGTTGCGCCTTTTGCATCCGCCATGACAGTCACATTCTCAACATCCGGAGCCTCCACTTTATTCACGCAGACCAGTACCAGATCTCCCACCTGAAATTTTTCTGTAGCATCCGGCATCCATTCCCATGCCATATCCCTTGCCCGGACTGAGCATTCTACCCCGAATACTTCCAGACGGACCGCTTTCGGTGCGACGGCAATGACCCTTGCTTCTACGATCCTTCCAGGATAGATCATGGGCTGTTCCTCTTCATTATCAGTAAAGTAAAAAATCTGACGCTTCCTGAGCATTGCATCCTTGCGGGAAGCCACCACACTTCTGGACGCCTCATCCAGATCTTTGATGATAAAATCAATATCAGCGCCCAGCATATTATTGGCAATCCTGACCTGACGGTTTAAGGTATCCGCATTCTCCCGACCATCGCCCTTTAAATTGATCATCATTTCGGACATGGGGATAATGATCCGGTATCCGTTGAAATAAGTCACGGCCACCGTCCAGCCGCTTTCCAGTTTTTCAATGCCGCTAAGCGGTCCGGTTAAAATTTTTCGTGTCCTCTGGGCATTTAAGAGCTGGTGCCATCTGGCTTCTTCCTTTTCCTGACTGCTCTCAATGCTTGAGTCCACTTCGATTGTGAGAACTGACCCTGGCATGACTGCCTTGGGCATTTCTTTTTCTTCAGTTTTCATTGCTTCTGCCATAAAATCTCCTTTCAAAAAAGGCACAAAAAAACAGCCTTTTTGACTGTTTCCCTGTGCCCGTATTTCTTTGCTCCATATGAAATTGTAAGCTTCAACCAAGCAGCAGTTCCACCTGCTGCCTACTCATAAGTTCCTTTCTCCGCAAGAAGACTCTTTAAACCTTCCTCCCAGCGGATTCTCGAAAAATACCAGATCTTGCCCTGAATGTCTCGGCAGATATGGTTTTGCTCCAGATATTCCTGGCTGCTGTGTTCCGGATTGTCCTTATCCCAGCCGGTCTTTTCATAAAATGCTTCCATGCTGTTATAGATCTCAATACAGGATTCTGCTAATTCGATCTTATCGGATTCTTTCTCTCCGATCGCTATGCCAAATTCCTGCAAAAGCAGTTCCCAGAAAGTATGCCTGGTGAGTGTATTATTTTTGATGTCCATATCGCATACGCCTCCTGTTCTTTATCCAAACAGATCCTCTACCTTAAATACGGAAGCCGGCTCCCCTGATTTCTTTCCCGGTTTCTTTTTGGGAAGTTCCTCCTCCAGGGTCAGGATTTCTTCTTCCTGTTTTTCTTCTTCCGCCTGCGCTCTTCTGATACGCTCCTGTTCCGGATCCGCTTCTTCCAATGAAAGCTTCTCTTTTTCCAGCTTTTGATACCACTGTGGAATAAAATCTTCCGTTTTTTCCAGCTTTAGGTATTTCGAATCCGGATGTTCTGTATAATCCATCTTTTTAAGCTTGAGTATCTTTTGTCCCCGGATGATCAAAAGCATTTCATCTAAGGGAAACCGCAGGACTTCATCCGGCAAAAGCAGCATCCGTTTTCCTACAGAGGATGTTTCTGAATACTCCGGTACGTAATCCGTCATTCGTATAGTATAATAACTTTTTCTGCAGGATGCAACCGAAACAGTTGCTTCCCCGGAACGGGAGCTATAGTAGGTAGCCGTTGTCATATCGTTACAACCTAAGAACAGGGACATATCACAACCACCGATGATTTCTTCCCACTGCCCTTCCGGATAACGGTTCATCATCTGTGGGATATTCTGAAAAATAATGCTCATCCCGATCCCCCTGCTTCTGGCTGTCGCAAGTTTTTTCTTAAAATCAGGGATCACACCAATATTGGGAAATTCATCCAATATAAAGCTCATCCCTACTGGGAGTTTCCGTTCCTCGGTACGGTCTGCAAACCGTACCAGCTTAATACAAAGAAAAGAGGTAAACAACGTTGCCAGCACATCAAAGGTAGAATCCTGATCGGAAGTAATACAAAAATAAGCGCATTTCTGTTTTCCGGGAAGTGTCAGGTCGATATCTTTATTACTTGTGATCTGCTGAACCAGTTTATTCTGCATGATCTGCAGGCGTGTCCCAAGTCCTAACACTGCATTTCCCTTTACCTTTTCCGCTTTACTAAACAACTGATACGGTCCTCTGGCCGGATGGTTGGTAGGAAGCCTTTCAAAAATACTGTCCAGCATTTCAACAGATTTATTTAACAGCAGCTTATACGCTTCCGGGAACGTCTTTTTCCCCTCCGGATATTCCTCATATACATACAGGCATAGCGCTTTTAAAAGATCCATTTCCACATTATCGTAAAAATGGTCAAATTTATCTGTCGTATTTCGGATCACAACATCCACGAAAACATCGATCATACTTCCATCGTCGATTTCCGCAAGGCAGTCCCACGCATTACTGTGGGAAAGCTCAATCAGGTTAAACTGTTTTACAACATAGCCCTGCTCTTTAAAGTATGCCGCCAGATCTTCATAGAGTTCACTTTTGGGATCTGAAATGAACATGGATTCGCCACGCCTTACGCACTGGAGAGCCATATTTCGGGCAAAAGCTCTGGATTTCATGCTTCCCTGGCTGCCACATACGGCGAGGTTCCTATTGAGTCTGGAGTCTACCGGAAGGCTTACATATTCTCCTGTTTCCAGGTCCTTCCCGAAAACAATTCCTTTTACATCATCCAGTTTTTTATCAAGATTCAGGATCTCTTTCTCCTCATCATGTTTCATATAACCTGCAGTACCATAGGTGCCTTTAACGGAATAATCAAAATTCCGGTCTTCATCGGTTTCTAAGACTTCCTTTCCGTGTCCTCTCCAGATAATTACCGCAGCAATCAAAAGGATCGCTATAAAAGCACAGGCAGAACATTGCAGTCCTTGTATAGTTGTGATTCCCTGCCGAATACAAATCAGTGGATTGATCTCCACCTTTGCATGGATCAGGCGTTCTAATACACCGCCAAAGTAGAACGTAAGCACTACAAACAGGCCGGCAAATAAGAGCTTTTTTATAAGCCCTTTGTGATCAAGAATTTTTCTCGTTCTTTTCCTCCTCTCTTCTTTCAAGCAGCCCAGTTGCCATATGGTAGTTATAAAGGCTGCTATAATAACTGGAAATGGTATTTACCGAATTATAAAGTGCTGTGATATACAATGACCGGATATTTGTTACCTTGGCTGTGTTCTTCTCCATACAGCTAAGCACAAACTGGATATGCTCCATGGTCAACTTTCCAAATTGCGCCTTTACAATTTCGGCCGGCTTCTCTTCCCGGTTCACACGGATTGTTTCTGCGGAGCTTGTCATCACATCTAACAGGATTCCTAAAATCTCATCAATCTTGTTATCAAATGGATAATCGTGTTTTAAAACATCATAGGAGATCTGGATCTTTATCTGTTCCTCTATCTTCGCATAGGAATCTGAAGAAGGAATCTTTGAGAAATCTCTCTTTGTATTCTCTGTATTTGTCTCTCCCATTTGCGAGTATCCTCCCTCCCAAAACGGAGAAGCACTCTGACTGATTTCAGTAGTACCTGCCGCTGATTTCGGGGAGGGGTGTCCCCGATTTGAGGGATACCCTCTGTTTTCTCCGTCCGGATAAGTAAGATGTTCTAATACTTTCACATTCAAATCCAGGAACAACACATTGGGAATCTGTTGCCCGCCCAGCCGCAAAGTTCGAAAAATCCGTTTCACTACACCCAGCTTTTCCAGTTCTACTACCGCATTGGTCGCATCTCTTTTCGTAATACCAAACTGATCTGCAATCTGCTGATAGCTTCGCTGCAAAATATCCGAATGAAATTTTTTTCTTAGTCCAATCAGTTCACCAGTCAATTCATCACGGATTTCTACAGGACGATACCAATACACAATATCCGCAAGGATAATAATTGCATTCAGATTCGGTTTTCCCGTTGCTTTCCTGATTGTCTTAAACCAGGTTACCGGAATGATATTACCTGAAATATGAAGCCTGCTCATCTGATCCACGGTCAGGCTTCCGGTATGAAATTGGCTCTGCATGGCTTACGCCACCTCCTGTAGTGCGTTCCCGAAGGATATGCATCTACGATCTCTGCATGTCCAGATACTGTTTTACCTTCTGGCAAACAAGAACCATCATCTCCACCTCCTCTCCAAAATATTCTTTTAAGGTCTCCGCTTGATAATCCAGACAGACCACAACCCCATTCCCTCTCCTCTCCAACTCCATTTTGACCTGAATCAAATGCTTTAGTTCCATTTCGTAACAGAAATAGACCCGCTGCTGTTTTATATATCCTGCATGGACAGAGAAACCCTGAGTTTCGATATCGTCCAGCATGGTATATAAAAACTTTTCAAAATATTTCGTCGTTTTACCATCTACGATTAGATCCGTCTGTATGACAGAAAAGATGGCCAAGCACGGTACATAATAGTAATGTTCATAGGTATCATCCACTTGAAACAATTGGTTCTTTAGCCCTCCCGTACTTTTTAGGATCTGGAGTAGGAACGCCATGGAATTTCCTAAAAACATCGCATCGCTTCCCCACGACAGGTTATGCCTAAGTGCCTTTCCTTCCACCCATGCACGCATAGCATACTCTGTTTTTTTCGCCCATTTTAATAGATTCTCCATGGTCTGATATACCACAAAAGCTTCTCCATTTTTCAGAAACAGGCCGCAGGCTCTGGAGGCTTTTATCTTGTCTGTTCCCTCCTTTAGCTCCTGGCTACCGTAATAGGTTCCCGTTTCTTGTTTTATAAAAAAGGATTCGCTGAAAATCTTAGGTTTTTGGGATGGAAATATGTAACACTCTTGCATAAAAAAATGCGTCCATGCAAGACTCATACGATGAAGCCGGAGCCTTTTTTCTTTCTCCGATTTGATGTGATTTGTCTCTCTTGCTCCCGTTAAATAGTCCCGCATATCCGCCTCATAATGACTTAACAAATACGTTTTTCCTTTTCTACTTAAAATATATCCTCTAAGGCCATCCTTTGATCGAACGTGAATATATCCTTCCTTCTTCAACGTAGTGACCAGGCTGGCTGCATAGGATGAAGAACCAATAATCATACTTATCAAATATGACGGCAGTTCTCCTGAAATAGCGATTATTTTTAGGAGTATATCCCTTTTTCTTTCTATCTTTTCCCCTGCGGAATGTCTGCTCATATACGTACCCTACCTTTTCCATACTTGGGTAGATTCCGTGCAGGAATCCTTTTTTAACCCCTTGATTTTCCGGACATTTCGTCCGATTTCAGATATCGAAAAAAGCAGTTGCTCTACCTATAAAAAATTCGATATCATTTGTCCCCTTTTTTCCTGCAGCCAGGCAGGAAAAAGATCCGCTGGTATCAAATAAATGACTGTCCTGTCTTTTTCTTCCATCCGAGTCTCATGATAGGTGCTGGTGTAGTAACCGCTGTCCGATGTCAAAAAGAAATTTGCTATTACATCAAGGACATGTTTTTCCTCCATATTGTCATGGTCACGTACCCTATATAACGGCAAATTTTTATCATAAAGATGAAAGAAACAAACGGTGCAATTTTTGTATTCCGGGATCACTTGATTACTTTCCGCCTGCTGCATACACCAATGCTGAAATGCAGTATAAAGGGGCCGGTAAATATAGTCTGTATATTCAGCTTTTCTGTGCGGGATCAATACTGGAAGTGAAATGCATAGAATTTCATCCTGATAGTTCAGTTCAATCCCATGGATCAATACGACATCCGATTTATAACGCTCATACTTTCTGGTATCCAGCGTCATTTCTAAAACTAACCGCCTCATTTTTTCGGTGAGAACCTCTGAACTTTTTGCAGCTTCCACGATCATATCACTTAGATTTTCGTAATGAATATTTACCGTTTTTCTGGAATATGCAAGCAGTAGATTTCGGGATTCAGCCAGCATCTGTTCCACATGTCCTGCCGCCTTTTGGCCTGCATCAAGCTGTTTTTTTAGTTTCTGTAATACCTCCTTTTCATTCGTCTCTGCGATAATACTCAACTCCTCCATCTTCTTCTGAAACTGTGCAAAATCCAATTGCATCAGGAATTTGAAGCTGCGGAATCTCATGTTTATCTTCCACTATCACAACATGCTGGCATCCCTCAATTCTCTTTCTTGAAAAAAGGTTATTTACCAGTTGGATTTCTTCCTCAGAAACATATAAAATATCATAGATTTCCGCATCTCCCACAAAAATAATCCGGACCGGATATTCCTCTCTGGAAGACAAAAAGTGGTTCTCTATTTTCTTTTGTTTCATCAAGGATATCAATACCCAAAAAGCCATAAGTGTGCCTTTTTCTCTGAACTCATAGGCTTTTTCATGCTGATACACCATCTGTGTTACATCATTAAGATAAAGAAACCGATCCTTTAATAGAGAATGCAGCGCTTTCCCTACAAATTTTTCCCGACCGTCTACAGCAAAAAACTCATAGAGCTGTTTCTTGTATAAGACATTATATTTTTTTACCAGTTCAAGGATCTGTTTCTCGACCTGCTTTTGATTATTCACGTATTCCAATGCATTCTCCTTTCTCACGAATATACGCAATCATTGCGCATTCCGATTACTTCAAAATAATAAATGCGTATTTTTTACGCATAAATTACGCTTTGTTTGTAATCATTTCTTATGCCCCCTTCCTGCCATAGGCCTGACCACCATATTTCTCTAGCCGTTCTTTTAATTCCTTCAAGTCTTTACGATCTGTAGTGATCAGATCCTTCTCTAACTGGCTGGCTTTAAATTCAACCAGTAGATTATTATTGTTAGTTGAGATCAGGGCGTTTCCTCTTTCGAACCTGGTGATTGCTAATGTCTCCGCTTCAGAAAGATCCATTTCATTTTTAACGATCTCCGCTTCCTTATGCTCCAGATTTAGGATGATCTTTGTCTTGGAATTATTCAGGACACCTTTCCCATATTTTCCATTTTTAAGGGAGAAGAAATCTTCCAGATCCTGACTTGCGCAGACCGCAGCGCCACCATAGCCCCGGATGGTTTTAAATATTTCCAGGATATAATTTGCAGTCAGTTCATTATCAGCCAGTAACGCCCAGCATTCGTCAATAAAAAAAGCTTTTTCTTTTGTCCGGTCTTCTTTTACTTTCGACCACACAAAATCCAAAGCCGTAAATGTCGCAAGTCCCAGATCACTCTGCATTTCAGAGATATCAAGGACAATATATTTGTTATCTGAATCAATATTGGTCCGTCTGTTAAAATTAGATGAAGAGCCATTGACCAATCGGTTTAAAATATTTGCCATCCGTTTTGTATCCTCTTTTTTTAAAAGGATCCTGTATAAATCGCCCAGAATGGGCATTTCTTTATATTTACCCGGATGGTTTTCATCCCAGAGGCTTGCATTATCATGCGTAATTCCTTTCTCTTTATAAGTAAGGATAAAGGCTTCATCTAGAAGCTGCCGTTCCTCGTGAGTAATATCCGGTATCAGGATCGTAAAGAAGATATGGAGACTCTGGATCTTCATTGCCAGTTCGGACCGCTGGGACGCCTCCCCATCTAAGATGATCCTCGCACTTTGATCGCTGGGCCGGATTTCCATGATATTGATCCCATAATCCGACCCGGGTGCAATTTTCAAATAAGCCCCACCGATATTCTGGCAGGCTCTTGCCAGTTCATGCCCTTTTTCCGGTGCAACGATAAATACCTGAATATTTTTTCGCCGCATCCTCAGAGCCATCAACTGAAGGCAGAACGTTTTTCCTGCTCCGCTGGTTCCTAAGATTGTAATATTGGCATTCTTATAAACCTCCGAGTTAAAAATATCTACGATTACAAGGGAGTTATTCGCCTTGTTAACCCCCATAAGGATTCCATCACGGTCGGACATTTCATAGCTTACAAAAGGATAGCAGGCCGCTACGCCCGAAGTTAAAATATTCCTCCTTGCTTTCCTGTATAGGTTCTGATCCAGATTTAAGATTGGCAAGGAAGATAAGAAAGCTGCTTCTTCTGAAAAAATACATCTGGCAGTTCCTATGTCTTGGGAACTTAGCAGTTTTGACATTTCCCTGGCACGCCACTCTAACTCTTTTTCTGAATGTCCTGTAATCGTAATGAGCGTTGCCATATAGTAAAGCTCTTCACTGCCGCTCAGCCCATTCTTTAAGTAAAAGCCCGCACGAATTGATTCCGACAGATCATCATAGTCCGTATTGGTATCATATGTTTCCTTCAATTTTGAGCGGTTCAGCCGGATTCTTCGGCCAATCCGTTCCACAGATTTTACTTTATCCTGCTTGAAGAAAAAGATGTCCACATCAATTCCCTCTCCCGCATTGATCAAAAGGGAAAGCCATCCAGCAGGGACACGGATTCGATACTTATTAGAAGGAATATATAAATATGTATGGTATACGCCATCAAACACCACATAATTACGATGTTTGAAATCAATAGCATCGGGAGCAAACAACTCCGTAACCGGCAAACGTGAAAGACTTTCTTTCCCGTTTTCTTTTCTATACCATTCGGAAACTTTCCGAATCCTTTCTGAAAGAGGCACGGTAACACTTGTTTTCCGATTCAAAATCTGATACAGTACCTCTACGCAAAAACGGGATTCATTTTCATGCTCCAGAACCACGTTCCCGCACATCGCAAGATATTTTTTTGCCGTCTGTACTGCCGACCGGATATTCAGATACACATCTTTTTCCTTCGGATTACGATTCCCATCATAGGAATGATATTCAAAGATCAAAAAGAACCGTCTGGTAATTGCTTCTTTCGTACCAATAGAACGGATTAATTTCGCATAATCCTCCTGCAAAATCCTGCATTGTTCATCTTCCTCACGCTCAATCTCTTCCTGGATCTTCTCCAAATACTCTGCAATGTCTGCTTTTTTAGAAACGATTTTAAACTGCATCCGAATCGGAGCAATTTTTAAATAGCTTAAAAAGGAAAAAACAATATTTCTCTGCTCAGAAGGTGAACGAAGCAAAAAATTTATAGGCAGAATTTCAAGCATTTTTACATATCTGCCATCCTCCGTATAAATGATTCCATTCTTGATCTTTTTAATTGGAAGATACGTTGCAGCCCATGTCATAGGAAGAAGATCCTGGTTATCCTCTTGAACTTTCTTATTGTGAACAGATCTTTTCCTGTTATGATGTATCCCAGTATCTACCTTTTCCAACTGCGGATTTGCTAAAGATCGCCTTAGCTTTTCTTCTTCTTTCTGAATTTCCCGCCGTACCCGGCTTTCTTCTCGTTCCTGCTCTCTTTCAGCTTTTTTCTGCTTCTGCCGATGGATCCGCTCCTCTTTTTGCATTCGCTTTTCTTCTCTTCGTGCCTCTCGCAGCCTTGCTTCCAGTTCTTTGATTTCCTGACTGATCTCCATTACCTCCTTTCCTTTTCAGGTTTCTTCTCTCAGCTCTACGCTTTCTCCTTTCTATCCTGCGCTTTCTCTCTAATTGGTACTTTCCACTTGGCTTTTCAAGTACCCGGCGTTTTTTTAGGAAACACAGAACATGGAATAAAAATAAGGTCAGACGCTCCCCTTGTACTCCGATTACTGCAAAAATAGTAACCGGCAGGATAAATATCACACCAGCGTAAATTTTCATTTCGCCATCTATCGGCAGTTCCAGAAGAAGTTTCACTAAAAAAAGCGACAATATTGCCGCCTCTACTGCATTCCCCGCATCAATCCTTCCTGAAAACCACTTTCCAGATTCTGCAAAGTTCGGTGGTATCGTGTAAATATCCACCTTTTCTTTTCCTGACATCTCATGCCCCCTTTCGAATATCAAGTGTATGTTTTCTTTCTTTTCCGATAAATCCCATACCCGATCAGGCAGATTGCAATGGTAAGCAGAAAAAAGGTTCCCATTTTCTTCAGCTCTTCTTCTGAAAGTTCTTTCCTTTCTCCATCGAATCCGCTTAAGGAAAGCTCTTCTTCATGATTCGCCGTATCCTGTTCTTTTCTCTCGCCTTTGGTTTCCTGAGTTACCTGAAGATTTATAATTTTAAAATCAGACTCCTGTATTTCTATCCGTTCTTCTTCGAAGCTGATCTGATAATAGAACTTATCATCATATGCAGTAAGTATAAGTCTATAATTTCCCGTACTGACAGATATATTGCTGCTATATCCATTCTCATAATCTAATTCAAACGGATACTGGGTTCCTCCTTTCTCTTCAAGTACTCCCTCAACGATTCCAGTAAAATCCGGAAAAGTGCTGCACCGTATCGCTATGATTCCTGTATTCTGATCTGTAACCGAGTAATTTTCTTCCGTTTCATTTCTTTCCTGCCAGTCTTCTGCTTTTTGAAGCACTTCTCCCTCTGTTCCAAACAGAACATACTTTCCCGAGACATTTACTGAGTCATAGGCCCATGTATCTGCCAGCATTTTCCCAGTAGAATCATAGCCTTTTCCCTCAATCCACTGTGTAATCACAGGCAAGTCCAAAGGAGCTTCCTCTGCGAATACGGTCACAGCAGATACAACAAAGAAGGCACAAGACAAAAGGACGATCATGACGGATTTTTTTAACCTCGTATTTCTCACCTACTTTCCAATAATCCAAAATGCTCCTGCTGACAGGTCCCTTCCATAGCTTTTTATCGTTTCTACACTATATACCTTACCGGTCCGTTCACGGCTGGCACAGTCAGCTATGGTGATATAACCGTCGCTTGTCACTCCTGTCAGAACAATGAAGTGTCCACTACTACCGCCGGTTATCGTATAAGCCTCACAGATTTCTACAACCATTTTTCCTTCTTTCAGTGCCTGCACAACATCATCCATCCGGTCCTTTCCCACTCTTTCACAGGTCAGGCCCCAATGTGCCGCTGCATTTCCGATAAAAGAATGACTGGTTCCCTGACCCTGCACATATTCTCCATTATCCTCTGCAAAAGATTTTGTCATTTCCGGAGTTACATTTTTCCCAGTAAGAGTCGAAATCACAATCGCCATTGAAGTAGGTCCGCATCCGGAATTTGCCACAGTGCTGCTTGCATACGGCAGGCTTGCCCAGGGTTCTTCCAATTGGTTGAAATACACGACTTCTTTCACGCCATTTCCAACCGTATCATAATGAATTACATCACCAGTAGCATCGATATTCCCAACATAGGAATCCTCTATGTTCCCTCCTGTTACAAAGTCGGTCCAGGAAAACAAAGAAAAAAACGCATCCTTTAATGCGTCTACTCCATCCTGCATAACCTGTAAAACACGGATAACTAGTTCGAAAGTCGGCTGATCCAGGACATATTTATATTCATACCCTGTCGCCGTACCTGAAAGCTGGGAATTAAGCAACAACGCCAAAGTGTATTCTGCCCGTTTAACCGGAACCTCTGTCTCTTCCGAGGTAACATTCTGTCCACTCTCTTTTAATTCCTCATAAGTTTCCTTAGAAATTTCCACCCTGGCGCCTTCTGTATTTAAGTAATACACGCTCTGCTTTTGTGTCGTTTCTTCTACCCCTGTATTCGACCATGAAAAAAAACGGCTTACATGATCCTGCACCGCCGTTTTCAATAAAGTATAGGAATTCTCCAGGCTCTCCGTGTCCTGCTCTTGTTCGTCTCTATCAAGATCCGTCACTGTCAAATAATCCATCACTTTTCGGACATGATTTTGTGTCTCTGTGTAGGCAGGGACCTGATACCCCGCATTTACCACGGCCTGTGGTCCAGCATTATAACCAGCAATAACAAGCTCCAATGCATTAGGGAAATCCCGAAACTGCTCAATCAATTGCGCCACATACTTTGCGCCGCCCATAATGTTCTGTCTGGGATCATAAGGATTCTCTACGCCAAGAGACGCAGCTGTTCCTGGCATCAACTGCATGATACCAATTGCTCCAGCGCCAGAGACCACGTTCGGGTCAAATCCGGATTCTACTTGTCCCATTGCAAGCAATAATGCTACCGGAACATTGTAGGTATTAGCAGCTTCTTCAAAATAAGCGTCATAGGGACTTGTCAGGCTTGTCTGCAAATTTGTATCCAAACTTCCCGAATATCCCAAAAATGATTTCTGGGTACTTTCATCCCACTGCTCTAAAAGAAAGATTCCAAGATAATATTCCAGATTATCTTTCAGCTTGGTTTCATATTCATCCACAATCTCAAGCGTATGATCCGGATAATTCGCACTCCAATCTGCCTGTATTTCCTGGAGTTTTACATCTCTTTCCTGTGAGATTATGGAAAGGATTTCATTGCGATAGCTTTCTTCCTCCAGTATTAGCTCAATCCGGCTTCGAATGCTGTTTAATTCCTGTGACTGCGCCTGATTCGCAAAGGAGTCTGCATCCATAAATCCCAGGTAAGATAAAAGGATGCCAATAAAATTGACGATAATAAAAAGGAATAAAAGGATTGCGGCAAAGACAGCCCCCAGGATCTTCCAAAAGGTCTTTGTCGTCACCAAAAAACCTACAACCGTTCCCAAAGGCCCAGCCGTTGCCGTTCCTACTGCTGCTCCGGCGGCAGTACTGCCAGCTCTTGCCGCCGAGATCACAGAATATGCCGCCTGCGCTCCCTGTGCTATATGGGCCGCCCCGTCTGCAGCGGAACCTTGCTGTTTCTCCTCCTGCATCCAAATTCACCTCCCCGCTAAAACTCTGTATCGTCTTTTCTGCCACGGTGGAGTTCTTTTCTGGACTTTGGCACTGTATGGAAATTATCAGGAACAGTATCATAGTTTTTTTCCGCAGATGGAATACTTCCCATCTCGTGAAAATCCTGTTCTGTCAGCGGAACACCGTCATTCAATGTATCCTCCCGTTCATAATCTTTTCCTAATAATTCACCTTTTCTCAACTCAGAGGAAGACATCTTTCCTGTATCAGTATGTTCTTTTATATGACCTGATACTTCCATATCCGGATTGTTCATTTCAGAATATCCGGATTCGGCTGCTATGCGTTCTCCCGATATTGTGCTTTCACCAATTTCATTTAATATACCTGCTTCTGACGATACATGGTCTTTAGCACCAGACTTGGCATCGTATTCTCCATCTGAAAAGCTGCCGCCAGCACTACTATTTACGGCTCCTTCCAGATCCATATCCTTTTCTGTCATTCCGCCAGAATCAAGATCCATTCCCGGCATTTCCATCTCCTCCTCTTTTCGAGGATAATCCGGCACAGTTTCCCCATTCTCCATTGCTTGTTCTGACCATTCCTCACTTGCTTCTCCCATAGGAATGGGGTCATTTTCTTCCACATTTTCTGCATAAGCAGTTCCCTGCTCTGTATCGTCTTCAACCATTCCTGTAAAGGACTCTGATGTTTCTCCATCATTTTCTACCATACCAGCATTTCCAAACATCTCATCCTCCCCTGCGCTTGGCACAGGATTGCCGTCTTCATCGGTCAATATCGTTTGGTCTCCATTGCTTTCAAAGATTGCCGCCGCTCCTGCATCCTTTTCCTCTGTCTCCGTCTGATCCATTTCTGGAGCCGCACCCATTTCTTCCAAAACATCGTTCTGATCATCCGCTTCGTCGAATCCTGTATCTGCAGAAAATGCTTCTGTACTTTCTCCTTCTGTTTCTTGAACCGGTGACTGATTCATTTCTTCCGGTTCTACACCACCTGGGCTCATAGGGATTGGACCGCTCCCGCCTGACATATTTGCTTCTCCTTCGCCATTATTCGAAGAGGACTCATTTTCTGATGAAGCATTTCCCGTTCCACCAAAATATCCTGAAGTATGAGAAAACAATCGGCTTGCGGCCATCATCAGGCCCATTGCACCGATACCATTTGAAGGTCTTCCGAGATTCACTCCAAGGGCTGCCATATAGGAATCCAGCTTATATGCAATTTTACAGAACCCTACTAAGCACAAGGCTGCAATAAAAAATTGTGTAAACCCTAACCCTGTTGCCATCAGATTGCCATAGCCGCTCAGGAACATCTTCATACACCATGCATTCATAATAATCAGAACAACCTGGCCGCCGAACATCTTCGCCCATGAAGCAAGAATATTGTTTGTAGCCTTGGATCCTCCTGTCGCAAATGCAAGCGGCGACGTATAAGAAAAGACTCCTAAAAGGACATATCTTTCCGCTATAATAAAAAGCATTTTGAAATAATTCCAGGCTACAACAAACTGCATGATCAGCATCAGAATCGTAATGCTTAATGTGCTGATTCCCAGTCCTGCCGAAAGCGCATCCAGGGCATTTACAAAATCTGAAAAACTCTCTACTTCAATTTCTGTTCCTGCTACCCATTGATAGGGAGTTCCAGCGACGCTTAGGATATAATTTGCAAGAGGTCTGGCAAAAATCACAAAAAAGAGACAGATACAGCTCCGGCAGACCAATTCTACCGGGTCTTCTGCTGTAACGCCTCCTCTGCCAAACATGGTTTTAAATAACTGCCATACGAGAATTAACAATAAGATTGCGATTCCCAGCGGCAGGATTGCATTCTCATACAAATCTTTCACCACGCCAAACAGATCTTCAAATAGGCTTAAATCACAAGAGACTAATTCCGTAAACATATTGGTCAACAGATCCATCATATCAACCAAAAACTGGGAACAAACCTCTCGTACTCCTTCGATTAACAGTTCTATCAGCCAGCTCAACTGCCGTCATATACCTCCTTTCTCTGACCGGGAGAGCGCCGGCTTTTATCGTTTTTGATATTAAGATGTAAACTGCTGCTTTGGAACCAATTCTTCCATGTAATTAACGATCGCTCCCAAAGCCATCAGAACTGCCCAGCAGATAATGATCCGCTTCAACCAGATCCGGGATTCATCCACAGTTCTGCCTGATTTTGAAAAATTCATTAAAAACAGGCACACTGCAGAGCATACTACTGCAGCAACTGTCGCAATGCCGATGACATCATTGTAAACTTTCTGCATTGCATCTTTTGCCATTGTAAAAATATCTTCGGCAAAAACAGGTTGAATCATAAATGCTGTCAATCCTGCTACGAGAAAACAAATGAACATAAACTGGGGAATCCATGCTGTCATGTTACTTATAGATGGATTCCCCAATTGTTTTCCCGTTCCATTATGAAATTGTCGTTTCAGCTTAAACAAGCACCAGCCTCCTTCCTTCTGTATTTAAAGCATGAAAAAAACAGCCCTTTCGGACTGTTCCTCATGCTTTATTATAAGGTTTTGCGGCTCTCCATGTACACGTTCCACATGCACAAAACTTTACGATATCATTCTATAACGTATGAAATCGTCTGTCAATTTCATTACAGACGCAATTATATCTCATTTTTGTTGCAATTATATCTCATTGGAAATAACGAAGAAAAAAAGAAGCGGAAACACTTTTTCTGTGTGTGACCGCTTCCCTTTTTTGGATAATCAAATATATAAATTAGAGACTATGATCCCTTATCCATTTTTAGAAATTTTAAGGTATGCCTTCTTCTTGCCAGAATAATTTTTTAAATTCCTATTTCTAGATCCCCGGGGACGTTTATTGCAGATTGTCGGGCTAAACGGACATCTGTGCCATATTCGGCGGACAGTCTGAGACATAATTAGCGGACAAGTAAGGACACATTAACCGGACAATAGATCTTCAGATATAATAAGCGCATCTCCTTAAAATGGAGAAATATTATATCTGGAGGTCCTACTATGGATTA
>DWUX01000187.1 GCA_019120545.1 Candidatus Blautia stercoripullorum | reverse complement strand
ATTTGCAGTAGAAGTAGATGAAAAAGAAATACTGGTAAGGGAAGCCCTCCCAGGAAATAACTGCGGCGGCTGCGGCTATCCAGGCTGTGACGGTCTGGCTGCGGCTATCGCCAAAGGGGAAGCTCCCGTAAACGCATGTCCCGTAGGCGGTGCGGCGGCAGCTGCCAAGATCGGGGAGATCATGGGACAGGAAGCAGGAGAAAGCGTCCGTATGACGGCTTTTGTGAAATGTGCAGGTGACTGTGAGAAGGCTGGACAGAGCTATGAATATACTGGGGTCAAAGACTGTAAGATGGCGGCTCTGATGCAGAACGGCGGTTCCAAGACCTGTACCTACGGCTGTCTGGGATATGGATCCTGCGTAAAAGTCTGCCCCTTTGACGCCATCCACATTGTAAACGGCATTGCAAAGGTAGATAAAGAAAAATGTAAAGCCTGCGGCAAATGTGTGGCAGAATGTCCTAAGAAGATCATTGAACTGATCCCTTACGAACAGAAACAGGCGGTGGCCTGCAGTTCCAAAGACAAAGGAAAAGCAGTTATGAGCGCCTGTGAAGTAGGATGCATCGGCTGTAGAAAGTGTGTAAAAGAATGTCCGAAGGAGGCCATTACCGTAGTGGACAATGTAGCCCACATTGATTCGGAAAAATGTATCAACTGCGGCAAGTGTAAAGCCACATGTCCAAGGAAGATCATTGTATAATAAAAGTGATTGAGAAAGAACAAGGCAGGGAATTTTTTCCCGGCCTTGTTCTTTTTATAAAAATCATAGGATTGAAAATGCAAGCTGCACATTGTATGCTGAAGAAACAAGCCGGCTGGTAGGAAGATTAAAAATACCGCGATAAGCTGTTTCAAGAATTTGGAATATAACCCATCAGCAGATCCCTCTCTCGGCGAATTCCGGTCTGATCCGGAAGAGGGATCTGTGGATGGGGCGTCCCTTTTTATTAGATTTGCAATTTTACCCCTCCTATGTTAAGATAAAACACAGCGAATTGAACAGGAGAGATCCATGAAGAAAAGAGACTTTATATTGATCGGGGCTGTGCTGGTGCTGGCTCTTTTATGCTGGGTTGTTCCAAGGGCTGCAGGGATCTTTGCCGGGGAGGATGCCTCACGGGTGCGGATCACTGTGGGCGGAGAAGAGTACGGAACTTACAGCCTGTCCGAAGATCAGACCATAGAGATCAATGATACTAATGTCTGCGAGATAAAAGACGGTGAAGTAAATATGATCCAGGCAGACTGTCCGGATCAGCTTTGTATCCATCAGGGGCCTATCCATATACAGGGGGAGACTATCGTCTGCCTCCCTAATCGCGTGGTGGTGGAAATTACCGGAAATGATAAAGACGAACAGCTGGACGGCGTTGTGCAGTAACAGGAGAAAAGAATGAAAAAAACAGCTTATATGGGCCTTTTCGCGGCCGTTGCCATTATATTCGGATATGTAGAATCTCTTTTTCCTGTATTTGCAGGGATCCCCGGGATCAAACTGGGGCTGGCGAATCTTGTGACAGTTTTTATACTTTATACCTATAGTTATAAAGAGGCAGCTATGATATCCTTTATCAGGATCCTTGTGATCGGATTTTTGTTCGGAAATCTTTTCTCTATTTTATTCAGTCTGGCAGGAGCGGCACTTAGTCTGGCCTGTATGATACTGGCGAAAAGATATCTGGGACTTTCTATTACCGGGGTCAGTATTGTGGGCGGGGTAACCCATAATCTGGGCCAGATCGTTGTGGCGGCTCTGGTAGTGGAAAATGTAAATCTGTTCTATTATTTCCCGGCCCTTCTCATTGCCGGGCTGATCACAGGATTCCTCATCGGGGTCCTGTCAGGAGAAATCTTAAAGAGAACATCAGGAAGGAAACTCGTATGATCGCATATATAAAAGGCACAGTAGAAGAAATCCTGGAAGACCGGGTGATCCTGGAAGCAGGAAATATGGGATATAATATCTTTATGCCGATGGGAGCAGTGGAACATCTTCTGCATAAAGGACAGGAGATAAAAATACATACTTATCTGAATGTGAAAGAAGATGCTCTTCAGCTATTTGGATTTCTGACCAGAGATGATTTAAATACTTTTAAACTCCTTTTAGGTGTGAATGGCATTGGCCCTAAGGCGGCTTTAGGGATTCTCTCCGGCCTTACTGCTGATGAACTGCGGTTTGCGGTTTTGGCAGATGATATCAAGACGATTTCCAGGGCTCCCGGAATAGGAAAGAAGACTGCTCAGAAACTGATCCTGGAACTGAAAGATAAATTTGACATCCAGGAAGTACTGGAGACAAAGGCCGAGCATATGCAGGCTCCGGGAACAGAGGAAACAGATCTTTCAGATGTTAAAAAGGAGGCTGTTGAGGCACTTACTGCTCTGGGGTATTCAGGAACAGATGCACTTCGGGCTGTAAAAAAAGTAGAACTGACGCCGGACATGAGCGTAGAAAAATTGCTGAAACTGGCTTTGAAAAATATGTTCTGATGGGTTATCAGACAGAAAAAGGCAGAAAACGCTGCCTCGGGGCAGCTTAGGAGAATGACATGGAAAGAAGAATTATTACTACAGATGTAATGGAAGAAGATATCCGTACAGAGGGAAGTCTTCGTCCCCAATATCTGAAAGACTATATCGGCCAGGAAAAGGCCAAGAGCAATTTGAAAGTCTATATTGAAGCAGCGAAACAGAGAGGAGACGCTCTGGACCATGTATTGTTTTACGGTCCTCCGGGACTGGGAAAAACTACCCTGGCAGGGATCATTGCCAATGAGATGGGGGTACATATGAAGGTGACCAGCGGACCGGCTATAGAAAAGCCAGGCGAAATGGCGGCGATATTAAACAGCCTTCAGGAAAATGATGTACTTTTCGTAGATGAGATCCACCGGCTGAACCGCCAGGTGGAAGAAGTACTTTATCCTGCTATGGAAGACTATGCCATTGATATTATGATCGGAAAAGGAGCGACTGCCCGTTCTATCCGGCTGGATCTTCCTAAGTTTACTCTTGTGGGAGCCACCACCAGAGCCGGACTTCTGACGGCTCCATTAAGAGATCGTTTTGGTGTGGTCCATCATCTGGAATTTTATACGGAAGAAGAGCTTCAAAAAATTATTATACACTCTGCAGCAATATTAGGAGTGGAAATTGATGAAGAAGGAGCTTTGGAAATGGCCAGACGTTCCCGGGGAACTCCCCGTCTTGCCAATAGACTTTTGAAACGGGTGAGAGACTTTGCCCAGGTGAAGTATGACGGAAAGATTACCCGGGATGTGGCAGAGTTTGCTATGGATCTTTTAGAGGTAGACCGATATGGATTGGATCAGACAGACCGTTTGCTCCTCTCTACGATTATAGAAAAATTTGCAGGAGGGCCTGTAGGCCTGGATACTCTGGCGGCAGCCATCGGAGAAGATCCCGGAACTATAGAAGATGTATATGAACCTTATCTGATAAAAAAAGGTTTTCTTCTGCGTACGCCCAGGGGAAGAGCTGTTACAGATCTGACTTATCACCATCTGGCGGGAAAATAATAGTTGTTTTTCCGTAAAATTCGATTATAATAGACATAGAAACCTAAGAAAAAGTGGGAGGAACCAAATGGCAGTGAAAAATACCACACAGGTGTTGATCGGGGGAAAGATTGTCACTTTAAGCGGATATGAAAGCGAAGAATATTTGCAGAAAGTTGCTAATTATATGAATAATAAGCTGACGGAGCTGGGGCAGATCCCCGGATATAACAGGCAGACCTTGGAAACGCGTCACACCTTATTGAGCCTGAATATTGCAGATGATTATTTTAAAGCAAAAAGACAGGCGGAAATGTATGAAGAAGAACTGGAAGCAAAAGATATGGAGATGTACGATCTGAAACATGATCTGATAAATGGACAGGTAGAGCTGGATAAGGCAAGAAAAACTGTTCATGATAAGGATGAAGAGATTTTAGAGCTTCAAAAGAAAGCAGAAGAACTGGAAAAAGAACTGGAGGAACTTCTGAAGTAAAAGAGTAGAAAATATGGGGCGGCAGAGGATGCATTGCCCCTTTTTCTTATAATACAGGAAGGAAAATATGCAGGTATGGTGAAAGGTGAATTGCTGGCCCCGGCGGGTTCTTATGAGGGCCTTCAGGCGGTGATAAGGGCTGGAGCAGATGCAGTATATATCGGAGGAAATATGTTTGGGGCCAGAGCCTATGCAGATAATCCGGATACTGAAAAACTGAAAAAAGCTATTGATTTTACGCATATATGTGGAAAAAAGATATATCTGGCAGTGAATACTCTGCTGAAAAATCAGGAATTATATGGACAGCTTTATGATTTTATGGCGCCCTTTTATGAACAGGGAGCAGACGGGGTAATTGTTCAGGATTTTGGTGTGTTATCCTTTTTAAAAAAAGAATTTCCCGGCCTTCCTATTCATGCCAGTACACAAATGACTGTGACAGGACCTGAGGGTGCAAAGCTGCTTCAGCAGGCAGGTGTATCAAGAATCGTTCCTGCCAGGGAACTGTCCTTGGAAGAAATCAGAAAGATACGTCAGGAAACAGGAATGGAGATAGAATGTTTTGTCCATGGCGCTCTCTGTTATTGCTATTCCGGTATGTGTCTTTTCAGCAGTGTTCTGGGAGGAAGAAGCGGGAACAGAGGACGCTGTGCCCAGCCCTGCCGTCTTCCCTATGATGTGATCTGCCAGGGGGAAATTTTAAATAATAAAGACAGCCGGTATGTTCTCAGCCCAAAGGATATGTGTACTATTGATATTCTTCCTGAAATCCTGGAAGCGGGGGTTTATTCTCTGAAAATTGAGGGAAGAATGAAAAGACCGGAATATGCGGCAGGAGTTACCTCTATATATCGGAAGTACTTAGATCTGCTGGAAAAAAAACCACTGGAATATAAAGTGTCGGAAAAGGACAGAAAAACCTTGCTTGATCTCTACCAAAGGGATGGATTTAATCAGGGATATTATCATCAGCATAACGGCAGAGATATGATGGCGGTTGTAAATTATAAAGAACAGAAAAAAGATAAAAAAAGTTCCGGCGGCAGAAATGAAAAATTATTTGAAGAATTAAAAAGACATTATTTAGATACAAAAACACAAGAAAAAATTTACGGAAATTTAATCCTCTTTGCAGAGAGTCCTGTTATACTGGATTTAGATTTTCGGGATGTTCATGTCCAAATGCAGGGAGAGGTAGCAGAAACGGCCTCAAAGCAGCCTTTATCCGCTGAAAGACTGGAAAAACAAATGCGAAAGACAGGAGATACACCTTTTGTTTTTGACAGACTGGAAATCATAACAGATGAAAAATGTTTTCTTCCTATGCAGAGCCTGAACGTACTTCGAAGAGAAGGCCTTAAAAAGCTCGAGAAAGAATATCTGAGTAAATTCAGGAGAGTTCTTCCCGAAAAGACTTTTTTAGAAAACGACAGAAAATCAGACAATATATCCCAGAATAAAGCATATGTGCAGATAGAAACGTGGGAACAGTGGAAGGCTGCTTTAGAAGAGGACTGGGTGGCAGGCATTTACTGCGGACTTTCTGTGCCGGGCCTGGAGGCCAAAGTAAGAATAGCAGCAGAAGAGGCAAAGAAGAGGGGAAAAGAATTTTACCTGGCATTGCCTTATATGCTTAGGGCGGGACAGCTTAATAGATTTGAAGAAATTTTTAAAGTATTAGAAAACCAGATTGATGGATTCCTTGTCAGAAATCTTGAGGAGCTTGGCTGCCTCCTGAAACTGGGCTTGGGCGGTAAGATCATCAGCGATTATTCTCTCTATAATTTTAATGATATGGCGAAGGAATTTTTAGAGAGTCTGGGAATTATGAGGACTACCGTTCCTTTGGAGTTAAATAACAGAGAAATCAAGGGAAAAGACTGCAGAAACAGTGAGATGATCATTTATGGCTATTATCCCATGATGGTATCTGCACAATGCTTAAAGAAAACCTGCGGTTCCTGTGATCACAGTTCAGGAAGTGTGATGCTTCGGGACCGTTATGGGCAGCATTTTCTGACAAAATGTTTTTGCGATTTTTGTTATAATGTGATTTACAACAGTATTCCTACAGGACTGCTGAAAGAAGCTGAGGAAATCAAAAAGATGGAAGTTTCCAGTTTCCGCCTGAATTTTACAGATGAAGGATACAAAGAAACGAAGAAAATCCTGGAGCTTTTTGCCCGGGCATATGGCTTTGAAGAGAACATTGAGAAAAAGAAAAACCCGGAAAATCTGCCGGCTTTTACCAAGGGGCATTTTAAACGGGGCGTAGAGTAGGTGAAAAAGTGCTTAATATTATTGTAGAAATGTCAAAATACTTAATACTGCTTATTATGATCTTATACACACTGGAAAGCTTTTGGGTTTTCCGGTATGAGGAAAATTATGATCAGCGGTATGTCTTGCGCAATCAGCTGTTATTGATCATACTTTTGAATTTTACAGCTTTTTTGATCATATTTTTGCAGACAGAAGAGTTGAAAGTACTGTATATATTTGTGGCATTAATTTTATATCTGCTTATTGTGCAGGCTTTATACAGGGCTTTTTATAAAACTTCATCCCTTTTACTTCTAAATCATATGTGCATGCTTCTTTCTATAGGTTTTATCATGCTGGCGAGACTGGACCCGGATTCCGGGCTAAGACAGATGGCTATCGCTGTGGCGGCCACTGTGCTTGCTATGGTGATTCCTGTAATGATCAGGAAAATGTATTTCTTAAAGAAATTAACCTGGCTGTATGCCGCTGTGGGAGCGGTACTGCTTTTGCTGGTTCTGGTGGCGGGCTCTAATGTAAATGGAGCTAAGATTAATATTAATCTTGGAGGCTTTGTTTTTCAGCCCTCTGAGTTTGTAAAAATTATATTTGTTTTCTTTGTGGCAAGCAGGCTCTATAAAAAAAGCGCAACTTTTATGGATCATGTGATCACTACGGCAGTTGCGGCTGTTTATGTGCTGATTCTGGTGCTCTCCAGAGATCTGGGAAGCGCGGCAGTGTTTTTTATCACATATGTGGTAATGCTGTATGTCGCAACTAAAAGGCCTGTTTATCTTCTGGCCGGTTTAGGAAGCGGCTGTATAGCGGCTCTTATCGCATATTTCCTGTTCTCACATGTCCGGCAGCGAGTAGTGGCCTGGCAGGATCCTTTCTCTGTGTGGAAAACTTCCGGATATCAGATCCTTCAGGGGCTTTTTGCCATAGGAGCCGGAGGATGGTTTGGGGTAGGGCTCGGCAACGGCTCACCGGATCTGATTCCTTTTGTTCAGCAGGATTATATGTTTGCCGCTATATGTGAAGAACTTGGAGGCCTGTTCGCTATCTGTATGATCCTGGTATGTATGAGTATGTTTCTTTTGGTAGTAAACATATCTTACAGGATTAAAAAACGTTTTTATAAATTGATCGCTCTGGGACTGGGAACAGAATATGCTTTTCAGGTATTTCTTACGATCGGAGGCGTAAGCAAATTTATTCCTATGACAGGTATTACCTTGCCTCTGGTCAGTTACGGAGGAAGCTCTGTCCTTGCTACCATCATCATGCTGGCTATTATCCAGGGACTGTATATTTTAAGAGAAGATGAGGATGAGGAATTTGAACGGCAAAAAGAAAAAATTTGAAAAACAGCTCCGTAAAGAAGAAGAGCTGCTGAAGAAAAAAAGAAAAAAAGTTAAGAAAAGGAAAAACAGAGAATATTCAATTGTCAGCTGCTTTTTCGTACTGATTTTTGTCTCTCTTATCGGATATCTGGTATATTTTAATATCTGGGAACGAGAAGATATTATAAGCAGCCCGTATAACAGCCGGCAAAATCAGGCAGAGGACAGGATCGTGCGGGGAAGCATTATAGCTTCCGGAGGAGAGGCCTTGGCATATACCCAGGTTGATGATCAGGGAAATGAGACCAGAGTCTACCCTTACGGAAATATGTTCGCTCATGTGGTTGGTTATGAGGCAAATGGAAAAAGCGGCCTGGAAGCTTTGGCTAATTCTTCCCTTATGTCTACCCATCATGAATATATAGACAGATTTAAAAACGAACTTTTGGACTTAAAAAATCCGGGAGACAGCGTGATAACAACGTTAAACGCCACATTGCAGGAGGCTGCGTATAATGCTTTGGGAGGATATAACGGCGCAGTGGTGGTAATGGATCCTCAAACCGGAGCAGTACTGGCTTCTGTGAGCAAACCGGATTTTGATCCGAATACGGTAGAGGAAAACTGGGACAGTTTGGTAAATGACAACACCAGCAGTATTCTTCTGAACCGTGCAACCCAGGGAGCATATCCTCCGGGATCAATTTTTAAAGTTGTAATGTCTCTGGCTTATTTAAGAGAGCATGGCACCTTAGATGATTTTTCATATGACTGTACAGGAAGTATTACAGAAGATGGACATACTATCCCATGTTTTGACGGTGAAGTTCATGGTGAAGTAGATTTTACCACCGCCTTTGCGGAATCCTGTAATACATCTTTCGTACGGATCGGTCTGGATCTCGGCGCTTCGGCAATCCAGAAAACAGCAGAGGATCTGCTGTTTAACAAGGAACTTCCGATCTCACTGGACTATAGAAAAAGCACAATTGATCTGAAAAAATCAGAAGGAATTCCTTTCTTGATGCAGTCCTCCATTGGTCAGGGGACAACTCTGGTATCTCCTATGCATATGGCTATGATCACCAGCGCGATCGCCAATGACGGCGAGCTGATGAAGCCTTATTATATTGAAAGAGTAGAGAATGATGCCGGAGATGAGGTAAAAACAACCAGTCCATCTGTATATAAGAGACTGATGAGTGAAAGTGAAGCAGAAACTCTTCAAAATCTTATGGAAGAGGTAGTAAGCAGCGGCACAGGTACAGAACTTTCCGGAGAAAGCTACAGTGCCGCAGGAAAAACAGGTTCTGCAGAATTTGAGGCTAGTGATGGCTCTATTATGACTCATTCCTGGTTTATTGGATTTTCCAATGTAGAGGATCCTGATCTGGTGGTCGCAGTGATCGCAGAAGGAGCAGGAACCGGAAGCTCCGTGGCTGTTCCTATTGCCCATGCCATTTTTAATACTTACTATTACGGATAAAAATGTCATCAACTGTACGTCTGAATAAAAAATATTCTGACAGCCTGCTAAATTTATTGCACCCTTTATAAAAAAGAGGTATACTCTTTTTAAGAACACAACGCAGGCATGTCTGATGCCTTAAGCAGGAGGACGTACAAAATGATTGAAGCAACAAGCTGTGGCGGAGTGGTGATATATCGGGGAAAGATACTGACTTTATATAAATCCTATAAACATAAATATGAAGGCTGGGTGCTTCCAAAAGGCACTGTAGAAGAGGGGGAAGATTATAAAGATACAGCTCTCAGAGAAGTGAAAGAGGAAGCGGGCGTTTCAGCAAATATCATTAAATATATAGGAAAAAGTCAGTATAGTTTTTGCATACCGGAAGATACTGTAGAAAAGAATGTGTACTGGTATCTCATGTCTGCAAACAGCTATTACAGCAGACCACAAAGAGAGGAATATTTTGTAGATTCTGGCTTTTATAAGTTCCATGAGGCTTATCATCTTTTGCGTTTTGCTAATGAAAAGCAGATTTTAGAGAAAGCATACGGGGAATATCTGGATTTAAAAAAGGCCAATCTTTGGGGGAATCGAAAGTACTTTTAAGAAAAGGCTGCCGCACTAAGCAAATGAATGCTGTTTATTGCGGCAGCTCTTTCCATATTGGGGTCTGCGGAAAGAGGAGGTGCGGCAAAATATGTTGGAACAGATTAATCTTAGCAAAAAAATGGGAAAAAATGTATATCAGGAAAAAATGGAAGTTTTAGAGCAACAGCTGGCGAAACTTCAAAGGGAGTGCAAATCTCTTGGAATTCCCGTGATCATAGCTTTTGAGGGACTGGGAGCATCTGGAAAAGGACTGCAGATCAGCAAACTGATTTATCCGCTGGATCCCAGAGGATTCCAGGTATTTGCCATTAAAAAAGCTACAGAAGAAGAGGAGATGCATCCCTTCCTTTGGCGTTTTTGGACAAAGACGCCTGAAAAAGGAAGAATCGCTATTTTTGATACCAGCTGGTACAGAAAAGTTTCTGTTGACCGGTTCGAAGACAAGTTATCCAGAGATGAGCTGACTTATGCTTATCAGGAGATCAATACTTTTGAACGTACTTTGACAGATGACGGCACTGTGCTGATCAAATTTTTTCTTTACATCAGCCAGAAAGAACAGAAAAAAAGATTCGACAAACTGCTGGACTCTAAAGAAACCGCGTGGAGAGTCAGCAAAGAGGACATGAAGAGAAACAAAGAATATAACCGATACAAGGCCATGAATGAGGAGATGCTGGAAAAAACAGAAACAGAATATGCTCCCTGGACGATTATCGAAGCGGAAGACAGGAGGTTTGCCACTGCAAAGATTTATACTACAGTGGTAGAGAAACTTTCGGAAAAGGTGGCGGAGAGAAGAGCAATGCTGGCTTTGGAAGAGGAGAAAAAGAATGCAGAGCAGGAAAAAGTCCAGTGGAAGCCAAAAGAAGATAAGGAATTGGACTCTACAGTTCTCAGCAAGGTAGATCTGTCTCTTGCCTACACGAAGGAAGAGTATAAGGAAAAATTGAAAAAACTTCAGAGCCGTATGGAGATACTTCACAGCGAACTGTATCGCCAGCGGATTCCTGTAATCCTTGGATTTGAAGGCTGGGATGCCGGAGGAAAGGGAGGAGCCATCAAACGTCTGACGGAACCTATGGATCCAAGAGGATATTTAGTAAGCCCGACAGCATCTCCTACTCCTACGGAAAAGAGCCATCACTATCTCTGGCGTTTTTGGAAAGCCATGCCTAAAGACGGCCATATTACTATTTTTGACAGAACTTGGTACGGAAGAGTGATGGTAGAAAGAATCGAAGGGTTCTGTACAAAAGAAGAGTGGCACAGAGCTTACCGGGAAATAAATGATATGGAAGCTCATCTGGCTCATTCCGGAGCAATCGTATTGAAATTCTGGATGCAAATTGACAAGGATGAGCAGGAACGAAGATTTAAGGAACGCATGGAAAATCCTGAAAAACAGTGGAAGATCACAGATGAAGACTGGCGTAACCGGGAAAAATGGGATCAATATGAAGAGGCAGTCAACGAAATGATCATCAAAACATCTACATCCTATGCTCCCTGGATCATTGTAGAGGGAAATAACAAATATTATGCCAGGATAAAAGTGCTGGAATCTGTGGTAAACGCAATAGAGGAGCGGCTTAAAAAATAGAAAAATTCGATAGGAAAGAAGTTTTTTATGTTAAACTGGTATAAGGGGCTGTATGTTGGAAATAATGCAAAAAAGAGAAAGAACAAACTGATTCGCAGGATCAATCAAGGTGCGGGTGTCCTTGATGTTTATTTGATCACTCTTGCGGCTAATCCCAGAGATCAGCTGGATATTTTTTCGGCTAATGAATTGAAACAGAAAATAAGAAGGGAAAGTTGTCCGGTAATCGTAGGTCTTGCCTGCGGTTACTGGGAAGCCCTGGAGTTGGTAGAGTATCTGGTACGGCGGACTTATCAGGAAACAGGAACAGGAGAGGTAAGAAACTGGCTGGAAGAACAGATAAGGAAGGACAGCAGGTGACAAAATGGCAGTGCTACATATGATCTTGATAGTTTTTAAAATACTGGGAGTCTTTCTTTTGATAATACTGGGAATTCTTATGCTTGCTGTTGCCGTTATCCTTTTCTGCCCTGTGAGATACAGGGCGGAGGGATATAAAGATGAAAGAACATATGGAGGAGAAGTGGGAATTTCCTGGCTTTTTCATCTGATTTCTTTTAGAATATGGTATGAAAGCAAAAAGGGAAAAGCAGAATACTCGGTCCGTATTTTAGGGATTCCTGTTTTAAAACTTATATCAGGCATAGCAGATCGTAAGGAAAAAAAGGGAAGACAGAAGGCGGAGCAGCCGCTTCATACGGAGATAAGCCTGGAAGAGAAAGTTGAGAAAAAAAAGGAAACAAGTAAAAAATCTGGAGATTTGAAATCTGAAAAGACCGGAGAAGACAGGAAAGCACATAGGACAAAGCAAGTAAAAAAATCTTTTGTCAGCAGGATCAGAAAAATTATACAGATTCCGGGAAAAATTTTAAAGACTTTAAAAAACTTTCAATTAACAGCAGAACATATCTGTGCTAAAATAAAAAATATAAAAATTTTTTTGGAAAATGAAAAATTCAAAAGAGGCAAAAGCCTGATTTTTCAAGAGGCAAGGAAGCTGCTGGCTCATGGAAGCCCCAGAAAAATAAAGGGTTCTATAAAATTGGGGACAGAGGATCCCTGTCTTACCGGAGAAATTCTGGGAGCGGCAGGCATATTTTATCCTTTGTATGGGGAAAATTTTAACATAGAGCCATGTTTTGATCAGACTGTTTTAGAAGGAACAGTATTTTTTAAAGGAAGGATATACGGTATTTTTCTGCTGATTTCAGCTTTAAGAATCATCCGCAGTAGGGACGTCCGTTATATTATCAGGCATTTTAATTAACATGAAGGAGGAACCAGTTTATGGCTTCAGAAAATAACTTTCAATCTACAGTAGAATCTTTGTTTAAAGGAATGGACAGCTTTATTACCACGAAGACTGTCGTTGGAGATGCGATCACTGTGGGAGATACGATTATTCTTCCTCTTGTAGATGTGACTTTCGGGGTAGGAGCGGGAGCTTTTTCAAGCGATAAGAAAAATAATGGAGGCGGCGGAATGGGAGGAAAAGTTTCTCCCAGTGCGGTACTGGTTATTTCAGGAGGCGTGACCAAGCTGGTTAATATAAAAAATCAGGATGGACTTACGAAAATCCTTGATATGGTACCTGATTTTCTTAATAAATTTACAGATGGAAAGAAAAGTGAAGTAGTTCTTTCCGAGGAAGATGAAAAAACTGAGGAAAAAACAGAAGAAGAGAAAAAGGAAAAATAAAAGAGTATAATGAGTCCCTACATCCTGCATATACTGTAATTAAGAGATAAAGGAGAAGCAGATTATGCGCAGAGTGTGGGGACTTGCACTGTTTTGTGTGGGAGCAGGGCTTTTTATCGCTCTGATTTTTCCGAAAACTTTTTTTATGCTGATAGTGGCTTCCCTGTGTCTCCTGGCAGGGTATAATCTATTTTGCTGCTGAACAGATACGGCCTCTGGCCTGACGGGGAATCTGTATTCTAGGGATTAAATGTCCGATGAGATTTAGATATAAAAAAACAGGTCCTGCCTTAAAGCAGGACCTGTTTATATTAATCAAAACTATTATGCTCTTTCTACTTTACCGCTTCTTAAGCAGGAAGTACAAACATACATTTTCTTTGCATTTCCGTTTTCTGTCTTAACCTTTACAGATTTAATATTGGATTTCCACATTTTGTTTGTTCTTCTATGAGAATGGCTGACATTAATTCCGAAATGAGCGCCTTTGTCACAAATAGCACATCTTGCCATGGTAGCACCTCCCTAAATATATATTAAGTCCGTATAAACAAACTCACAACACTAGCTATTTTAGCAGATTAGATTTTAATTTGCAAGTAAAATTCTAAAAAAATTAAATTATTATTTCGTTTTAGGAAAAGATATGTTAGAATAGCTTATATAAAATTATGGAGGTGTCCGGCATGAATGGATTTGTTGATACAGGTTTAGGAAAAATTACGATTGATACAGATGTCATTGCCACTTATGCGGGAAGCGTAGCGGTTGAATGTTTTGG
>DWUX01000186.1 GCA_019120545.1 Candidatus Blautia stercoripullorum | reverse complement strand
AACCTCTACATGACTCTCTTACTTATCTGGAATAAGCAATGTCCATTATAGTGGTCAGGGGGTGCTGATTTTGTCAAAACGGCTTGGATAAATCCAAAATCTTTTCGACAGCCTGTTCCTGTTTTTTTATCTTATGTTACCTGTTTTATGTCAAGTATCTTTTAAAATTTCATGGATACTGTTTAATATATTCCTCATAGGCTCTGCACCGCCTTGTCCCGGTGCCGAAGCGTTCCGTCCCGCTGCAAAGGTTACGGCAGAACCGGTGATCTCTCCACAGATCCGGCTCAGAAAACCGATTTTCCCCATAGACATGGTAATCAGCGGCCGTTCATATTTTTCCCTGCCTTCCTGTGTCACTTCCATCAGGCGCAAAAGATCCTGAAAATTTTTAGGCATGACTGCCATTTTCAGAATATCTGCCCCGCTTTCCCGAAGATTTTCCAGGATTTCCACAAGTTCCGTTCTGGAAGGAGTACCTTCAAAATGATGATTAGAAGCCACCACTTTCACTCCCTGATCCTGAAGCTGTTTTACCAGTTTAGGAGTTGAAGTCTTTTGAAAAAACACTTCTACATCCACAAGATCTGTAAGTCCTGCGGCTGCAGCCAGATTCAGCAGCTTTACATAATCCTCAAAGGAAATCTGCCGGCTTCCTCCCTCTTTTGCTGTGCGGAAAGTAAAAAGAAGGGGGATTTGTCCTAATCTGTCAGTTATTGTCTTCAACATTTCCAGGACTTTTTCACCATTCTCTCCCTCCTTGTAACAATCTGCTCTCCACTCTGCCAGATCCGGCTTCTGCTTTAAAATTTCTTCCACATCCAGAAGTATCTCTTCCCGGGTTGTTCCTGTGATCGGAATACAAATTTTAGGAATTCCCCTCCCGATCTCTACTTCTTTCACCTTTACTGTTTTCATAATTGTTTCCTTTCTTCTCATCCTCCGCAGTTGGAAGAGTCTCCTCTCAGAATATCGATTCCATGACCTAACGGTTCTATGATATATTCCAGACATTCTCTTACAGCTTTAGGACTTCCTGGCAAATTTATGATCAGAGTGCCCTTACGGATGCCTGCCGCCTGCCTGCTGAGCATGCCTCTCTTGGTTACCTGCATACTGCATATCCGCATAGCCTCAGGTATTCCCGGCACCATTCTCTCGCATACGTCCTCCGTAGCTTCCGGAGTAACATCCCTTTTAGAAAATCCGGTTCCGCCTGTAGTCAAAAGTAAATCTGCAATATCTTCATCTGCTATCCTTGCCATCTCCGCTCCAAGAAGCGCCCTGTCGTCAGGAAGGATCTTCTGATATACAATTTGATATCCTTCCCGCTCCAGGATCTCGCATATAACCTTTCCGCTGATATCTTCTCTTTCACCTGTATAACCTGTATCGCTGGAAGTAAGAACTGCTGCCCGTCTCATTTTTTCTCCTTTCAAAACTTAAAATTTCCGCTTTTTCCTCCGGTCTTTTCTACCAGATGAATCTCCCCGATCTCCATCCGCTTATCAATTGCTTTACACATATCGTATATAGTGAGCAGAGCTCCGGTAACCCCTGTAAGAGCCTCCATCTCCACCCCTGTTTTTCCCTGGCATTTCACTCTGCAGTATGCGGTGATCTTATTTTCCTCCGGCAGAATTTCAAATTCCACCTGGCATTTTTCCAAAATAAGAGTATGACACATAGGGATCAAAAAAGCCGTCTGCTTTACTGCCATGATCCCTGCGACCTGGGCAACTGCCAGCACATCTCCCTTCTCTACTCTTTTTTCCGAAACAGCCTCCATGATCTCTCTGCTGACCAGGATGCTGCCTTTTGCCAAAGCGGTCCGGCTGGTAGGTTTCTTTCCGGAAACATCTACCATCCGTGCATTTCCTTTTTCGTCAAAATGGGTTAATCCCTGTTTCATATATTCTCCTTCAAAATTTCACTTTATAATAGGAAAAGGAGCCGCCGCATTAATCAAAATCGATAGTATGACTAATGCGACAGCTCCTTAATATAACATCCTATCTTCTGTTTTTCAGAAAATCCGGTATCTGAATGTCTTTCTGCTGCACAGTACTCTTAAACTGCGGCTGCTGGAATGCAGGCTGACGGAATGGCTGAGCCTGGTAAGAAGAAGGCTGCTGTTCCTGCTTCTGAGGCTGTCTCGCTGTCTGTCCCTTTCCTCCCCGGTCTGATTTCCCGGATTTCTTGTCTCTTGAAACACTGGCCTTTCTGGCTGTTTCATCGTCCAGGCCTGTGGCGATCACTGTAATTCTTACATAATCTGCTTCCTTGTCATCATAAAGGGCACCAAAGATAATATTGGTATCTTCTCCTGTCAGATTCTGTACATAGCTTGCCGCATCGTTGGCATCCATCAGAGAAATATCTCCGGATACATTGATGATCACGTGAGAAGCGCCTTCGATAGTAGTCTCCAGAAGCGGACTGGATACAGCCTGCTGAACGGCTTCCATAGCTTTATCATCGCCTTTGCCTTCACCGATACCGATATGAGCGATGCCCTTATCGATCATAACTGTCTGAACATCTGCAAAGTCCAGATTGATCAGTGCCGGCAGATTAATCAGGTCTGTAATACCCTGGACAGCCTGCTGAAGGACTTCATCGGCTTTTTTCAGAGCTTCCGGCATGGAAGTACGGCGGTCTACGATCTCCAGAAGACGGTCGTTTGGAATAATGATCAGGGTATCTACGCTTTCTTTTAATTTTTCAATTCCAGTCAGGGCATTGCTCATACGTGTCTTTGCTTCAAAACGGAAGGGCTTTGTAACAACACCTACGGTAAGGATGCCCATTTCTTTTGCCACGCCTGCAACTACCGGCGCAGCACCTGTTCCTGTGCCGCCGCCCATACCGCAGGTTACAAATACCATATCTGCTCCCTGGATAGCCTGTTTGATCTCCTCAATGCTTTCCTCCGCAGCTTTTTCACCGATTTCAGGCTTTGCTCCGGCTCCAAGTCCCTTTGTGAGCTTCTCCCCGATCTGGATGATCGTAGGAGCCTTGCATAAAGTCAGGGCCTGTTTATCTGTATTTATTCCTATAAACTCAACGCCGCCAATGGCTTCCTCAACCATTCTGTTTACTGCATTATTTCCTGCACCGCCTACACCAATCACTATAATTTTTGCTGATGATTCGGCTTCATTTGTCATAATCTCTAACACGGTATTTCCTCCTTTAGCTCCCTTGTATGGTCTTAAATGCTATTTCACATTTTTTTCCTATTTTCACTTCTCCGGCAGAACCGGTATGTATCAGTTTGTGTCATCTAGTTAAGCTTTACATATAGATATATAATATCTTTTTTTTTTAAATTAATCAACCGAAATTTTCACTTTTTCATAAAATTTTTGTTAACATTCAGCCATTTTCTCTACTCTTGGTATCTGCGGAATCGGAACCATCACTATACTCAAGTCCGGAAGCGTCCTCCTGATCATTTTCTCCATCTGTTTCCTGATCCTGCCGTACCTCCTCTTCCTGGGTCGAATCATCAAAGACTACAGACTCCGAATCCTCCGTGGTATTCTCAAGATGAAGGATCCCCGACATTCCCTCCAGCTCCGGAAGGATTCCTACGAGACGGTTGATCTTTTCATCCATGTTTTCATCATCCCCCAGGCGCACCTCTATATCGCCGTAATACATTACCAGCTGATTCAGTTCATTAAATCCCAGCCTGTCCGGTTTGTTCTCCATCTTTTCCAGCATCTTTCCCACACTGAGGATAGTATTGAGCTTCGTCCGGCTGATTCCGGAAAGCCTTTCTCCCTGTACAGCTTCCTTTACATCAATGCCTTCAATTTTAGGAACATTTTCCAAAGGTGCATCTGTAATGATCTGAATGATCCCCTGCCTGTCAAAATTCACACACTGGCCCTGGAATTCAATATATCCGATCATCTGTTTTTCTTCTACCTGAAGGAGAAGAGTATTTCTGTTTATCCTGGAAATCCTGATACTGTCAATCATCGAGGCATCTTTGGTACTTTTTTCAGTATTAATAAAACCGGCTAAAATCGAATTTTTGGCCAGCGGCACATTGATCACCATATTCTTTATCTGATCATCTGTATAAAAACTGTTGCCTTCTACCTGCACGCTGGTAACCCGGAACCCCAGGAAAAATACCAGAACAAAAATCAGCAAGGCTGCGGCTCCGGCTTCTATGATGATCCTGTACAGTTTTCTTCTGCTCATAAAGCTTCTCCCCTAATCTTTCCTTACTCTCGCTCCAAGACAATTCAAATCTCTGCAGATATCCTCATATCCTCTTTCCACAAATTCCCGGTTTTCCACATAGGTCTCTCCCTCTGCTCCCAATCCGGCGATCACCAGAGCAGCTCCTCCCCGGAGTTCTTCTGCTTTTACTCTGGTTCCTCTGAGTTTTCCCCCCCTGATCCTGGCAATCTGTTCCTCCACTTCAATCTGTGCCCCCATTTTCTGAAGCTGAGGCACTACTTTAAAGCGGTCTTCAAAAATAGATTCCTTGATCTGGCTGTTTCCCTGTGCGCAGGCAAGGACAGCCAGAAATATCGACTGCAGATCCGTAGGGAATCCTGGATAAATCTGGGTTTCCAGCCAATGAATCGGTCTGGATGCTTTCTGACTGCACAAAAACAGTTTACCACTGTTATACACATATTGTCCACCTATTTTCTCATAAGCCGTAAGCATCGCTTTCATTTCTTTTACCGGCGGCTTTACCAGAATCCCCTTTCCTCTGGTAATGGCGCTGGCGCATACATAAGTGCCTGCCGTAATTCTGTCAGAAGGTATAGAAAAAACCGTATCGTGCAGCCTCGGAACCCCCCGGATCACCAGACAGGAGGTTCCGATCCCGCTGATCCTGGCTCCGGCCTGATTCAGGAAACAGCACAGCCACCCTACTTCCGGCTCCTTTGAACATCCTCTTATTACAGTTGTTCCTTCTCCGCATACTGCGGCCAGAACAGCATTTTCTGTAGCCCCTACGCTTGATTTTCGAAAAAAAACCGTTCCTCCTTTCATCTGGCTGGTTCTTCCGTAAAGTCTGCCGTCTTTTTCTGCAAATTCTGCTCCCAGAGTTTTAAGAGCGCTCAGATGCAGGTCAATCGGTCTCGCTCCTATTACACAGCCTCCCGGAAAAGGCAGGACAGCTTCTCTGCATCTTCCTAAAAGGCTCCCTAAAAGGACGATAGAAGACCTCATTTTCTCTCCCAACTCCCGTTCCACCTCACAGGATGAGATCTGATCAGCACAAATTTCCAGGGAATCTCCCTGCCACCTGGTCCCGGCTCCAAGACCTCTGAGGATTTTTTCCATAAGAAAGACGTCTGATATACGAGGACAGCCTTTCAGCACCGTTGTTCCCCTATTTAAAAGAGCGGCCGCCATAACAGGCAGTGCCGCATTTTTTGATCCCTGTATTCTTACTTCACCGTCTAAAGGAATCTGTCCTGTGATCCTTATTCCTTTCAAGCCACACACTCCTCTTAAATTCCGTTCCGGAAAAACTGTATCTGGTAATTATTCTATGCAGTTCCTCCTTTTTGGTGATTTTATCTCTTGCTCTGACGGCTCACGGCCAGAGCGATTCCCATCTCTCCAAGAAGAAACAATACGGAAGTTCCCCCATAGCTTATGAAAGGAAGAGTAATCCCTGTATTGGGAATTGAATTTGTAACCACGGCAATATTCAGGATCACCTGGATTGCCATATGTCCCATGATACCGGCGGCAATAAGACTGCCGCACAGATCTTTGGCATGAGTGGCGGTAACCATCAGCCGCCAGATCAGAAGTGCAAAAATAAGGATTACCAGACATCCTCCCGCAAGGCCTGTTTCTTCACAGATAATTGAGAAGATCATATCGTTCTGGGCCTCTGGTACAAAACCCAGTTTCTGCAGGCTGCTCCCCAGCCCTTTTCCAAAGATCCCTCCGCTTCCTATGGCATATAACCCCTGAATGGTCTGAAACCCTTTTTCATAAGCCTCCGGATTTCGCCAGATAGCCAGACGTTCCAGACGGTAGCTGGCCATTCCCAGAAAAATTCCGATAAACAAGATCCCTGCGGCCCCGATTCCTACAAAAGGAAGATATCTGGGATTAGACACAAAAATCAGGATCACGCCGATTCCCAGTATAATGATCGCTGTACTTAGGTTATTTGTCCCCACCAGTCCCACAATAGGCAAAAGGACTGCCATCTTTCCTGCCATATGCAGGATTCCTCTGTCTTCTTCTTTTCCTCTTGTGATCACCCAGGACAGCAGAAGGATCACTGCCACCTTTGCAAATTCAGAAGGCTGAAAAGATAACGGCCCCAGAGACAGCCATCTCTTAG
>DWUX01000185.1 GCA_019120545.1 Candidatus Blautia stercoripullorum | reverse complement strand
CCAGATGGTTGGTAGGTTCGTCCAGCAGAATGATATCCGGACTGGAAAGAAGAAGACGGCCAAGAGCTACCCGGGTCTTCTGTCCTCCGGAAAGAGTAGAAACCATTTTATTAAAGTCTTTCTCTTCAAAGCCAAGGCCTTTCAATACTCCGGTTATTTCACTTTTGTAGGCATAGCCGTTTTCCTGTTCAAATTTCTGTGTAAGGCGGGAATAAGATTCCATGATCCTGGAAAGCTTTTCACCTTCGGCCTGCTTCATTTCCTCTTCTAATTCCCGCATACCCCGTTCCATATCCAGGACATGCTGTTTCATTTCCAAAAGAGAGTCGTATATGGAAAGTTGGCTGTCTATTTCCTGATGCTGCGCCAGGTAGCCGACAGTTTTTCCTTTCGCTAGGATCACCTGCCCTTCGTCTGGAGCTATTTCTCCCATGATGATTTTTAAAAGAGTAGATTTTCCGGCGCCGTTGATGCCGATGAGAGCAGCTTTTTCCCGTTCTTCTATATGAAAGTTCACATCATGCAGCAGAAGCTCCCCGTCAAAGGACTTTTCAATATTCTGACATGCAAGTATCATTCGTTGTAGTCTCCTTAATATTTATCATTAAAGTCTGCCTTTCTATTATAACGAAAAATCAGAATTTGACAACTGATAAAAGGAATTATAATTGACTTTATTTTAACAATTCTATATAATATATATTAAATATGTTCTTTTTATTAGGAGGGTTTGTCGTGGACGATAAAGGTATATCAAAAGCAGTGATTAGAAGACTACCCCGCTATTACAGATATTTAGGAGAACTTTTGGAAGAGGGTGTGGAGCGGATTTCTTCCAACGAACTCAGTGAAAAAATGCGGGTAACCGCTTCTCAGATCCGTCAGGATCTGAATAATTTCGGTGGTTTCGGACAGCAGGGATATGGCTATAATGTCCCATATCTGTATACGGAAATCGGGAAAATCCTGGGGCTGGACAAGACACACCATATGATCATTATAGGTGCAGGAAATCTTGGACAGGCTCTGGCAAATTATGTACAGTTTGAAAAAAGAGGCTTTAAAGTTGTGGGGATATTTGATGTGAATCCAGTTCTGAAGGGAATCTCTATACGAGGAAATGAAATACGTATGATGGATGAACTTCCTGAATTTCTGAAGACTCATGATGTACAGATCGCAACCCTTACTCTTCCCAAGAATAATGCTGCAGAAACAGCAGATCTTTTGGTGAAGTACGGAATAAAAGCAATCTGGAACTTTGCACACCTGGATCTGGATGTCCCTGAAGATGTGATCGTGGAAAATGTGCATTTATCTGAAAGCCTTATGCGTCTGTCCTATAATTTGAATTGTTATGTATCAGAACATAAAGATAAAAAATAACGGAGAGAAGCTGCTGTGAAAGAAATTTTGCGGCAGTTTTTCTGTATGCAGGAGCGGAACAATCAGGCAGAAAGGCGGTAAACGGTATGGAAGCGCTGGTAACAGGAAACCAGATGAAAGAATTGGATGCTTATACTATAAAGGAAATGGGGATCCCTTCTCTGGTGCTGATGGAGAGGGCAGGGGTAGCCGTATATCAGGAAATGCTGAAAGAAAAGCTGTCTCTGGATAAAACCCTTGTTTTGTGCGGCGGAGGAAATAATGGAGCAGATGGCGTTGTGATTGCCCGTCTTCTTTTTTTAGCTGGCTATAAAGCGGATGTCTGTATTATAGGAAATCCGGACCATTTTACAGAAGAAATGAAAAAACAGATAGAAATTGGGAAAAAATATGGACTTTCCTTTGTCAATACTTTTCTTCCTGATGAATATACTACTATAGTAGATGCTGTTTTCGGGGTGGGGCTGTCAAGAGAAGTAGCCGGGAAATACCGGGAAGCGATACTTCAGGTTAATGAATTTAAGGGTAAGGTAGTATCTGTAGATATTCCATCTGGAATCAGTTCAGATACCGGGGCAGTATTGGGAGCCGCTGTGAAAGCAGATCTGACAGTAACCTTCGGATACAGAAAAATCGGTCTTTGCCTTTATCCCGGCATTTTGTACGGCGGAAAAATCATAGTCGCTGACGTGGGCATCTATAAAGATCCGAGAATAGGCATAAAGCCGGAAATTTTGGCCTGTACTTTAGAAGACCTGAAACAGATTAAGAGAAAACCAGATGGAAACAAAGGAACCTTTGGGAAGATTTTTCTGGCGGCAGGAAGCAGAGAAATTTTCGGCGCTGCTTTTTTAAGCGGATATGCAGCTATGAAAACCGGAGCAGGAATGATAAAAATATGCACGGCCCGGGAGAACAAGCCTCTATTTGCAGGCTTTCCTGAAGCTATGCTGCAGCTGTATGATAAAGATACAGATTTAGAAGATTTGCTGCAGAAAGGCATGGAATGGGCAGATGTGCTTGGAATCGGTCCGGGGATCGGCACTGGAAAACAAGCAGAAAATATGCTGGAAATTTTATTGACGAAGGGTAAGAAACCTTTAGTCATTGATGCAGACGGGATCAATCTTTTAAAGGGAAAAGAAAAATTGCTGCGGAATTATCCAAGGGAGATTATTCTGACTCCTCACCTGGGAGAATTTTATCGTCTTACAGGAGTTCCCCCTTCGATGTGGAAAAAAGATCCTTTAAATATCACAGGAGAAGCGGCTGAGAATCTGAATACTGTGCTGGTCTGCAAAGATGCAAAAACTGTAATAGCCAGAAAGAAAGAACAGATTTTTCTCAACCTTTCTGGAAATGACGGCATGGCTACCGCCGGAAGCGGAGATGTACTTACCGGAATTATTCTTGGACTTCTAGCTCAGCAGATCCCAGCTTTGGAAGCCGCATGCCTGGGAGCTTATCTCCATGGGGCAGCAGGGGATATGGCTGCTCTGGAAAAAGGCCGTGCAGGCCTGCTGGCAAAAGACATAGCCGATTATGCAGCTGAAATATTAAAGAAACTTGAAAAAGAGAGGATAGACAAATGAATTTACCAAGCAGGATCCAGGCGGATATTGATCTGGATGCGTTTATATTTAACCTGAACAGTATAAAGAATAATATAAAAGAAGAAACTCAGATTATTACGGTATTAAAGGCAGATGGTTATGGCCACGGGGCTCTTCCTCTTGCAAAAGAGGCTGAAAAAGAGCCGCGGGTCTGGGGGATTGCTGTAGCTACAGTGGAAGAAGCAATGGAGCTGCGCCGCGGAGGAATCAAAAAGCCTCTGCTGATCCTGGGATATACCTACGAAGAAGATTATGATCTGATCGCAGAAGAAGAACTGCGGCCTACAGTGTTCAAACTTTCTATGGCAAAGAAACTGTCTCAGGCGGCATTAAGGAAGGGAAAAACAGTAAAAGCCCATATAAAGATCGATACAGGTATGAGCCGTATCGGTTACCGCGATCTGGAAAAGGCTGTTCCTGAGATTCTGGAAATATCCCGTCTTCCAGGTCTTGAAATAGAGGGGCTTTTCACTCATTTTGCAAGAGCTGACGAAAAAGAGAAAACACCTGCATACCTGCAGCTTGAGAAGTATCAGGCATTTCAAAAAGCTTTGAAAGAGGCCGGTCTAAAAATCCCCCTGTGCCATTGTTCTAACAGTGCGGGGATCATCCGTATGCCGGAAGCAAATATGGATGCAGTGCGGGCCGGCATAATTCTTTATGGTCTGTATCCTTCAGAGGATGTGGAAAAGGAGCCGGTTCCCTTAAAGCCGCTGATGACACTGAAAAGTCATATTGCGTACATAAAAACTTTGGAGCCGGGAGTCCAGATCAGCTACGGAGGCACCTATACTACCCAAAAGGAGACAAGAGTAGCCACGATTCCTGTAGGTTATGCTGATGGTTATGCCAGAGGCCTTTCAAATAAAGGATGGGTTTTGATCAGAGGGAAAAAGGCGCCGGTTTTAGGCAGAATTTGTATGGATCAGTTTATGGTGGATGTGACAGAAATTCCGGAAGCCCGGGAACTGGATGAAGTGATCCTTCTGGGAAAAAGCGGCGATCAGCAGATCACCATGGAAGAACTGGGTGAATTGTCAGGAAGATTCAATTATGAATTTGCCTGCTGTATCAGTAAAAGGGTTCCCAGGATTTATTTTAAAGGAGGAAAAGCTATAATATAAAAATACCTTGGATAATACATGAATACACACAAAAAATCTGGGTAGAATTATATCAGACAGGAGCAGCCTCTGCCAAGGGCTTGAGGAGGTTCTTAAACTGAACATAAAATCGGAGTGTGAAATCTGTGGTTATCAAACGAGGTGATATTTTTTATGCTGATCTGCGTCCTGTTGTTGGGAGCGAGCAGGGAGGCATCAGACCAGTTCTGATCATTCAGAACGATGTCGGCAACAAACATAGTCCTACGGTAATCTGCGCAGCTATTACATCCAGGATGAATAAAGCGAAACTGCCTACACATATAGAAATCGATGCGGCTTCTTATGCCATTGTAAAAGATTCTGTGATTCTTCTGGAACAGCTGCGTACGATTGATAAACGCAGGCTGCGGGATAAGGTATGTCATTTGGATGCAGAGATACTTCAAAAGGTGAATCATGCCCTGTGCATTAGCCTGGAACTTCCTACATAATCCCTTCTTACAGTGGTTTTTGCCGGGAAATCTTGACGAATGTAATAGAAAATGGTATTTTATTTCTGCAGGCTGTCTGCCGAAAGGACATGCTTGGATGTTTCAAGGCAGCGTCAGTAATGGATGAAGGCCTGGAAACAAACTGCTGAAAAGCAGTAATAAAGATACAGGAAGAAGGAATAGAAAAAGTTTATGGACGATAGTAGCGGCCCTTTATGGGCTTTGATATTTTTTGTCTTGTTTATTATTATCAATGGGGTTTTATACGGATTCGGCGCTGCCGTTCAAAAAATAAGTGAAAATGAAATAGAAAAAAAGGCTTCGGAGGATCAGGATAAGAAATCCATATGGCTTCTGAAAGCAATGAATCATCCGGTTCCCATTGTTAACACGATTTTGACAACCGCTACTCTTTTAAGCATTTTGACCGGCTACATAGGAATCAGCGGGATCACTCCTTATGTATATGAGGGAGGCATGTGGGCTGTTCGGACCGCGGGGCTGAAGGTCCCAGACTGGGGGATCATGGCAGGTTCTGTTTTTTTAGTGGTTGTTTTTGCTTTGATCCTTCTAGTTTCACTTGGTGTAGTTTCTGCCAAAAAAATTTTTAACAATAATCCGGAGAGATGGGTATATCGGACGGCAGGCATCGTTCGTTTTTTTGTGGGTTTATTTACGCCTCTGACCTTTATTATTTTGAAGATATCCAACGGTGTGGTCCGGCTTTTCGGAGTAGATCCCCATCGTCACGAAGACCAGGTGACAGAAGAAGAAATCATTTCTATGGTAGATGATGCCCACGAAAAAGGCGTCATAGAGGAAGATGAGGCAGAAATGATACAGAATATAATGGAGTTTTCCGAAACAGAAGCACAGGATATTATGACGCACAGAAAAAATATCAATGGTCTGGATGAGAATACCCCATTAAAAGAAGCGCTGGAATTTATGCTGAATAACAGCAACTCCAGATATCCTGTATATAGAGAGGATCTGGATAATATTGTGGGTATTCTTCATTTAAAAGATGCCATGCGGCAGATGTCGTTTTCTCACTGCGGAGATCTGGCTATCGGCGTCATTCCGAATCTTATCCGCGAGGCTTCTTATATTCCGGAAACCAGAAATATCAATGAGCTTTTTAAGGCCATGCAGGCAAAAAAAATCCATATGGCTATTGTAGTGGACGAATATGGACAGACGGCAGGTCTTGTGACAATGGAAGATATCCTGGAAGAAATCGTAGGAAATATCCTGGATGAATATGATGAAGAAGAACAGTTTATCCATGTTCAGACCGATGATTCTCTGATCATGGATGGATTTACGCCTCTGGAACAAGTTGACGAGGTGCTGGGCTCGGATTTTGATGAAACGGACGAGTTTGATACGCTGAATGGATATCTTACCTCTGTTTTAGGACATGTGCCGAATATAGAAGAAGATAAAGAAATCAGGACAAAAGGTTATTTATTTACCATTCTTGGAGTGGAAAATAATACAATACAAAAAGTCAGGGTGGAAAAGCTGCCCGAAGAAGAAAGAGGAGAAGAAACATGTCAGGACATTCAAAATTTGCAAACATAAAACATAAAAAGGAAAAAAACGACGCAAAAAAAGGTAAAATCTTTACTGTGATCGGAAGAGAAATTGTGGTTGCCGTAAAAGAAGGAGGACCAGATCCTGCCAATAACAGTAAATTGAGAGATGTGATCGCTAAGGCAAAGGCCAATAACATGCCTAATGATACTATTGAAAGAGGAATTAAAAAAGCTGCTGGAGATGCAAATGCTGATAATTTCGAAAAACTGACTTATGAAGGCTATGGCCCCAGCGGCGTGGCGATCATTGTCGAGACTCTTACAGATAATAAAAACCGTACAGCGGGAAATGTAAGAAGCGCTTTTACTAAAGGCAATGGAAATATTGGAACTCCAGGTTCTGTTTCTTTTATGTTTGATAAAAAAGGACAGATCATAATTGATAAAGAAGAATGTGAAATGGATCCGGATGATCTTATGATGACCGCTTTAGATGCAGGGGCTGAAGATTTTTCAGAAGAAGAGGACAGTTATGAAATCATTACGGATCCGGATGATTTCAGCAAAGTAAGAGAAGCTTTAGAACAGGAAGGAATTCCTATGGCAGAAGCACAGATCGCAATGATCCCTCAGACCTATGTGAAACTTACAGATGAACAGGATATTAAAAATCTTCAGAGGACTCTTGATCTGCTGGAAGATGATGATGACGTGACGGATGTGTGGAACAACTGGGACGAAGAATAAAATCAATAAGGATACACATAATACCTCCAGAAAGTGAATCTGGAGGTATTTTTATGTCTGACAAGAAAGAAGATAGGCTGGAAGCCGTCCAGGAGCAGAATCAGCAGATTCAGGAGTTCGGCGAAGCTATGCTGGAAGATAATGAGAAGAAATATCATATTCAGCTGTTGTCAATCATAGGAGAGGTAGAAGGCCATGAATGTCTTCCTAATAACAGTAAAACCACAAAATATGAACATATCCTTCCTAAGTTGGCTGTTATCGAGGACAGTCGGGAGACAGACGGACTGTTGATCCTGCTGAATACAGTAGGGGGAGATGTAGAAGCAGGACTGGCCATAGCTGAAATGATCGCATCTATGAGTAAGCCTACGGTTTCTCTGGTACTTGGAGGAGGGCATTCCATAGGTGTTCCAATGGCGGTGTCAGCTGACTACTCTTTTATAGTGCCAAGTGCTACAATGGTAATTCATCCGGTCCGCAGCAGCGGGATGTTTATCGGCGTAATGCAGACCTATCGAAATATGGAAAAAATCCAGGACAGGATCACCCGCTTTATAGCGGAACATTCAAAAATGAAAAAAGAACGGATTGAAGAATTGATGTTGGATACTTCCCAGCTGGTAAAAGATGTGGGGACTATGCTTGAAGGCGAAGAAGCGGTAAAAGAAGGACTGATAGACGAGACCGGAGGAATCAAAGAGGCCATGCAGAAATTATATGAATTGATTGAAAAAAGAAAATGCCGATAACGGAAATGAAACTTTATTGGTTGTGCCAGTACAGAATTTATGATAAAATAAGCTGTTGAGAATTATGAAAAATTACAAAAGAAGAGGATAAAGCAATGACAATAATCGAAGCACTGTTTCTGGGACTGATCCAGGGAATTACGGAATTTATTCCTGTGAGCAGCTCAGGTCATCTGGCGATTATAGAGAATCTGTTAAATATAAAAGATGTATCCGGCCTTCCCTTTGCAGCGGCAGTCCATCTTGCTACTCTGATCGCTGTTTTTGCGGCTTTACGCAGGGAAGTAAAAAAACTTTTTATAGAAATATGCCGAGGAATATATGATATTACAGAAAATTTCAGGATATATCGTCATAACCGGCATGAAAAAGACGCCAGAAGATATAAAAGAATAGTCTCCAATAATTATAGGAAACTATTCTTATTATTAATTGTATCCGCTGTTCCCACGGTGATCGAAGGATATCTTTTGGAAAATGCAGCAATATTTGCAGGAAACAGCCTTTTTACGCCGGCGGTAGGAATGCTGATCACTGGGATCATCCTTCTGGTTGCTGATTTTTTTCCAAGAGGCAGAAAAATACCGAAAGATGTCAGTTATTCTGCAGCCTTTGTGATTGGAGTCCTTCAAGGACTGACCGTATTTCCAGGAGTATCCCGTCTGGGAATTACGCTGGCAGTGTGTCTGGCATATGGATTTCAGAAAAAATTCGCGATAAAATATACGCTTCTTCTGGCAATCCCTGTATTTATTGGAGCGTTTATTCTGGAATGCACCCAGCTTCCTTCAATTCCGATGACATGGGGTCTGCTGGGATGTTACGTTCTTGGAGCAGCAGCAGCGGGAATTGCAGGATATTTCTGTATTGGAAAAATGATGAAAGTTTTGCAGAACAAAAAATTTTATGGCTTTTCTGTCTACTGTTTTATTATAGGCGGCGTTACAGCAGTGGGAAGTATCTTGTTTTCATAAAGCAGACAGAAGAATATTAAGGGGAGAATAAAAATGGCAGCGAAAAAAGGCGCTACAGGAAGAAAAAAGAAAAAAACAACAAGGACAAAAGGGCAGACAGGAAAAAAAGAAGTATATGACAGCCGCAGTATGGAAACTGAAATTATTTTATGGATCATATTGGCGCTGTCAGCGGTTCTTCTTGTCAGTAATTTCGGCATAGGAGGATCTGTAGGAAATGCCATCAGCAGCTTCTTTTTCGGACTGGTAGGATTAGTATGCTATCCTCTGCCTTTTTTTCTGTTTATAGGAACTGCCTTTGTGATTTCCAACAGCAGAAATCCCAGAGCATATCGGAAAATGGGAGGCTTTGCCCTGCTTTTTATCACAGCGTGTATGTTTATGCAGATGATCACAGAAGGCGGACTGCTGGAGGACGATCTGGGAACTTATTTTGATATTTCTGCCGAGTATAAGACCGGCGGTGGAATTTTAGGAGGCGTACTATGCCGTCTATGTGTGATCGCTTTTGGCGCTGCGGGTACTTACGCGATTATTATTGCGGCATTGATGATCTCTTTGGTTCTTATTACTCAAAAGTCTATTTTTGATATGATCAGAAAATTCAGCCGTTCCCTTTATGAAAGAGCGGCCAAGAGACAAGAAGAAAGAAAAGAAGCTGCAAGGATCCGTCGGGAAGAGGAAGAAAAGCAGGAAGAACTGGAGGAGAAGCGCCGCCGCCGCAGAGAAAGAACTGTTCAGGATGAAGAGGAGCTTAATGTTTCCGGAAAAGGAAAGAAGAAAGAAAAGAAAGAAAAATTCCTGAGAAGTGTCTTTGAATTTCAGGACGATTCTGAAGAGGGGAAAAAGGAAAAAACAGAAAGTTTGGAAGAAAGCATGCCTTTTGTTCCAGAAAAAGCCTTTCCTATACACAGGACAGACCGTCTTATACAGGATCTGGATGAAATCGCTGTTCCTGAAGAAGAAAAGGCAGAAGAAACAGATGAAAGTATCCCTGAGAAAGGAGGAAAAAATCCCAAATCTTCTCCTGAGGAAATACAGCAGGGAGTGGAAGAGGTTAAAACCCAGATTGCTACAAAAGAGGCCGGAAGAAAAAAAGAGTATAAATTTCCGCCGCTTTCTTTGCTTCGGAAGGGAAAACATACCGGAGGGGATTCCAACGCTCATTTACGGGAGACCGCCAGAAAACTTCAGGAAACATTACATAATTTCGGCGTAAATGTAACAATTACAGATGTAAGCTGCGGCCCTACTGTAACGCGATATGAAATACAGCCGGAGCAGGGCGTAAAGGTCAGCAAGATCGTCAGTCTGGCAGATGATATTAAATTAAATCTTGCTGCCACTGATATACGTATAGAAGCGCCTATTCCGGGAAAAGCGGCGGTAGGGATTGAAGTTCCTAATGAAAATAATACTACGGTAATGCTTCGGGATTTAATACAGTCGGAAGATTTTAAACAGTGTCTGTCCAAGCTGGCTTTTGCAGCAGGAAAGGATATTGGTGGAAGACCGGTGATCGCAGATATAGGGAAAATGCCTCATCTTCTTATCGCTGGAGCTACCGGATCGGGTAAATCTGTATGTATTAATACGATTATTGTCAGTCTTCTTTACAAGGCAACGCCAGATGAGGTAAAACTGATTATGATAGACCCGAAAGTGGTAGAATTAAGCGCATACAACGGAATCCCCCATCTGTTCATCCCAGTGGTCACAGACCCCAAAAAAGCGGCTGGAGCTCTTAATTGGGCAGTGGCCGAGATGATGGACCGGTATGATAAATTTGCTCAATGCAATGTGAGAGACTTAAACGGTTATAATGCTAAAGTAGAGGCTTTAAAGGATTCAGAAGGGGAAAAGAAGCTGAAGAAGCTTCCTCAGATCGTTATTATTGTAGACGAGCTGGCCGATCTGATGATGGTTGCGCCTGGTGAGGTAGAAGATGCGATCTGCCGCCTTGCACAGCTTGCCAGAGCGGCGGGGATACATTTGATCATCGCTACTCAGCGTCCGTCTGTAAATGTTATTACCGGATTGATCAAGGCGAATATGCCTTCTAGAATCGCTTTTTCAGTATCTTCCGGCGTGGATTCCAGAACGATTTTAGATATGAATGGAGCAGAAAAACTCTTGGGAAAAGGGGATATGCTTTTTTATCCTCAGGGTTATCAAAAGCCGGCAAGAGTCCAGGGAGCTTTTGTCAGCGATCAGGAAGTCAGCGCTGTTGTCGGCTACCTTTCAGCTCAGCATCCGGATACAGAATATGATCAGGATATTCAAAAGAAAATAGAGGCCGCAAAAGAGAGCGGAACTGCCAATGGCTCAGCAGGCAGCGAGAGAGATGCCTACTTTGTTGATGCCGGAAAATTTATTATTGAGAAGGATAAAGCTTCTATCGGTATGCTTCAGAGAGCTTTTAAAATTGGATTTAACCGTGCAGCCCGAATTATGGATCAGCTTTGTGATGCCGGAGTGGTAGGAGAGGAAGAAGGCACAAAACCCAGGAAGGTGCTGATGTCTATGGAACAATTTGAAAAATATATAGAGGAATATCTATAACAAAAAACTTATTCCCAGTGAAATATCATCATAACAGTTCCCGAAAGCTGTACATTCTACTATTGATCAGCGCAGTCTATGTATAATCTGACATAAAGATGCAGGTATAAAGGCAGATTGCACAAAATTCAGTACTTTAATGAGAAAGTGGATTGAATTTTTATGAGGTTTGTCTTATACTTAACTTTAGCAATCATCACAATATATCGACAAAAGCAGAAAAGTTAAGCAGAGTCTGTACAAAAATGCAGATTGAAGCCGATATTTTGTAGAAAATATGAGGAGGAGACTATGTATAAGATTCTAAAAGCACAACAGCTTAATGAGGTAGTATACCTCATGGATGTAGAAGCGCCTATGGTTGCAAAACACTGCATGCCGGGCCAGTTTGTCATTGTAAAATTAGATGACAAGGGTGAAAGGATTCCTTTGACCATTTGTGATTATGACAGAGAGGCGGGCACGATCACTATTGTATTCCAGCCGGTAGGAGCCTCTACGGAGAAATTTACAAAACTTCAGGCAGGTGATGCTTTTGAGGATTTTGTTGGCCCTCTGGGATGTCCATCCGAACTTGTAAATGAGGATATAGAGGATTTAAAGAAAGAAAAACTTTTATTTGTCGCCGGCGGTGTTGGTACTGCGCCTGTTTATCCTCAGGTGAAATGGCTTCATGAGCAGGGGATTGACGCTGATGTTATCGTAGGCGCCAAGACAAAAGATCTGATCATTCTGGAAAAAGAAATGGAAGCTGTAGCAGGCAATTTATATATTACTACAGACGACGGTTCTTACGGCCGCAGCGGTATGGTTACCAAAGTGATCGAAGACCTCATGGCAGAAGGAAAGACCTACACAAAATGTGTATCTATCGGACCGATGATCATGATGAAGTTCTGCTGTCTGACAACTCAGAAATACAACATTCCAACTATCGTATCCATGAACCCTATTATGGTAGACGGTACGGGTATGTGCGGTGCCTGCCGTGTGATCGTAGGCGGAGAAGTGAAATTTGCCTGTGTAGACGGACCGGAATTTGACGGTCATAAGATCGACTGGGATCTGGCTATGAAGAGACAGCAGATGTATAAAACTGAAGAAGGAAGAGCATTGCTGAAAGAACGTGAGGGAGATACTCATCACGGCGGATGCGGAAACTGCGGAGGTGACAAATAATGGGTAACGTATTAGAAAAAGTTCCTGTAAGAGAACAGGATCCGAAGGTAAGAGCAACAAACTTTGAAGAGGTTTGTCTTGGATATAATAAAGAAGAAGCTATGGAAGAGGCTTCCCGCTGCTTAAACTGCAAGAATGCGAAATGTATTAAGGGATGTCCTGTTTCTATCAATATTCCGGCTTTTGTTCATGAAGTGAAGGAAGGAAATTTCGCGGAAGCTTATAAGATCATCAGCCAGTCCAGCGCCCTTCCTGCTGTATGCGGACGTGTTTGTCCTCAGGAAACCCAGTGCGAAGGCGTTTGTATCAGAGGCGTGAAAGGCGAAGCTGTTTCTATCGGAAAGCTGGAACGTTTCGTTGCTGACTGGGCAAAAGAAAACGGCATTAAGCCGGAAGCTCCTGCCGAGAAGAATGGCCATAAGATCGCAGTGATCGGTTCCGGTCCTTCCGGACTGACCTGTGCAGGAGATCTGGCAAAAATGGGCTATGATGTAACCATTTTCGAAGCCCTTCATCAGCCGGGTGGAGTTCTGGTATACGGTATTCCTGAATTCCGTCTTCCAAAAGATAAAGTAGTAAAAGAAGAAGTGGAAAA
>DWUX01000184.1 GCA_019120545.1 Candidatus Blautia stercoripullorum | reverse complement strand
ATAAAATGTATAAATATTCCTGACGTGTTTAATGTGCCAGCCCCAGGATTTTTTTATGAAAAGACAGGAGATGGAAGTATCAGGTTTTAGGTTTTAAAAATTGTATTATTGTATACAAATAATTTATTCTGCTAAATTGCTTGCTTTTTAAAGCGATAGCTTCTATAATAATAGAAAACCTTTGAAAATGGAGGAAAGTATCATGATAAAATTATACGATGGCGGTGCGTGGCTGATTGATGGAAAAGATCTTGTACCGGACAGCCCCCAGGCCGGAGAGATCATTCAGAATAAATATGGAAAAGCAGTTCCTGATAAAAAGGAGGCTGCAAAAAATACCATTGCATATTCTATTTTAAAAGATCACAATACCTCAGAAAATATGGATGATCTGAGAATCAAATTTGATAAGCTGACCTCACATGATATTACATTTGTGGGGATCATTCAGACAGCCAGAGCTTCAGGGCTGGAAAAATTCCCTATTCCCTATGTACTGACAAACTGCCATAACTCTCTTTGCGCAGTAGGCGGTACCATTAATGAGGATGACCATATGTTTGGCCTTACCTGCGCAAAACGATACGGCGGAGTCTATGTGCCTCCTCATCAGGCGGTTATTCACCAGTTTGCCAGGGAAATGCTGGCAGAAGGCGGGAAAATGATCCTCGGATCTGACAGCCATACCCGCTACGGCGCTCTTGGTACGATGGCTATGGGAGAAGGCGGGCCGGAATTAGTTAAACAGCTTCTGGGAAGGACCTATGATATTAAATGCCCTGAAGTTGTAGGAATCTATCTCACAGGAAAGCCTGTTCCCGGTGTAGGACCTCAGGATGTGGCGCTTGCCATTATAGGCGCTGTTTTTGCAAACGGATATGTGAAGAATAAAGTAATGGAATTTGTAGGGCCGGGCGTAGAAAATCTCAGTGCAGATTTCAGGATCGGCATTGATGTTATGACTACAGAGACTACCTGTCTTTCTTCTATCTGGAAGACAGATTCTGCTATTAAAGATTTTTATGACATCCATGGAAGGAGTCAGGCTTATAAAGAATTGAATCCGGGACCTGTGACTTACTACAATGGCCTTGTATATGTAGAACTGGATAAGATCCGTCCTATGATCGCTATGCCTTTCCATCCAAGCAATACCTATACAATAGAAGAACTGAATGCAAACCTGATGGATATTCTGGAGGATGTGGAGAAAAAAGCACAGGTGAGCCTGGACGGAAAAATTCCATATACTCTTAAAGATAAGGTCAGAGATGGAAAATTATATGTGGATCAGGGAATTATCGCAGGCTGTGCCGGAGGCGGTTTTGAGAACATCTGTGATGCCGCAGATATCCTGAGAGGATCCAGCATAGGTTTCGATGCTTTTACATTAAGTATTTATCCTGCCAGCACGCCTATCTATATGGAACTGGCAAAGAACGGAGTTCTGGCGGATCTTCTTGAGACAGGAGCTGTGGTAAAGACAGCGTTCTGCGGTCCCTGCTTCGGAGCCGGTGATACTCCTGCCAATAATGCATTAAGTATCCGGCATTCTACCAGAAACTTCCCGAACAGAGAAGGATCCAAGATCCAGGACGGACAGATCTCCTCAGTGGCTCTTATGGATGCCCGGTCTATTGCGGCTACAGCAGCAAATAAAGGACGTCTTACACCGGCTACAGAATTCGCAGGAGAATACAGACATCCTCAGTATCATTTTGATAAGACGATTTATGAAAACAGGGTATTTGACAGTAAGGGAAAAGCAGATCCGGAAGTGGAGATCCAGTTCGGGCCTAATATTAAAGACTGGCCTGAAATGCCAAGTCTTACAGATAACCTGGTATTAAAAGTGGTATCTGAGATCCATGATCCTGTAACTACGACAGATGAGCTGATACCTTCAGGCGAAACTTCATCTTACCGTTCTAATCCATTGAAACTGGCAGAGTTTGCTCTTTCCAGAAAGGATCCTGCCTATGTAGGACTTGCAAAGGAAGTACAGGGAGCAGAAAAAGCGAGGGAAGCGGGAGAATGTCCGGCATGTGCTTTTACTGAACTGAAACCTGTATGGGATAAGATCAAAGAAGCCTATCCGGATATGAACAGACAGAATACAGGAGTAGGAAGTACGATCTTTGCAGTGAAACCTGGCGACGGTTCTGCCAGAGAGCAGGCGGCTTCCTGCCAGAAGGTACTGGGAGGATGGGCAAACATTGCTAACGAGTATGCGACGAAGCGTTACCGCTCTAACCTCATTAACTGGGGAATGCTGCCCTTCCTGATTCCGGAAGGCGAACTTCCGTTTAAGAAAGGGGATTACCTCTTTATTCCGGATATCCGCAAAGCAGTGGAAGAAGGGGCAAAAGAGGTGAAAGCCTACACAGTAGGCGACAGCCTGAAAGAGTTTACTCTTGGCCTGGGAGATATGACAGAAGATGAGAGAGAGATCATTCTGGAGGGATGCCTGATCAATTATTATAAATCCGGGAAATAACTCTGGACAGCTTTTGAAAGAATAGGAAGAATAGCGCACCGCCGCATAAGGCAGAACAGGAAGAAAGATTTCCGTCTGCCTTATGCGGCGGTTTTATTGCGGACGGGAAACTAATAGGTGTCTTGATGAGACTTAGTTTCCTGTATTTTTAAGAATATTATAATTGTATAGAAAATTTTAAAAAATATAGTTAATTTACAGCATAAATTTTTATAGAAATATTAATTTAAAAAAATAAAAGTTTTTTTGAAAAATAGCTTGACAAATAGCGGAGGTTATTGTATTATAATATCAACAAAAAACAAAACACCAAATAAAAAACTTCATAACCATTTCAAAATTCGAAACGAGAAATCAATTTTGAAGATGGCCACAAGGAATAAAGATTAAAAAGTAATTGTTGTTTATAAAACTTTAGGTGTATGGAGAATACAAAATAAGACTTATAGATAATAATTAAAAGTTAATCATCCAAGGAAAAAAGTAAAAATTTGGTGAAAGGTTTTTTAATAAAGATAAGGAGGTTTAGTCCAATGGGAACGGATGAATCAAATTATCAATATGAGAGTGGTAAGACATTATAATCCCCAAAAGAAAGACCTGAAATAAAGATAAACGGAAAAATCCTAAAAACAGAAAAGAAGGATAAAAAGTTTCAGGTAAATATATCAAGAATGTCCTCATATTGAATATTTACCACAAAAATAATAGAGAGATTTTAAAATATATGTAAAGAAATATATTTTAAAAAAACAAAGTATTTATATATCATTTGAAAGTGTATAGAAGTTGTGAAGATGAAAAATATGATGAGTTGTATTCGTAGAAATAAGCCTGTTGTATTCGAGAATCTTGAAGAAAAAAGATTCGATGCACTGAAAAGAAATATATAAAGAAATGTTTGGAAAACAAATAAGTCCGAAGCGTTTGTTGGAAACTTTTTATTATCCTATATAGAGATTGATATGAAACTTTCGATAAGTTCTGAATAGAATTTATAAACGGGGAATAAAATAAAAAGGCAAAAGGCCATTAAAAGATTGGTATTAATCTAAAAGAAAATTAAATAGAGTATCAATAAAAGATGTTGATACTAAATAGAAGAAATATCTTTACTGGTAAATATCAATTAAGAAGTTAGTAAGAAAACGAGGTTTGAAAAATTGAATAAAGAAGAGCATTAGGACAACCGTTGTATCGGAAAAGAAATTGATGATATGGCGGTTGTTCCTTTGTGAAAAAATATTTACTGTAAGAGGAATTATGAATACTTTAGGACTGAATTTAGAAAAATCAATTTTATTTGAGGATGAAGACATTATTGTATGCAGAAAGCCGGGTGGAGTACCGGTTCAGACAAAAAGATCTTCGGTTATGGACATGGAAAGCGGACTGAAAAATTATTTGGCTCAAAAAGGGGAGGGCGCATATTTAGCTGTTGTCCACAGGCTGGACCAGCCGGTGCAGGGAATTTTAGTGTTTGGAAAAAATCAGAAAAGCGGTGCCAGGCTCAGTGAGCAGATACAGAAAGGACAGATGGAAAAGATTTATCTGGCCTGTGTTCAGGGAATACCAGAGGATAAAGAGGGAACACTGGAAGATCAGATGGAAAAGATTCCAGGGAGCAATCTTTCTAGGATTGTTGATAAAAAGACAAAAAACAGCAGAAAAGCTGTATTGGAATATAAAGTATTAAAAGAAGAAAAAGGATGCAGTCTGTTGGAAATACATTTAAAGACAGGACGGCATCATCAGATCAGAGTGCAGCTGGCGCATATGGGAAATCCTATTATAGGAGATACCAAATATAACAAGGGAGAAATCGGAGACAGTGAAAGAAAAGGTTTGGGATTGTGTGCCAGCAGACTTTGTTTTTTTCATCCGAAAACCGGGAAAAAGATGGAATTTCAGGTAAAACCGGATGGAAATTTTCCTATAGTATAAGCGGCGCCCTTCTTCCTATACTAAGAAAAAAGGAAGCGGGGTGAGGCCGGATGAAGATAAAGAGATTTGCTTTGCAGATGGGAGTTGCAGCAGGAGTGATCTTAGGCATGAAATATGTCTTTCCTGTTATGCTCCCTTTTTTGTTGGGATGGATTCTGGCCGAGGCGGTGCATCCTCTGGCAAAATTTATGGCAGGGAGGATATGGAGCAGAAAGCTGCATATTAAAGAAAGCGGATATGGGGCCTTTTTTATTCTTGCCTTTACAGTTGCGGGAATCGGCCTGTTCTTAATAGGGGCTGAGTATATAACCGGTAAGATCAGTGAATGTATGAAATATTATCCTCAGATTAAAGCAGAAGCAGGAAATCTGGTCGGACAGTGCTGTCAGGGAGTGGAAAAGTTCACCGGGATTCCGGCGGCAGAGAGCAAGGCTTATATTTTTAGAGAGGTAAAGGAATTCCGGCAGTATCTGCTGGAAGATGGGCTAAGTATGGATCGGGCTGTAGATGGGGCGAAGGTTTGTATTACGGTCCTGGGAGGTTTGATCATAGGAATTGTGTCTGCAATTTTATTTCTTCAGGAGAGAGAAACAATCCAAAAATATTTAGAAACGAAAAATTTTTATATGAAAGTAAAAAGGCTGGGGCGGGAATTGCTGGAGGGAGGAAAGGGATATATTAAGGCCCAGTTTAAGATTACCGGGCTGATCTGCCTGATCTGTGCAGGAGGATTCTGGATCTTAAAGATTCCATATTTTGTGGGAATGGGATTAGCGGTTGGAATATTGGATGGGCTGCCGGTGCTGGGAACTGGTACTTTCCTTATACCGGCTGGGATTTTTCTGCTTTTTCAGGGAAAGTCTGCTGTAGGGATAGGACTTCTCTTTATATATATTCTGACAGCGGGATTACGCCAGATTCTGGAACCGAGGCTCATAGGCAGTCAGGTGGGCATTTCACCTCTGCTGATCCTTTTGTCTGTATATCTGGGAGTGATCGTATACGGCGGATTTGGTTTTATACTGGGACCTCTATCGGCACTGCTGCTGTATGGCATCTTCAGAGAATGGAATCTGTTTGGATAAAAAACAATTACAAAGATTTTTCAAAGATTTTAAAAAAAATTTATAAACAATGGGAAATCTTCTGGACTAATAAAAAGTTTCGTGTATAATGAAAACGTAGTTTAACTGGAGGATAAACATGTAAAGGTAGGTAAAAGCATGAAAAAGGCGATAGCAGCCTTTCTGTGTATCATGCTGGCCACAGGAATGATCAGCGGCTGCGCAGAGAGGAAACAGGAACCTGATACCACCCAGGAAAGTACATCGACGGAAGACACTGAAAAGACACAAAATTCACCGGAGGATGCATCAGGGGAACAGAAAAAAGACCAGGAGTCTGACAGCCAGGAAGAAAAAAATAGTGACGAGGACGATACGGAGACTTCAGATAACGAGGAAAGAGACATGACAGAGGATTTGGCCATGTCTGTTCTTAAAGACCAGGCAGGGTCTGTAGACTACACTTCTTTTGAGGAGCTAGAACTGGAAGCCGGAAGCCGGATTGCTGTAGTGCTGAAAAGCGCCAGAGATGATTTCTGGACTACAGTGAGAGAAGGGATAGAGGATGCTGTAGAAGCGCTTAATGAAAAAATGGGATATACAGGAGAAGATCAGATTACGGTATCGTTTGATGCACCTGCTGATGATACAGATGTGGAAAAACAGATCGATCTGATTGACACAGTCCTTTCAGAAAATCCTACGATCCTTTGCATTGCAGCCATTGACAGACAGTCTTGTGAGGCTCAGCTTGAGATGGCTGCGGAAAATGATATTCCTGTTGTAATGATGGATTCAGGCGTAGATAACGGACCAGTTTCCGCTTTATGTGCCACAGATAATTATGGAGCGGGAGTGGAAGCAGCCAAGAGACTGGCGGAAGCTATAGAAGATAAAGGCCAGATTGCTGTGATGGCTCATGCTGAAAGCGCTCAGACCAGCCAGGACCGGGAGCGGGGATTTTCTGACGAAATCACAAAAAATCATCCTGATATAGAGATTGTAAATGTATCTCATGAAAATGCAGACTTTACTATGGAGGAAATGGCCAATGCGGTCTTTACTTTGTATCCGGAGGTGAATGGCTATTTCTGCACTAATAAAGAAGCCTCGGATGCAGTATTGAACGCGGCAGATGCTGCCGGAAAAGAGCTTGCGGTGGTAGGGTTTGATTCTGATGAGCAGCAGAGAAGCGCAGTAGAAAATGGAACTGAAATAGGGTTTATTGCACAGAATCCCTATGGTATGGGATATGCTGCTGTGACTGCAGGTGTCCGTGCATCCCAGGGACTGCCGGTTGATTCCTTTGTCAATACCAGTTATCAGTGGATTGACAGCAGTAATTTAAAGGATGAAAAATACAGCAGCTATTTTTATGGATGATTGTCAAAGTGCGAAAAATGATTGAGGGAGATTGCAAATGTATTATGCAATCTCCCTTTTTTATGTCTAAAATGACGGAAAAAAGAGATAATAATAACATAAAAAAGAATAAAAATGTTAATAAATTGACAAAATGCATAATTCATAGTAATATCAGATTATGTGAAGGTGGTGATATTTTGGTAAAAGATACGATCCAGGCAATCAAAGATACTGAGCAGAGGGCTGAAGAACTAGTAGAAAAAGCCCAAAATGAAGCTGCCCGATTGACAGAAAAGGCCAAAATGGAAGCTGTTCAGATCGAAAACGACATGATTGCTGATGCCGGCCGGAAGGCCCAGGAAGCTTTGAAAGAAGCTGAAAAAATCGCTGCGGAGAAGCTGGAGGCAGCAAAAGCAGAAGCCGGAGCGGAAGCGGCCCAGCTAAGAGAAAAAGCTGGGAAACTAGAAGGCGCAGCAGTTGAAGGAGTGATCCAGAAGCTGCTGTGAGAAAAAAGACCATAGATAAAGGAGGGATGAATGTATGGCAGTTTTGCAGATGCAAAAGGTAAGTATCTGCGCGCTGAAAAGAGACAGAAAAGCCATTCTGGAAAAAATCCAGTCTATGGGGGTCATGGAAGTATCCCAGATCCAGGAAGATATAGAGGGGCTTGAGAAAATGAATACCCAGACTGCAAGGAGCATGTTTGAAAAAAACGCAGTTTCGGCGGATACGGCTCTGGGTATCCTGAATGAATATGTGCCGGAGAAAACTTCTATGTTTGCGGGACTGGAAGGTAAAAAGCTGGTTGAGAAAGATGTTTTTGACCAGGCAGTGGAGAGAAAAGACAAGGTCATGAGTGTGGCTGCCACTGTGATCAGCCAGCAAAAAAAGATCGGGGAATACCGGGCCAATATTCAAAAACTGGAAAATCAGATAGAGAGTCTGGAACCTTGGATGAATCTGGATGTGCCCATGGCCTTTCGGGGAACAAAGACAACGGTATTTTTGCCTGGATCTTTTTCACGGGAAGTGGCCTTGGAAGAGATTTACGGTATGATCCTGGAAGGAGCGGCTGAGGCATCGGGGGCGGATGTGACAATCTTATCCTCAGGGAGAGACGGAACTTATGTGGCTGTTTTGTGTCTCAGAGAAGATGAAGAGAAAGTTGAAGAGGCTTTGCGGAAAGGCGGATTTGCAAAACCTTCTCAGCTGACGGCTCAGGTTCCGGCGCGGGCAAAGGAAAGTCTCCGGGAACAGATACGGGAACTGGAAGAAGAAATCGAAAAATGCCGGGAGGAGATCCGCAGATATGCCTATGAAAGGACAAATCTGAAGCTGGTATCTGATTATTTCCGGGCAAGGGCACAGAAATATGAAGTACTGGGAACACTTCCTCAATCTAAATCTGCTTTTCTGATCAGCGGATATGTTCCAAAAAAAGCGGCGGGGGCTTTAGATAAGGCCCTTAACGAGAAGTTTGTGATGAGTATGGAAGTGGAGGATATACCGGAAGATGAGGAAGCGCCGATTCTCCTGAAGAATAATAAGTTTACGGAATCAGTAGAGGGTATTGTAGAGTCTTTTGGACTGCCGGCCAAGGGAGAGATAGATCCTACGGCGATCATGTCTTTCTTCTATGTATTTTTCTTTGGTCTGATGCTTTCAGACGCGGCTTACGGTCTGCTGGTTTTCCTGGTCTGCTTTGTTCTGGTAAAAAAATTCCCCAGGATGAGCAGTTCTATGCGGAAGTCTCTGAAACTCTTTATGTATGGAGGAATTTCCACTTTAGTATGGGGAATTCTTTTCGGAGGATATTTCGGAGATGCTATAGACGTAGTGGCAAGGACTTTTTTCCATGTGAATGTTCCAGACGGAGGGTTAGTAAAGGCTCTGTGGTTTGTACCTTTGAATGATCCTATGAAACTGCTGCTGTTTTCTATGGCCTTTGGCCTGATACATCTTTTTACCGGACTGGGGATCAAGGGATATCTTCTTGTTCGGGATAAGAAATATCTGGACTTTTTCTGCGACGTAGTGCTTTGGTTTGTATTTTTGATCGGTCTGCTTCTTATGCTGATACCAAGCAGCCTGTTTGCTTCTATTTCACAGATGGATCCAAGTGCTTTTCCGCCGGTTATGAGCAGTGCAGGAAAGGTGCTGACCGTGATCGGTCTTGTGGGATTGATCCTGATGTCAGGGCGTTCCAGCAAAAATGTGGTGCTGCGTCTGGCTTTGGGATTATATGATGTATATAATGTGACAGGATGGCTCAGCGATGTGCTTTCCTATTCCCGTCTGCTGGCTCTGGGACTGGCTACGGGAGTCATTGCTTCTGTAGTAAACCAGATGGGAAGCATGGTGGGTGACAGCATCCCGGGGGCGATCGTATTTATTCTTGTATTTATAGTAGGGCACGCCATGAATCTGGCGATCAATCTTCTGGGGGCGTATGTGCATACAAACCGTCTTCAGTATGTAGAATTTTTCGGTAAATTTTATGAGGGCGGCGGAAAGCCCTTTGAACCATTTTTTGCAAATACCAAATATGTAGATGTTAAGGAGGAAACACATTTATGAGTCAGTTAGGAATTGTTTATGCATTATTAGGGGCTGCATTGGCAGTGTTTTTGGCAGGAGCCGGTTCTGCCATCGGCGTAGGTATCGCCGGACAGGCGGCTTCAGGAGTAGTGTCTGAAGATCCTTCAAAATTTGCAAAAGTTCTGGTTATCCAGCTTCTGCCTGGTACCCAGGGCATCTACGGTCTGCTGGTAGGCTTTATTACTTTGTCCAAGATCGGACTGCTGGGAGGCGGCATTCTGGATCTGACACCTCAGCAGGGACTTTTGGTTCTGGCAGCCTGCCTGCCTGTAGGTATCGTAGGTCTGATCTCTGGCAAATCACAGGGACAGACAGCGGCGGCGGCAATCGGGATCGTAGCTAAAAAGCCGGAACAGTTTGGTAAGGCTATGCTGTTCCCGGCCATGGTAGAAACCTATGCCATCCTTTCTCTTCTGATCTCTATCCTGGCAGTGACCAATATCCAGTTTTAAAATGTTCAGATAAAGGTCAGATAAAAGAAATGTTCAGGAAAGGGAGAATGAGAGAATGACTGGATTAGAAAAAATGCAGAACCAGATTCTTGAGGAAGCCCGGAAGAAAGCAGAGGAAATCCTGGAACAGGCGAAACAGGAAGCAGAGCAGATTAAGAAAGACGCCAGGGTAAAAGGACAGGAAGAAAGCACTCGTATCCTGGAAAAATCCAGAGCAGAGGTAAAAAACACGGAAGAACGGTCGGTCTCTTCCTGTGCCCTTCAGAAAAGGCAGGTGCTTCTTGAGACAAAACAGGAGCTTATCGCCCAGGTGCTTGAAAAGGCATATCATACTTTGACAGAGGCTGAGGAAGAAACATATTTCCAGATCATCAGGAAGATGCTTGGAAAGTATGCGGCCCCTCAGGAGGGAAAAATCTGCTTTTCCCAAAAAGATCTGGAGAGGATGCCTAAGGGTTTTGAAAAAGAGATTCAGGAGATCGCGAAAGAGAATAAGGGCGCTTTAGCCCTTTCTGGAGAGACCAGAGATATAAGCGGCGGTTTTATTCTGATTTATGGAGGGATTGAAGAAAACTGCAGCTTTCAGGCGATATTTAATGCAAGAAAAGATGAACTTTCAGATAAGGTTCATGAAATTTTATTTTCATAAGCGGTAACCGCAGAAGGAGGAATTAATTTGAGTAAAGCCCAATATACCTATGCGGTTGCACGGATCCGTGCTTTGGAGACAAAGCTGTTTAATCAGGCGGTGATCGATCAGCTGATAGGCTGCGGTACAGAAGAAGAATGTATCCAGGTCCTGGAGGAAAAAGGCTGGGGAGATCAGGAAACTTCTGGTAACGGGGAAGCGATCCTTTCAAGAGAAGAAGAGAAAACCTGGGAGACTATCCGGGAGATGGGAGTAGATATGTCTGTATTTGACGTTCTGTCTTATCCCAATCTTTTCCATAATCTGAAAGCCGCTATTAAGGAGGCCTGTACGCCGGAAGGGAGCAAGCCTGCGAATATTTATTATGAGGATACCAGTATTCCCCCTGATGAGATGCTGGAGATCATTCAGAATAAAGAGTTTTCGCGGCTGCCGGGAAATATGGCGGAGGCTGCAAAAGAAGCCTATGAGGCTCTTCTCCATACCAGAGACGGGCAGCTCTGTGATGTGATCATAGACAGGGCAGCCCTGGACGCTATCTATCAGGCAGGACAGAAGGCAAAGGATAAGATCATTAAGGATTACGCTGAGTCTGTGGTGGCTGTGGCAGATATCCGGATTGCCGTCCGCTCTCAGAAAACAGGGAAGACCGTGGAGTTTATGAAGCGTGCAATGGCAGAATGTGAATCATTAAATGTAGACCAGCTTGCCAGAGCCGCTGCAGGAGGCATGGAGGCAGTAACAGAATATCTGTCGGGCACAGCCTATGCCCAGGGGGGCCAGGCCATCGCAGAGTCGCCCTCAGCCTTTGAGCGGTGGTGCGACAACCGGCTGATGCAGGATATGCAGCCTCAGAAATACGAAGTGTTTTCCGTAGGCCCTCTGGTGGCCTATGTGCTGGCCAGATTAAACGAGATCAAAACGGTACGAATCATCTTGTCGGGAAAGCAGAATGGTTTTTCCGATGATTCTATCCGGGAAAGGGTAAGGGATATGTATGTATAAGATTGCAGTGATGGGTGATTATGACAGTATTTACGGTTTCGCCGCACTGGGACTTGACATTTATCCTGCAGCCAACCGTAAAGAAGCGGAGGAAAAATTAGAATCTCTGGCAGGAAAGGGATATGGGATCATCTATATTACCGAAGCCCTGGCAGCAGAGTGCAAACAGATCATTGAAAAATATCAGGAACAGGTACTGCCGGCTATTATCCAGATCCCCGGGATTTCCGGAAATACGGGAATGGGAGTACAGGGAGTGAAAGACTCTGTGGAGCGGGCGGTAGGCTCGGATATTTTGTTCAGTAATAATTAGAAAGCAGGTGATTCGTTCCAATGAGCAAAGGTACGATTAAGAAAGTGGCGGGACCGCTGGTCATTGCAGAGGGAATGCGTGACGCCAATATGTTTGACGTGGTCCGTGTAAGCAGCCAGCGTCTGATCGGCGAGATCATCGAGATGCATGGTGACGAGGCATCCATCCAGGTATATGAAGAGACATCAGGACTGGGTCCGGGAGAACCGGTAGAGTCTACAGAAGCTCCTCTGTCTGTGGAACTGGGGCCAGGACTGATCACCAGTATTTACGATGGGATTCAGCGCCCTTTGGATGATATTATGAAGATTTCAGGAACCAACTTAAAAAGAGGCGTGGAGGTTCCTTCTTTAAAGAGAGACTTAAAATGGAATTTTGTCCCTACAGTGCAGGCGGGAGATGAAGTTGAGAACGGTGATGTGATCGGAACCGTTCAGGAAACCCAGATCGTAAATCATAAGATCATGGTTCCTTATGGCATTAAGGGAACTGTAAAAGAGATCAAGGCAGGAGAATTTACTGTAGAAGAAGTGGTGGCGGTGATTGCCACAGACAAGGGAGACCGGGAGCTGACTTTAATGCAGAAATGGCCGGTGCGCCAGGGCCGTCCTTATCTGAAAAAACTGACCCCGGAGAAGCCTCTGATCACAGGGCAGAGGGTTATCGACACCTTCTTTCCGATAGCTAAGGGAGGTGTGGCGGCTGTTCCCGGACCCTTCGGAAGCGGCAAGACTGTGATCCAGCACCAGCTGGCAAAATGGGCGGAAGCGGATATCGTGGTCTACATCGGATGTGGAGAGCGTGGCAATGAGATGACCGACGTTCTTAACGAGTTCCCGGAGCTGAAGGATCCTAAGACCGGACAGTCTCTGATGCAGAGGACGGTGCTTATTGCCAATACTTCTGATATGCCCGTGGCTGCCCGTGAGGCTTCTATTTATACTGGCATCACCATTGCGGAATATTTCCGGGATATGGGCTATTCGGTAGCGCTTATGGCTGACTCTACATCCCGCTGGGCGGAGGCCCTTCGTGAGATGTCCGGCCGTCTGGAAGAGATGCCTGGTGAGGAAGGGTATCCGGCATATCTGGGTTCCCGTCTGGCACAGTTTTATGAGAGAGCAGGCCATGTGATCTCTCTGGGCAAGGAGCACAGAGAAGGGGCTCTGTCCGTTATCGGCGCTGTGTCTCCTCCGGGAGGAGATATTTCCGAGCCGGTATCCCAGGCTACCCTTCGTATTGTAAAAGTGTTCTGGGGGCTGGATTCTTCTCTGGCCTACAAGAGACATTTTCCTGCCATTAACTGGCTGACCAGCTACTCTCTGTATCTGGACAATATGGAGAAGTGGTTTAATGAGAACGTTGCTCCTGACTGGATGGCAGACCGGCAGAAGATGATGAGCCTTCTCCAGGAAGAGGCAGAACTGGAAGAGATCGTAAAGATGGTTGGTATGGACGCTCTGTCTGCCGGGGACCGGCTGAAGATGGAAGCGGCCAGATCTATCCGTGAGGACTTCCTTCACCAGAACTCCTTCCATGAGGTGGATACTTACAGTTCTCTGAAGAAACAGTATCTGCTGATGAAACTGGTGCTGGCTTACTATGATCACGGAGTGGAAGCCCTTGCACAGGGCGCTTCTATCCAGGATCTGGTGAAGCTGGAAGTAAGAGAAAAGATCGGACGTTTTAAATATACTTTAGAGGATAAGCTGGATGAAGAATACAAGAATATCATGGACCAGCTTGCCAGGGAAATATCCAATGTATTGGGAAAGGAGGGCTTCTAAATGCCGAAAGAATACAGAACCATACAGGAAGTAGCCGGCCCTCTGATGCTGGTACGGGGAGTGGAAAATGTACATTATGATGAATTGGGAGAGATCGAGCTGGCCAGCGGAGAGACCAGACGGTGCAAGGTGCTGGAGATCGACGGAAGCAACGCTTTAGTACAGCTTTTTGAAAGCTCTACAGGTATCAATCTTTCCAACAGCAAGGTACGATTCCTGGGAAGGAGCATGGAGCTGGGAGTTTCAGAAGATATGCTGGGCCGTGTATTCGACGGTCTGGGCCGTCCTATCGACGATGGACCGGAGATCCTCCCTGACGAGAGGAGAGATGTAAACGGACTTCCTATGAATCCGGCGGCCAGAAGTTATCCTGAAGAGTTTATCCAGACAGGAATTTCTGCTATTGACGGCCTGAATACTCTGGTAAGAGGCCAGAAGCTGCCGATCTTCTCTGCTTCCGGTCTGCCTCACGCCCAGCTGGCGGCACAGATCGCCAGACAGGCAAAGGTAAGAGGAACAGGAGAAAATTTCGCCGTAGTATTTGCGGCTCTGGGTATTACCTTCGAGGAGGCCAACTTCTTTACAGAAAGTTTTAAAGAAACAGGGGCTATCGACAGAACCGTGCTTTTCATTAACCTGGCAAACGACCCGGCGGTAGAGCGTATCGCCACCCCGAAGATGGCTCTGACCGCGGCGGAGTATCTGGCCTTTGAAAAGGATATGCATGTACTGGTTATCCTGACAGATATCACCAACTATGCAGACGCCCTTCGCGAGGTTTCCGCAGCCCGTAAGGAAGTGCCGGGCCGGCGGGGCTATCCCGGATATATGTATACAGACCTGGCTACCATGTATGAGAGAGCCGGAAGACAGAAGGGCAAGAAGGGAAGTATCACTATGATCCCCATCCTGACCATGCCTGAGGATGATAAGACTCATCCTATCCCTGACCTGACAGGGTACATTACAGAGGGACAGATCATCTTAAGCCGTGAGCTTTACAGAAAAGGCGTTACACCTCCTATTGACGTGCTGCCTTCCCTGTCCCGTCTGAAGGATAAAGGGATCGGCGAAGGAAAGACCAGAGCGGATCATTCCAATACTATGAATCAGCTCTTCGCGGCTTACGCAAGAGGAAAAGAGGCCAAGGAGCTGATGGTGATCTTAGGTGAAGCGGCCCTTTCCGATATCGACCTGATCTATGCAAAGTTTGCAGATGCCTTTGAACAGGAGTATGTATCCCAGGGATATACTACAGACAGAGACATTGAGGAGACACTGAATATCGGCTGGAAGCTGTTATCTATTCTTCCAAGGAGCGAGCTGAAACGTATTGATGACAAATTCCTTGATCAGTATTATGGGAAATAAGGAAGCGCCGCATTGCCCATAGGCTGAGAATATTCATAGATTTTATTGCTCAGTCTGCGCTGCTTTGAGCC
>DWUX01000183.1 GCA_019120545.1 Candidatus Blautia stercoripullorum | reverse complement strand
AGCACTTACCGGCGAGATCATGACTATGCCTGGTCTGCCGAAGGTACCTGCTGCTGAAAGAATCGATGTAGATGAGACTGGAAAGATCTCCGGCCTGTTCTGATTATTTTGAATTGGGGATTTCTCTGGATTTTTACAGCAATTATTTTCAGATTTTAGGAGGATACAAGAAATGGGATTTTCAACAGTACCATGTAATGAATTTGTAGAGGTTCTGGCTTCTAAAGCTCCTGTACCAGGAGGCGGCGGAGCGTCCGCTTTAGTAGGCGCGGTAGGGATTGCCCTTGGAAATATGGTAGGAAGCCTGACTGTAGGAAAGAAAAAATATGCGGATGTGGAAGATGAGATGTGGGAATTAAAGAAGAAATGTGACGAGCTTCAGAAAGATTTCCTTCGTCTTATTGAGAGAGATGCAGAAGTATTTGAACCTCTTTCTAAAGCATATGGTATGCCCAGAGAGACAGAAGAGGAAAAGGCTGAGAAAGCCCGGGTTATGGAGATCGTTTTAAAGGATGCCTGTTCAGTTCCCATGGAGATCATGGAGAAATGCTGCGAGGCCATCGAAGTGATCGTTGAGTTTGCTGCAAAAGGTTCTAAACTGGCAATCAGTGACGCCGGTGTAGGAGCCGCCTTCTGCAAGGCTGCTTTAAAAGGCGCAAGTCTGAATGTTTATATCAATACAAAATCCATGGCAGACAGAGAGTATGCAGAGGAGTTAAACAAGAAGGCTGACGCAATGCTGGAAAAATATACAAAGATCGCAGATGAAACCTTTGACAGTGTTTTATCCAGATTGAAATAATAGGGTCCTATACTGGACTGAAATAACATATTGCAGGAGGAATTGAAAAATGGCAAAGAGATTACTTGGGAAAGAAGTAACAGCTGCGCTGAATGAAAGAATTAAAGCAGATGTTGCAGCGCTGGAAGAAAAAGGCATAAAACCTACTCTGGGAATTATCCGTGTAGGTGAAAATGAAAGTGATATTTCTTATGAGAGAGGCGCCACAAAGCGCTGCGAGACTCTGGGTGTTGCTTGTGAGAAGGTACTGCTTCCCGCAGATGTATCTCAGGAGGATCTGCTGGCTGAGATTGAGAAGATGAATAAGAACGACAGTATCCACGGGGTGCTGCTGTTCCGTCCTCTTCCAAAACATTTAGACCAGGCAGTTATTGAAAACGCTCTGGATCCTGCAAAGGATGTAGACTGTATGACAGACGGTTCTATGACCGGAGTGTTTACAGGAAAGGAAGTAGGATTCCCTCCATGTACTCCTCAGGCATGTATGGAGATCCTGGATCACTACGGCATTGACTGCACAGGAAAGAGAGCTGTCGTTATCGGCAGAAGTCTGGTAGTAGGAAAACCTGCAGCTATGATGCTGATCAAAAAGAATGCTACAGTTACTGTATGCCATACAAGAACTGTAGATATGCCTTCTGTTGTAAAGGAAGCGGATATCGTTATCGTGGCAGCAGGCCGGGCAGGTGTGGTAGATGATACATACTTAAGACCAGGCCAGGTAGTCATTGATGTAGGTATTAATGTAAATGAAGAAGGAAAACTCTGCGGAGACGTAGATTTCGAGAAAGCGGAACCTATCGTAGACGCAATTACTCCGGTGCCAGGCGGTGTTGGAAGTGTAACTACATCTGTACTGGTAGGTCATGTTGTAGAAGCTGCAAAGAGAAAATACTTATAAAAAACGGATCATAAGTGAAGTAGGCCCCGGCAGGAAATTTATCCCTGCCGGGGCTGCTTTGCTGTCCGGGGCCAAGGCAGTTCTGATGGAACAGAAAGTGCAGATGGAATCTTTATCAGGAAAACTCTGTCATATCCTTTCGATACCAGAGGGGAAGAAAGTTCCGCTGGCAGCGGTAGTTTGCCCGAGCCTCTACTCCCACAGAGTTAAAGAAGGCTTTCCACAGGGAAGAATAAGCATCTCCTTTCCTGGCCTCTTCCATGTGTGATAATTCCTGAGGGGTGACAGGTGTGAGAAAATAATCTTGATCAGCAGGATGGACCAGCGCCATCTTTCTTTTTTTGTCTGCGATCAGCCAGTTTTCCGAGGGCATACGGTCAGCAAAGTGGGGTGCGACAAGGGTAAGAATATTGCATTTCGGTTCAATAAGAGAAAAAAGGGCCTGATCGTTCAGTCTGGAAAAGCGGATAAATTCACGGAACTGGTGGCTTTCGTTGGTTACTTTACGAGTCAGTTTAAAAAGAGCCGATACATAGGGATTGCCAAGCATACGGGTTACTTGGGAGCCATAGGAAAATCCCAGAACAAGAAAACGGTAAATAATATCCAATTTAGAAGGATCCCAATGTAAAGCGGCACGGTATATGTCCTGATAAGCATTCCAGGAGATTTTGCAGCGTACGGAGCGAATCACCATTCTGCACTTTTCTATGTCGGCATTAACATGACGGTATTGACAGAAAAGCTCTGGCTCCACTACAGGTTCTGTCATCAGACGCACATTAGAATGTCCCAATCGGGCGGCCCAGGCATCATAAATACAGGTCATCATAGATTCAAAGTTATCATGGCATGTAAAAACTATCATTTACTGTTACCTCCTAAATTATTTCATTACAAAAGTTATGAAAAGAATCATAATTGTCCTGACAAAGTTTTACAGCTGTCCTCTACAGTAGGAGACGCTTCCAGAAAATTATCGTCAAACAGAGAAAGCTGACGGTAGGTCTGGGGATGTTCTAAATTCCAATGTGTTTTTTCTTCAGTTCCTGTGAGCTGTCTGGCAATAAAGTTTTCCTCGATAGGAATGGAATAACGCATTTTTCCGTTACAAGTGATAAAATATTGCGCCCGTTTCAGAACAACACCTAACTTTTTTAAGGAAGAGAAATCCAGATGGCCAAATCGTCTTGACTGCAGGATCCTCCAGGCTGATTTGTTTCCTATACCGGGGACTTTCAGAAGATCCTGATAAGAAGCGGTAGAAATCTCTATTGGAAACAATTCCAGATGGCGCAGAGCCCAATCACATTTTGGATCCAGAAAAATATTAAAATTAGGGTGGGAAGGACTCAGGAGATCTTCGGCCTGAAAGCCATAGTAACGAAGGAGCCAGTCCGCCTGATAAAGCCGGTGTTCTCTTAAAAGAGGAGGAGCAGTATCCAGAGACGGAAGGTTCTGGTCCTCATTCAAAGGAATATAGGCGGAAAAAAAAACTCTTTTCAGATCATATTGCTGATACATGGCCTGTGTCACTTTTAAAAGCTGATAATCGTTTTCCCGGGTAGCCCCGATGATCATTTGAGTACTTTGGCCTGCAGGGACGAAGGGGGCTGTGTCTGGGTTCCTGAGGCCAGTGAATTTTGGGGAATGAGTTTCTGAAATTACCGGGACTTTTCTTTTGTCGGAACTTTTCATTTCCTGAGAGGTCAGCTTTGAAACAGAAGAAAATATACTTCCATCCAGGTATTGATTTCCAAAATGACGTTCCATAGAAGCAGATTTTCCGATTGCCAGTCTGTAACCGGCAATATTTTCCTGAATTTGCTTCATGGGTTTTAAAATGGAAGCATAGCTTTTGCCAGGGGCCAGAAGACGCAGGCTTTCTGCCGTTGGCAGTTCTATATTTACACTCATGCGGTCTGCCAGATATCCCATCCGGGAGATGATCTCAGGATCTGCTCCGGGGACGGCTTTTGCATGAATGTAGCCTCTAAAGTGATACTGGTTCCGGAGAAGAGAAAGGGTACGATACATAAGTTCCATAGTATAAGTGGGATTTTTTATAATGCCGGAGCTTAAAAAAAGTCCTTCAATATAGTTTCGTTTATAAAATTCTATAGTGATCATGGAGAGTTCCTCAGGAGTAAAAGTGGTTCGTGTCTTTTGATTGGTACGGCGGTTCAGACAATATTTGCAGTCATAAATACATTCATTGGAAAGAAGTACTTTTAAGAGGGAAATGCAGCGTCCGTCAGAAGCAAAACTATGGCATATTCCGCAAGCTCTGGAGTTTCCAAGATTTCCTTTTTTGCCTGTTCTGTCAATACCGCTGGAAGTGCAGGCCACATCATATTTTGCAGCGTCGGACAATATTCTTAACTTATCTTCTAAATTCAGGTTTTTAACAAGATTCATAGCTCCTGCTCCTTATATATTGATTCGAACGTTTGTTCTGATATCAATTATAAAACCCGCTGACGATTATGTCAAGAACATATGTTTGTATATTTTGCAGTTATGATCCCGGCCTCAACGGCATATATATTATTAATATGATTAAGGAGGTAGGCTCATGGATGCATATCATATTTATCAGGATATCCAGGCCCGTACAAACGGGGAAATTTACATAGGTGTAGTAGGACCGGTCCGTACAGGAAAATCTACATTTGTACGAAGGTTTATGGAGCTTGCTGTTCTTCCGAATTTGGATGAGAGTCAAAAAAAAGAAGTCAGAGATCAGCTTCCTCTAAGCGGTTCTGGAAAGCTGATCACAACGGCCGAACCTAAATTTATCCCTAAAGAAGCTGCAAAACTTTCTCTGAGTGATGATCTGGAAGCGAAGATCCGTCTGATTGATTGTGTAGGATTTATGGTAAAAGATGCGGCAGGAGATATGGAAAACGGGAAAGAAAGAATGGTGAAGACCCCTTGGTTCAGCTATGAGATTCCTTTTCATCAGGCAGCTGAAACAGGAACCAGAAAAGTGATCGAAGAGCATTCCAGTATTGGGCTGGTAATCACCTGCGACGGGTCTTTTGGGGAGATTCCAAGAGAAAATTATGTAGAAGGAGAAGAAAAAACGGTTCAGGAGCTGAAAAAAACAGGAAAACCGTTCCTGATCATTGTAAATTCTCAAAAACCGTATAAAGAGGAAACACAAAATCTGGTCCAGGAGCTGAAGAAAAAATATCAGGCGGGTGTGTTAAGTGTAAATTGTGAGCAGCTGAGAAAAGAAGATGTAAACAGAATCCTGGAAAAAATCCTTTATGAATTTCCTATTGTCCAGATGGAATTTTATGTGCCTAAGTGGGTTGAAATGCTTCCTGCCGAGCATTATCTGAAAGAAAATCTTCTGGATGGCATACGGGAATTAATGAATAAAATGAAATATGTAAAGGATGCAGCCAGAGATACGCTGCCTTTTTCTTCTGAATATGTAAGGAATATGATACCGGAAAAGATTTCTCTATCCGACGGAAGAGTCCAGGTACGGGTAGATATGGATGAAAAATGGTATTATGAAACTCTCAGTGAAATGACAGGGGTATCGATCGCTGATGAATATGAGCTGATCCATACCATGCAGGAAATGGCAAAAATGAAAAAAGAATATGTTAAAGTACAGGATGCTATCTCCGCCGTGAGGGGAAAAGGCTATGGTGTCGTAACTCCTGATAAGGAAGAGATCAAGCTGGAAGAGCCGGTGGTCATTAAACAGGGAAGCAAATATGGTGTAAAGATCAGATCAGTAAGTCCTTCCATCCATATGATCAGAGCAAACATTGAGACAGAGATCGCGCCAATCGTAGGAAGCGAAGAACAGGCAAAAGATCTTATAGAGTATATAAAAAACAGCGGAGAAAGAAAGGAAAGTATATGGCAGACTAATATTTTTGGAAAATCTATCGGCCAGCTGGTGGAAGACGGAATTCATGCAAAACTGGTGCAGATCGGCGATGAAAGTCAGATCAAGCTGCAGGATACCATGCAGAAAATCGTGAATGACAGCAAAGGCGGCCTGGTATGTATTATCATATAAAAAGAATTTGACAGACAGGTGTATGGAAGGAATAGTTCTGTACACCTGTCTATCTATATGATAAAGTAAGAATACAATTATAGAAAGAGGAGAGGGTAAAATTAAAATGAATTCCCAGGTAACAAAAGAATCAAATTATGAAATTGTATTCGGCAAATTTAAGGAACAGTTTCTTCAAAGTCCGCAGGAACAGATTGCAGATAAAATAGGGGCAAGAATCGATGAAACATATATCTATCTGCCTTTCTTTGGAGAAACCTGCAGAATCAACCGAAGAACAGGCGAAATAACTGGAAATGAGGGCCGAAAGATTCCAGTGACAGAAAGACTGACGATCATGCACCATCTTCATTACTGCCAGAAGTTTGCCAAAGAAGGAACAAAGATGATACCTTTTCGGGAAGTGAAGGAAGCGGCAGTGTTTGAAAAAGCATATGAGAAAGCGGCTTTGGAACCTTTGAAAAAATATTTTGGCGGACGTCCAGGAAAACTTCTGGAGGCAGGAAAAAAAATGGGGGGAAAAGAAGAAAGGTACGGAGATGTAAGTGTCAGGATCCAGGCATTTCCGAAAATAGGCCTGGTCTATATTTTCTGGGATGGAGATGAAGAATTTCCTCCTTCCGCCAATATCTTATTTGATAATACTATTTCCCAATGGACACATCCGGAAAGCATTCCCACGCTGGCCCAGATCGGCACAGAAAAACTTATTCAAACCGCCGATGGGAAAGCGAGTTTACGTTGACTTTTTTCGGTGAAAATTATATAATGAACGAGGTTATTAATGAAAAAGATAAGCTGAAAGTCTTAATGGAAGCAGGTGAAATTCCTGTGCAAGTCCGTTACTGTGAGAGCCAGATACATGGGATTTTCAGAAGGTATGAAGGATGATCTGCGGCAACCGGATTTCTTCATAGATATGGTGCAAAATGCAGGCGGCAGATGGCTGTCTATGAAAATCCGTTGTCAGATGACAGCGGATTTTTTTTGCAGAAGAGGCAGAAAATGGGAAAAACAACAGGTTTAGAAGGATATTATACGATTAAAAACAATAAAAAAATGAGGTTTGGCTATACTACGGGTTCCTGTGCGGCGGCTGCGGCAAAAGGCGCTGCGGCAATGCTTTTGGAAAACAGGCAGGTCAGAAAAGTGCAGCTGATGACTCCGAAAGGAATTTTGCTGGAATTAGATATTCTGCATGCAGAGCAGGGGGAAGGCTGGGCTTCCTGTGCCGTTAAAAAAGATGGAGGAGACGATCCGGATGTTACCAATGGTCTGGAAATTTTCGTGAAAGCAGAAAAAAAAGAGCTTCCGGGAATAGTCCTGGAAGGAGGAAAAGGTGTAGGACGGGTAACAAAAAAAGGACTGGAACAGCCTGTAGGGAGTCCGGCTATTAATAAAATCCCCAGAAAAATGATCTTAAAAGAAGCAGAAGAAATCTGTTCCCGGACTGGTTATAAAGGAGGACTTCTCCTTACAGTCAGTGTTCCAGGCGGTGAGAAAGTAGGAGCCAGGACTTTTAACCCGCGGTTGGGGATCCAGGGCGGAATTTCCATTCTGGGTACTTCAGGAATTGTTGAACCTATGAGCGAGACAGCTCTGATAAAAAGCATTGAAATTGAAATGCGCCAGAAGGTGGAGAATGGCGCAGAATATCTTTTGATCACTCCGGGCAATTATGGATCTGCATATCTAAAGGAACACATGGACCTGCCTTTTGAGGAAAGCATGAAGTGCAGCAATTATATCGGAGAAACCCTGGATATGGCCCTGGATATGGGTGTAAAGGGAATTCTTTTTGTCTCTCATATCGGCAAGTTTGTAAAGGTGGCCGGAGGGATCATGAATACCCATTCCAGAAGCGGGGACAGCCGGGCAGAATTACTGGCGGCCAATGCTATCCGGGCGGGAATCTCTCTGGAAGGAGCCAGAGAAATCCTGGATACCATTACCACAGACGAGGCTCTGGCTGTGATACAAAGGGAAGATCTCCTGGAGCCGGTCATGGGAGAGCTGACAAAAAGGATCCTGTATTATATGAACCACAGAACTTATGACCGGATGCTGCTGGGGGCCGTGATATTCTCCAACGAATACGGCTATCTGGGACAGACAGAACATACAGAGAAATTGATCCGGCTTTTGCAAAAACAATATAAAAAGCCGTCAGTATAAAGAAATACAAAACAAAGGAGACAGACATGCAAGGAAAGTTATACGGAGTAGGAGTAGGACCGGGAGACCCGGAGCTTCTTACCTTAAAAGCACTGAGACTGATAAAGGAGAATGAAATTATCGCTGTGCCGGGAAAAGATATCCGGGCCAGCGTGGCTTATCAGATCGTAAAAGGCGCTTACGAGGATTTGGATAAAAAGACATTGATCCCTGTGGCTATGCCTATGACCAAGGATCTCCAGGTGCTGAAAGCAAACCATGATAAGGCAGCAGATCAGGTGGAGGACTATCTCAGAGAAGGGAAAAATGTGGTCTTTCTGACTTTGGGAGATACTACGGTATATTCTACCTATCTCTACGTTCATAAAAGGATCCTGGAAAGAGGATATGGGGCGGAGATCGTCAGCGGCATTACCTCTTTCTGCGCAGTAGCGGCCAGGCTGAATATGGGACTGGTGGAGGCGGATCAGCCTCTCCATGTGATACCGGCTACCTATAAAGCTCAGGAAATGGATGAGATCCTGAAGCTTCCTGGGACAAAGGTCCTGATGAAGACAGGTAAGAAGATGAAACAGGTAAAAGAGAGTATAGAAAAAAGCGGACAGAAAGCAGTGATGATCGAAAACTGCGGTATGCCTTCAGAAAAAATATACCGGTCTGCAGAAGAAATCCCGGAAGATTCCGGATATTATTCTCTGATCATTGTAAAAGAAAACTAACAGAAGAAAGGAATACATCATGGTACATTTTGTGGGAGCAGGAAGCGGAGCGGCAGATCTGATCACCCTTCGCGGAAAGAAATTTTTAGAGGAAGCAGATGTGATCATTTATGCAGGATCTCTGGTAAATCCTCAGCTTTTGGAGTATGCCAGAGAGGACTGTAAGATCTTTAACAGCGCGAAGATGACTCTGGAGGAAGTCCTGGAGGTGATCTTCCAGGCAGAAGAAGAAGGAAAGACCACGGTCCGTCTTCATACAGGAGATCCCTGTCTTTACGGAGCTATCCGGGAACAGATGGATGTGCTGGATGAGAAAGGGATATCTTATGATTACTGTCCGGGAGTAAGTTCTTTTTCCGGTGCAGCGGCGGCTTTAAACCTGGAATATACACTTCCCAATGTTTCCCAGAGCGTGATCATTACCCGTATGGCGGGAAGGACACCGGTGCCGGAAAAGGAGAGTATAGAATCCTTTGCGGCCCATCAGGCCACTATGGTGGTGTTCTTAAGTACAGGTATGCTGGAGGAGCTTTCCAGAAGGCTGATCGAAGGAGGATATAAACCGGATACCCCTGCTGCTATTGTTTATAAGGCCACCTGGGAGGATGAGAAAAAGTTTGTGTGTACCGTAGGAACACTGGCCCAGACGGCAAAAGAAAATAATATAACTAAGACAGCGCTGATGATCATCGGAGATGTGGTATCCCACAATTCCTATGACCGTTCCCTGCTGTATCATCCGGAATTTACCACGGAATTC
>DWUX01000182.1 GCA_019120545.1 Candidatus Blautia stercoripullorum | reverse complement strand
GAAAAGAATTTTATATTCTATGAGCTGAATCTGACTGTTCTGGAAGAAATTATGGTATGGCTGTCAGATCTGAAAGGAGAAACCTGATATGAAAAAATATAGGAAAATGATTATTTTAACTACATTGCTTACAGGTCTGCCGATTTTAATCGGACTGATTCTGTGGAGCAAACTTCCAGATTCCATGGCGACTCACTGGGACGTAAATGGACAGGCAAATGGATGGTCCGGTAAAGGAACAACAGTATTTTTTCTGCCATGTATTTTAATGATCATACATCTTTTTGCAGTTTTTATGACTTTGAATGATCCTAAGAAAACAAATATTCATAAAAAAACAATGACGATAATATTCTGGATTGTTCCTGTTATCTCGATTTTAATGAATGGAGTCATCTATTTGGATGCATTCGGAATCAAAGTAAATATTTCGGCTGCAGTTTCCATTTTGATGGGGATTTTATTTATGCTTCTTGGCAATTATATGCCAAAGCTCCGCCAAAATTATACGATCGGCATCAAATTACCTTGGACATTATGCAGTGAAGAAAATTGGTACCGAACACACAGGTTAGGGGGGAAACTTTTTATTGTAGGCGGCATTTTGGTTGTCTTAGATGGTATTGCAGGTATCTGGCTGGAGGATACAGTTATATTTACTATAATGATCGGCGCTTTGCTTATCTGTATTGCCATATCGATGGGGTATTCTTTCTGGCTGTTTAAAAAAGGAATATGATTTATATGTGCAGCCTTCTTTTGAAAGGAGTACACCACAAAGAATAAGATCGGCGAAAGTCATGTAGAAAATCTATTTATTAAAATTTCCATTTGACATTTTAAAAATAAAAGTGATAACATAATTGTGTTGAGTAGCAAAGTGCGTAAGTCCAAACAAGACTTACGCATTTTTTTGTTTGTGCGATACGTCAGGCAAGTAACTGCCGTGCTTGCGCGGGCAAGTATTTGCCGGGCAAAAGACAGCGACAGGCTTTGCCGGGAGCTGTCTACAGTATCGCAGGGAGCGCTATCTATTCTGAAATAAAGTGAAGGAGTGATTTTTTTGTCTAATCAAACAAACCATGGGAAAACCTTGACAGTGAGTATATTGTCTCTGTCCTTGCTGACGGTTATGGCAGGTGCGGCAGTAGCCCCAGCGCTGAGTGTTATCCAGGCCCATTTTGCCGATACAAATCAGCTTTTTGTGCAGATGATCATCAGTGTGCCGGCGTTGTTCATCGTCATTACGAACTTTATTTTCCCGAAATTATGCAAACTATTTGGGGTGAAGACCCTGGTGCTTATCGGCCTGTTGTTCTACACAGCAGGAGGTTGTGCGGCGGGACTTTTTGATAACATCTTTTTAGTCCTTGTCATGCGTGCTCTTGTAGGCATAGGAGTAGGTATTATCATGCCTCTTTCCACAGGCCTGCTTTCTTATTATTTCAAACCGGAGCAGCAGGTAGGATTGATGGGTTATTCTTCTGCCATGAATCAGATGGGCGGCGTCATCGCCACCTTACTTTCCGGTCTGCTGGCAAATATCAGCTGGCGTATCAGCTTTCTGGTATATCTGATGGGATTGATCAGTATTGTACTGTGTCTCATCTATCTGCCAAATGACAAGATCACACAGGAGAGTGATAAGAAAAAATCATCAGGAGAAGCCGGCGTATTCCGGAATAGTTTCCTGTATATCCTGGCTATGTTCCTTCTGATGTCAACTTTCTTTATCTATCCGGCTAACTTTGCCATGGAGACAGTGTCTGAGGGGATCATTCCCCAGAATTACATTGCAGTGATCATGGCTGGTATGGACTTTGTAGCTTTCTGCGGCGGACTGCTGTTTGTACGCGCTAAGAAGCTGTTAGGCGGAAACACCAGATTTCTGGCGCCCCTCTGCTTCCTCATCGGATATCTGTCACTGGCATTTATCGGCGGATGGGCAGGTACACTGATCGGCTCTGTATTTGTAGGATTTGCCAATGGCGCTGGTATCCCCTATATTATGTCAGAGGCTTCTCTGAAGGCAGGAAAAGCTGCGGCAACCACGGTTATGCCTCTGATCTCAGCAGCCCTGTATCTGGCACAGTTTATATCTCCTGTGCTGATGTCCATTGTGACAGCTGTTTTTGGAAGTACAGTTTCTCACCTGCCATATTGCTTTGCGATTGTATTGTCCATATTGTTTGTGCTGTGCTCATCACTGATCAAGAGCGGGAAAGAAGAGTAAAGGTGAGGTTCTCTGGGAAGCAGAGGAGCGGAGTCCGGAAATATGTACAGATTACTACCGGGGTGTATAGAACATAATAAAATGATTGCGTGATTTTACCCATTTCCATGCGAGGGATAGTATGGAAATGGGTATTTTTAAATGGATTTAACTTTTTAATAGCCTGTTTTCGTGTTACAATAAAAGAGATAAACAGAAAGAAGGGACTTTATGAGTTGGTACAGTAAAACAGGCCTTGTCCTGGAAGGCGGCGGCATGCGGGGTGCTTTTACCGCAGGAGTGTTGGATTTTTTCCTGGATAAGGATATTTCTTTTCATACTTGTATCGGTGTGTCGGCAGGGGCCTGTCATGCCTGCAGTTATCTTTCCAAACAGAGAAGAAGAGGGTTTGAGACAAATACGGATTATCTGGATGATGAAAATTACTGCAGTTTTAAAAGCCTGCTGAAAACAGGGGATATGTTCGGCGTGGACATGTGCTACAGGAAGATCCCGGAGGAATTAAATCCTTATGATTATGAAATATATGATAAGAATCCTACGGAATTTTATGCGGTGGTAACCAATTGTCAGACAGGTGAGGCAGAGTATAAAAAGATAGACGATATGCATAAAGGGATTCATTATGTCCGGGCTTCCAGTTCCCTGCCCCTTCTGTCCAGAACAGTCTGGATCAGAAAAAAGCCTTATCTGGATGGAGGGATCTCCGATTCCATACCTGTGAGAAAATCTCAGGATCTGGGAAATGAGAAGACAGTGGTTGTCCTTACAAGGGATAGGAGCTACAGAAAAGAACCTAATAAGGCCATGCCTCTTATACGGCTTCGCTATCAGAAAGAATTTCCAAAACTTGTGGAACGGATGAAAGACCGGCATATTCGATATAACGAAACTCTGGATTATCTGATCCGGGAGGAAAAAGAAGGCAGGGTATTTATTATCTGTCCCGAAAAACCGGTGGAGATCGGCAGGATCGAGAAGAACAGAGAAAAATTGGAAGCCCTTTATCAGGAAGGGTATCATATGGCAGAAAAAGAATATGAGAAGCTGAAAGAATTTCTGGGAAAGCCTGAAATATCCGATGAGGGGAACGGATCCCCTGCCTGATACAGGAAGAAAGAACAAACAGGAGGAGAAAGGAGAAATGGGAATTACAACATTCGCTGCTATCGACGTAGGTTCTTATAATGTGTGCATGGACATCTATGAGATGTCACCCAGGATAGGAATCCGGCAGATAGATGAAATACGTCAGAGACTTGAGATCGGAAGGGATACTTATGGAAAGGGAAAGATTGCTTTTGATACGGCCAGTCAGCTTTGTCATATCCTCAAAGATTTTTCCCA
>DWUX01000181.1 GCA_019120545.1 Candidatus Blautia stercoripullorum | reverse complement strand
TACTATTTGTGCCGCCAACTGAAAGGCGGCGGAATGGAGATTTTTATGAAGAAATTAGGAAAAGGAATTATCATCGGAACTGCTGTAGTTGTTCTTGGAAGCACAGCTGTATTTGCCTCAGGCTTTGGAAATGGCCCGGGCGGCCAGGGAAGAGCTGCCGCCAGTACCTCACAGTCTGCCCCATCCTGGCAGGGTGACGGCACGTACTGTACAGATGCCGATGGAGACGGAATCTGTGATTATCACCAGGACGGATCCTGTCATTATGCAGATACAGACAGAGATGGGGTCTGTGATTATCATCAGGACGGGTCCTGTCATTATGCAGATACAGACGGCGACGGGGTCTGCGATTACCACCAGGACGGATCCTGCCAGTACACAGATGCAGACGGCGACGGAGTCTGTGATCATTATCAGGAAAAGGTTTCCTCAGGTCTGGTATCCGGGGGACATCATGGAGCCGGCCATCACGGAGGATGGGGAAACTGTCATAATTAAAGAAGGATGGAAAAAGAGATGCGAAGTGAGGAAGAGGCTGGAAGGGCCATTGATCTGTACGGGGACACAGTAAGGAGGATCTGTATGGTACATTTGAAAAATGCAGCGGACACAGAGGATATATTCCAGACTGTATTCCTGAAGTATGTCCTCCACTCTCCGGATTTTGACAGCCCGGAGCATGAGAAGGCCTGGATCATACGGGTCACAGTCAATGCCTGCAAGGATCTTCTGAAAAGCTTTTTCCACAGTAAGACCCTGCCTCTGGATACCCTCCGGGCAGTGCCGGCCAAAGGGACAGAAGATTACAGCGATGTGCTGGAAGCGGTTCTGTCCCTTCCTGCAAAATATAAGGACGTGGTGTATCTCTATTATTATGAAGAGTATTCTGCGGCAGAGATCAGCCGCATCCTGAGGAAAAATGTGAACACCGTGTATACCCTTTTGAACCGGGCCAGGCAGATGCTGAAAGACAAATTGGAGGAGGTGGAGAAATGAAGGAAAAAGAAAAACTGAAAGCCGCCTTCGATCAGATCCGGGCCGAGGAGGAACTGAAGGAACGGACCAAAGAATATCTTTCTGAAAAGGTATACGCCCGGAAGAAGAAAAGAACCTCTCCTCTCCGGAATTTTGCGGCGGCCGCCGCCTGCGCCCTTCTGGTCTTTCTGGCCGGAGGCTCTTACCTCTACTTTACTCCCACCGCCTATATCAGCGTGGATGTAAATCCTTCCCTGGAACTGGGGATCAACCGTTTTGACCGGATCGTCTCTGTCACCGGCTATAACGAAGACGGCAAGGCTCTGGCAGATTCTCTGGATTTGAAATACATGGATTACTCCGACGCCCTGGAAGCCCTCCTGGCAGATCAGGATATGGAGGTTTATCTCTCTGACAATGCAGACGTGGTGCTTACCGTAGCCGGAAAAAGCGAAAGCCAGAGCAGCCAGATCCTGGAGACCGTAGAATCCTGCGTATCAGACCATGAAAACGTTCACTGTCATTCAGGGGACACAGAGGAGATCCACCACGCCCATAATGCAGGCCTTTCCTTCGGCAAATATCAGGCCTATCTGACCCTGAAAGAACTGGATCCCTCTGTCACCCTGGAAGAAATACAGGATATGACCATGTCCCAGATCCGGGAACTGATCCAGGCATATTCCCAGGAAGACTCTCAGGGAAGTTCTCAAGGAAACTCTCAGGGAAACTCCTGGAAAAACTCCTCAGACAGTACAGCAGACAGTTCAGGCGCCGCACAGGAATCCACCGGCAGCGGTGATTCCTCCGGGTCTGCGCAGCACGGACACCATGGATACGGGCATAAAAACGGACATGACGAGGATGACTAAGCATGACACAGATGGAAAATATCCTAAAATGAATCCAAATCCCCCCTTGCCAAAAGGGGGGATTTATAGTATCATAGTAAGGCAGTAAATCAAACATATGTCCTGTTAGTTTAACGGATAAAACAAGCGCCTCCTAAGCGCTAGCTGTGGGTTCGATTCCCGCACGGGACGCTGATCAAAAGCGGGAATTGTCAGCAGAAATGCTGAAGCAATTCCCGCTTTTTTCTTTTCTGATATAGAATCGGATCAAAATATCCGGATAGGACAACAGATGTAAAAATGGGTCAAAAATAGAGAGGTTGGTCTTATGAATATAGCAGAACTGATCGGTGAGACAACGGAATATGATAAAAAACGAATGCTCGAGGCAAAAAACCCAAAAGCTGGTGTAAAAGTGTTAGCGCATTTGCAAATACCTCCGGCGGAACTTTGATTTTCGGCATTTCTGATGAAGGACAGGTTGTTGGACTTGATGATCCTGAAGGGGACGCAGAAAAAATCAGTGAAATTATCAAGACAAAGCTGGACCCGATACCGGAGTTTAATCTCCGATTCCACAAAACGGAAGACAGCAAAGTGCTGATTATACTGGATGTCATGCAAGGAGATGAAACACCCTATTACTATTCCGAAAGCGGTTCATTAGAAGCTTATATCCGTGTCGGGAATCAAAGTGTAAAGGCCGACAGCTGTAGAAATGAAACGAATGGTACTGAGGGGCATGCATACGTCCTATGATTCACGAAAAACAAACTATAAGGTTGATGATTTTGCATTTTCAAAACTCAGGGAAAGATATAAAATGATGGGGAATATTCAGGCAGTGTTATCTCTTTGATTGAAAATGGAGAAGCATTCATTAAACGGAATAATAAAGTGATGTGGCGTAAAACCAGCAATTCAAGAGAAGAAATGCCGGAATATGTAGAAAGATGTACTGAACAGACTTGGGTATATGGAGCGAAAAGGCAGCGGATTTGAAAAGATCATTAGTGGATATGAATTTCAGATCAATTATAATGAAGATAAAAAACCATTGTTTCGTTCGGACAGGTATCAATTTACTGTAGTGATGCCAAATCTGAACTATAGTGTCCCCCAAGATGGCACTCAAGATGTCCCTCGGAATGTCCCTCGGGATATTGTTCATAATAAAATGGATATTCAGATCATAAATTTAATTCGAAAAGATTGCAGAATAAGTACAGAAAAAATGGCAATTGCATTAGGTGTAAGCTCAAAAACCATAAAACGCCATATTAATAAAATGGAAAATATATATTATGTTAGACGCGGATCAAATGGACATTGGGAAATCACAGAAAAAGATGACAGAGGATAAATCTGCTGCTGCAGGAGGAATGGAACTGATATTCCCCCAAGTATTAAAGAAGGAGGCACTATGGAAAATCCTATTAACATCCTGGTAGTTGAGGATGACACAAATATTAATAACCTGCTGAAAACTGCTCTGGAAAAAGCCGGCTACCAGGTGATCCAGGCTTTTTCCGGAACAGAGGCGGAACTGGTCCTTCAAATGCAGAAGTCTGTTTCTCTGGTCCTGCTGGATCTGATGCTTCCGGGGATTTCAGGAGAAGAAGTTTTAAAGAGTATCCGCAAGAAGGGTAATCTTCCGGTGATCGTTTTAACGGCCAAAGACAGTCTGGATGAAAAGATCGGGCTGCTGACCCAGGGAGCCGACGATTATATCACCAAACCTTTTGAACTTCCGGAGGTGCTGGCAAGGATCCAGGTCCAGCTGCGCCATGCGGGGAGGGAAACAGGCTCCGGCCGGCTGGCCTATAAAGACCTGGTCCTGGACAAAACCAATTATCAGGTAAAGATCGGCGGAAGGGAGATCCCCAGGATCACCAAACAGGAATTTGCCATCCTGGAGCTTCTGGTAAGCCATCCCCGGCAGGTCTTCAGCAAAGAAGATATTTTTTCTTACGCCTGGGAGGAGCCCTATATGGGAGAGACCAAAACTCTGGATGTGCATATCAGCAATATCCGCAAAAAGCTCAAGGCAGCCGCCTCTGAGGAATACATAGAAACTGTATGGGGCATCGGTTACCGGCTCCACGGATAACTTTACTCTTTTTTTACTTTTGATTTGCTTTTTATTTGGACTTTTCCGATAAGATGAGATCAGAAACAAAAAAGGAGATGAATGACTTGAGTGATTATTTACTTTGTACAAGAGGCCTGACAAAAAGGTTCGGCCATCATCATGCAGTGGATCATGTAAACCTTCATATACCAAAGGGAGCCATCTATGGTTTTATCGGAAGAAACGGAGCGTGAAAAACCACCTGCCTGAAAATGATCAGCGGCCTTTCCAAACCCACAGAAGGAGAAAATGAGAGCCCTCTGCTGAATATGGAGCTTTCAAAGGCCGGGATCCCGGTCAGAGGAATTACCATAACCAGTGAAGAACTGGAAACTTATTTTCTGAATCTCACAGGAGGTGCTTCAAATGCTGAATTGTATTAAAATGGATCTGTACCGGATGTTTCGGATGAAAAGCTTTTATATGATATGGATCATACTGGCGGCTGCCACGATCTTTACCACATCCATGTCTGTGATTGACTACAATATGCTGAAAGAAGAGGCACAAAGTAGTACTCAGACCGTCCAGCAGGAAAGTGCTTCCCAGGAAGAGCCTGTAAATCTGGGAATGGATGTGACCATCCCCACACAGCCGGGAGAACAGGTAACTCTCTACGATCTGTCCTATGCCAGTCTCCACGGAAAATTAATCGCTCTGTTTATGGTGATTTTCGCTGTTCTCTTTTCTTCCTCAGATGTGAGCAGCGGATATGTGAAAAACATCGGCGGACAGATGAAAAACCGGGGAAACCTGGTGCTTTCCAAGGCTGTGACCCTGTTTGTCTATACCATCCTCACAATGGCTTTTTATCTTGTGATCCAGGCCATAGCCCAGGCAGCCTGTTTCCATGAACTTCAGATCGGTGCTGTCCGGGATTTTGCAGCCTACACCGGAACCCAGACCCTCCTTCATTACGCCCTGCTCCTGATCTGTATGGCTGTTACAGTGATCATCCGGAACAATGTATTCAGCATGACCTTCGGGATCCTGTTCTGCATGAACGTAATGGTGATCTTATACAGCGCAGTGGATAAAGTGGCGGCAAAACTAGGGATCCAGGATTTCGTTCTCCTCCGCTATACGGTAACCGGACGGATGGCTCTTCTTGATATGGCCCCCTCGGCAAAGGCATGCGGAGAAGCTCTGGCGGTAGCCATTGTGCTGGGAGCGGCGGTAACCATTCTTTCCAGTCAGATATTCAGAAAGAGAGATATTTAAGTTGAAGATACTGATTTGTTTTCTGATCCTTATCATTATCATACAGGGAATCCTTTTCTGGAAATTTCAGCGGCAGGTGGGAGACATCTGCCGCCAATTGAGGTTTCTCCTGAAAAACGACAGCAATATGCTGGTCACCGGGTACACGGGATTTGGAGGCTTAAAGGAATTGATGGAAGTTTTGAACCAGCTTCTCATGGACCGGAAAAAAGAAAGGAAAAAGTATCTGGAAAAAGAGCAAATGATCTCCGATACCTACACCAACCTTTCCCATGATATCCGGACTCCCCTGACTTCTCTGGACGGATACTTCCAGCTTCTGGAACAATGCGACGACCGGGAAGAGCAGAAGCATTACATGGCCATCATCCAGGAACGGATCCACAGTCTGAAAGAAATGCTGGAAGAGCTGTTTCTCTTTACCAAGCTGAAAAACGACAGTTTCCATCTGGAACTGAAGCCCTGCTGTGTCAATCAGGTCCTGAAGCAGACGATTTTTTCTTATTATGATGAGTGGACCGGAAAGGGAATCCAGCCAGAGATCCGTATAACAGATCAGTTGTTGTATATTGAAGGGAATGAAGCCGCCCTTCACAGAATGTTCCAAAATGTAATCAAAAACGCCCTGGATCACGGGGCAAAAGGGATCGGGCTCTCTCTGGAAAAAAAAGAAGGAAAAAGCCTGATCCGGATCTGGAACGAAGTCCGGGACCCGGAAAAGATCGATCCAGAAAAAGTATTTGAACGGTTCTATAAGGCAGACGAAGCCAGAAGCAAAACCTCCAGCGGCCTCGGCCTTTCCATCGCAAAAGAATTTGCAGATCAGATGCATGGACAGATCCGGGCACGGCTGGAGGGAAGGATTTTCTATATAGAAATCTGTTTCAATATAAATAAAAAAGGAAGCAAAATAAATCTATGAAACTCTCTCTATTTCCAACTTTAAAAAACTATAAAACAGAATACCTGCCCAGGGATCTGTTCTCTGGGATCATTATCGCGGCGGTTTCCATTCCCATCTCCATGGGATACGCCCAGATTGCAGGGCTCCCGGCCGTTTACGGCCTCTATGGTTCCCTGCTGCCCATCCTTGTTTTCGCCCTGTTTTCCACCTCAAAGCAATTTATCTTCGGGGTGGACGCGGCTCCTGCTGCTATCGTAGGGGCGGCTCTTTCCACTCTGGGCATTTCCTTTGAAAGCAGCGCCGCCATGGACTATGTCCCGGCCATTGCTCTTTTCGCAGGTCTCTGGCTCCTGCTGTTTTACTTTCTCCACGCAGACCGGATCGTAGACTTTATCTCCACCCCGGTAATGGGAGGATTTATCAGCGGCATTGCCGTGACCATTATCCTTATGCAGATCCCCAAGCTTCTGGGAAGTCCCGCGGGAACCGGGGAGCTGCCGGAGCTCCTTCACCATCTGGCGGAGGCCCTTGCTCATATCAGCTGGCCTTCTCTGCTCCTGGGGCTTTTGTCTCTGGCAGTCCTCCTTTTAGGGAAAAAGTTCATTCCCAGATTTCCCATGGCCATCGCAGTTATGGCCGCCGGCGTAGCTCTCACCGGTATTTTCCATGTCCAGGATCATGGAGTGGCTCTTTTAGATCAGGTAGACGCCGGTCTTCCAGGGCTTTTTCTCCCTGATTTTTCCAATGTAGATCTTACCCAGGCGGCAGGCCGGGGACTGATGGTAGCGGTGGTGATCATGTCGGAATCCCTTCTTGGGGCCAACAACTTTGCCGCCAAAAACGATTATCCTCTCAATGACCGTCAGGAGATCCTGGCCTATGCGGCGGCTAATCTGGCCTCGGGAGCCGTCGGCTGCTGTCCGGTAAACGGCAGTATTTCCAGGACTTCCATGAACGATCAGTACGGAGGGAAGACCCAGGCTGTGTCTCTGACCGCAGGCATTGTCATGGGCGTGATCCTTCTGTGCGCCACCGGCTTTATCGGATATCTCCCTGTACCTGTGCTGACTTCCATTGTGATCTCCGCTCTGATGAGCGTTGTGGAAGGGCACCTTGCAGTGCGGCTGTTCAAAGTAAGCAGGCAGGAATTCTTTATTTTCATGGCCGCCGGAGCCGCCGTCCTTTTTCTTGGGACTATCTACGGAGTAGTGGTAGGGATCCTTCTGTCTTTTGCATCGGTGATCCTGAAAGCCACAAATCCTCCCCGGTATTTTCAGGGTATGGTGCCTGGGAAGGAGGATTTCTATGATCTCGGGAAAAACCGCTTTGCCTATCCTGTAAAAAATGTGCAGATCTACCGGTTCAGCGAAAATCTTTTCTTTGCCAATATTAAGATCCTCCAGGAAGATATTGAAAACAGCCTTCAGGAAGATACAAAGGCCGTGATCCTCAATGCAGGAGCCGTCAACAGCCTGGACATCACTGCGGCGGACGGACTGGAAAGACTGGCCCAAAGACTGAAAAAGAGAGGGATCCGGTTTTATATCACAGAGCATGGGGAAAATATAAACGAACAGATGCGCAGCCTGGGGATCGGCCATCTGATCCGGGAAGGCATGGTGCGCAGGACCATTGTATCCGCTCTCCATGATCTGGGACTGAGGGAACCTTTTCCTCTGGATATTCCGGAAAAGGAAATGGAACTCCTTCATAAAAGGCATTTTTATTCCCTTACCCCCGAAGAAGAAAATTCTCTGGAAGAATTTGCCTGGGTATTCGGAGCAGACGCGGTAAAAGAAATCGAAAAGCAGGTAAAATATGTGGTAGAGCAGATCCACGGCATCTCTGATCTGGAAAAGCTCTCTGAAGCAGGTCTGGAAGAAAAACTGGATTTCTGGCATTCTCTCAGTCCTCTGGATGAGGATGAACTCCTCCGGAGACTGGAGCTGCACATTGATGATTTTCCGCCTCAGGTAAGGAAAAAAAGCTCTCTTGTCCTGAGTCTCATCGAGAGAAGAAGACGGATCCTCCGGGACAGGCTTTTAAAAGAGCATCCCAATGTCCGGGAGCATCTGGAACAGAAGCAGGAGATCCTGGAGAGACGGCTGGAAAAGCAGAATCCGAAAGGACTGCAGAAGCTCCGCAGACTGGAAAAAGACTCTTCTTTCGAAAACTGAAAATATCCCGTGAGATACAGGTTTATCCTGGATCTTCACGGGATATTTTTTTAATAAGGTCTTCCCTTCTGTTCCAGGTTTTTTCGAACCCCGAAAATAGAGATCAGAAGGAGGATCAGAGCTCCTGCCGCCATCCAGAGGAAGGAAATGTTCATTCCATGGATCAGGGCTCTGTCTCCGTAGGCAGCTGCGGAGCTTTCACTTACTACTGTCATAATGCCTACGAACACCGCGGAGCCGATCACAAAAAGCTTCTTAATTCCCATCTTATCGTACATCTTTCCTGCCAGAGGACTGATCACCGCAGTGGCCAGGGAGCCCGGCAGTGTGACCAGACCGGAGACTACGGCAGAGTATCCCATAACACTCTGTACATAGAGGGGCATCATTACAGAAGAGCCCATCATCACCAGATACAGCAGCATGCTGGAGATCACGCTTATTGCATAATTCTTGTTTTTCAGGATCTTCACATCCAGGAAAGGTTTCTCCAGTCCCCACTGGCGGACTGCAAAGAAGATGCAGACCACAATTCCTACAGCCAGAGGAAGGCCTCCCTCTATGCTGATCAGTCCGAAACTGGTAAGATTTCCGATTCCCAGGGTAATGCCTCCAAAGGCGTCGATCATCAGCCCTGCAATGGTAGGTGCAATGATGGGAGCGGCGGTGGTTGCCAGTCCGTAGGTTCCCATCATGGTTCCTCTTTTTTCAATAGGATAGACGGTGAGGATCACCACCTGCGCCGCAGACATTAAGATGCCGTTTCCGCAGGCCTGAAGGACTCTTCCTGCCATCATGATCCCGAAGTTTCCGGCAAAGATACTGATCAAAAGTCCTAAGATAAAGCTTCCGATACCTGTAAGATAGAGCTTTTTAGTAGGAAACCGGGTGATCAGGAAGGCGGTAAGGGGCATGATCACTCCCATTGCCAGGGAATAGCCGCTTGTGATCCACTGCCCTACCGAAGTGCTGATCCCAAAGTATTCCACCACATTAGGCAGAGCCGTGGTCATGGCTGTTGCCAGGGTGGAAGAAGCGATCCCTGAGACCACCAGACATATAAAAATAAAAGTTCGTTTTTGGCTGCTGAGCTGTGTGCTTTTATGATTTTCCATGATGTTCCTCCATTCTGTGCCATACTTTATGACTAATGTTTTCTGTCATTTTCCGTAAAGTTTTTTCTGCGGACTCCAACTCTTCCAAAGAGAGCCCCTCTGTGAAAACCTGGTAAAAGCCGGCGTGCACCTCTTTGATCTTTTCGGCGGCGGGAACTGCCTTTTCTGTGAGATATAAATGTTTTACCCTCCGGTCTTTTTCGTCGCTGACCACCCGGATATATTCTATCTCGTCAAGTTTCTTTATAGTTTTTGACAAAGTCCCTTTGTCCACCCGTATACAGGAAGCCATCTCCTGAGGAGTTGCTCCAGGGTGTTCATAGAGATATTCCACATAAAACTGCTGCCCCCACCCTATCTCATAATCACAGAGACTGCGGTCATAATACATTTTCATCAGTCTGTCAAAGATGGAAACATACCGGCCCATATCCGAAAAATGATCTTTCATATAATAGATTCCTCCTTTGCGCACTTACATACTATACCGCAAATTAGTAGCGGGCGCAACTATTTTTTCCGCTCTTGACATTTTTTTCAGATGTGTATATCATATTTTCTGTCTTGGGAACAGGAGGGATTTTTTATGTTTCAATTTCTTGTAAATGCAGAAGGAGGGCTGACTGCCGCCGGGTATGTGCTCTGTATCGCCGCAGGGATCATCCTTTTCGCGGCTGCTCTGATCTTTGCAGGCAGGATTTCAGAAAAGAAAAAAATGGGGACCAGACAGCTGGTATTCTGCGCCATGGCCATGGCTCTGGCCTTTATCACATCTTACCTGAAGCTGTTTAATATGCCCTGGGGCGGAAGCGTGACTCTGTGCAGCATGCTTTTCATTGTCCTGGTGGCAAACTGGTACGGTCCCAAAACCGGAGTCTTAGTAGGCCTGGCGTACGGTATCCTGCAGTTTATCCAGGAACCTTATGTACTTTCTTTCTTCCAGGTATGCTGCGACTATATCCTGGCTTTTGCGGCTCTGGGCGTGGCAGGATTCTTTGCCAAGAGCAAACACGGCCTGCTGAAAGGCTACATAGCCGCCGTCGTCGCCAGAGGGGCCTTCCACGCTCTGGGAGGTTATCTCTACTGGATGGACTACATGCCGGATAATTTTCCAAAAGCCCTTACCAGCGTATACCCCATCGTATACAACTACAGCTACCTGCTGGCAGAAGGGATCATTACCGTGATCATCATCTCCATCCCCGCAGTGTCCAAAGCGCTGAACCGGGTAAAACAGACTGCATTGCAGTAAAGATCACAGATCAGGGCAAAATAAAAAGAACCAGAAAGAAGCTGGTTCTTTTTATTTTGCTGTAAAATTTTTTATGCGGTGATGATTTCTGTCAGCGCGCCCAGCAGATCGGGATCCAGATCCATGGTCTGGAGCTGGGACAGAAGGATCAGTCTGTCGGATCCTTCCAGGATCGTCCGGTACAGCCGGTCTTTTAAGCTAAATTCTATTTCTGCCTGATTCAGGAAGGCAAAGCATCTTTCTGAGATATGGTTTTCTTCCTCTTCTGCTCCTTTGACCAGGATCCGGATCTCCTGGGCCGGGTCGCAGTCTTTCAGACAGCAGCACAGACTGGCTTTTTCCTGGTCATAGATCCACTCAGAAGCGCTTCCCTGATACCGGATGCTTTCCGGCTCGCAGGCCTTTAATCCGTGGAAGATCACCTTCCAGCTTCTCTTTTGGGGAAGAAACTCCAGACATCCTTCTCCCGGAGCGATCGCCAGCTCTCCTTTTTTCTCTTCTTTATTCCAGGAGAAAGTGATGGCGGTTTTCACTCCTTTTCCTTCCTTATAGGCTTCTGTCTCATTGTCATCCTCATAGAGGACAAAGCTTCCGTCTCCTCCCGGATATACATGGACGCAGAGTTTCTCCGGATTTTTCTGGATGCTGTCCAGCTCTTGGGTCATGGGGATAATAGCTCCTGCTTTGGCCAGGACAGGGAAGGAGGAAAGATTCCGGTACATCTGGATCATTCTTCCTCCCTGGTATCTCATACCGGTGAACACATCATAGTATGTACCTTCAGGAAGCCATACTTTTACTTTCCCCACATTCAGTTTTCCGATCTGAGGTGTAGTGATAGGCGCGCACAGCAGCTGGGTGCCGAAGGCATACTGGTTTGGCACCTGATAGGCTTCTTCCGCTTCCGGATAGTCGTAGTACATAGGAAGGACCAAAGGAAGGTCTTCTTCATAAGCCCTGTGGTTCATGGTGTAAAGATAAGGCACCAGCCTGTGGCGCAGCCTGAGGAAGTCCTTCATCATCTCTCCAATGTCTTTCCGGTATCTCCAGGGCTCTTTTCCGCTGAATTCGCTGTTGCTGGAATGGAGACGCATCACCGGAGAGAACACTCCCAGCTGTACCCAGCGTCCCGCCATCTCGTCGTCTTTATAGCCTCTCATGTGGCCGCCGATATCATGGCTCCACATGCCGTAGCCAATGTTGGAAGCTGTAGAGGTAAAGTAAGGCTGGAAGTCCAGAGATTCCCAGGTGATGATGGTGTCTCCGGAAAATCCGATAGGATATCTGTGGCTGCCCGGTCCTGCGTATCTGGAAAAGGTCATAGGACGTTTTCCCCCTCTTTTGTTGTCCAGATAATGATAATGATTCAGCACCCAAAGAGGATCCAGCCCTTCTACCTTGCTGATCCCTCCGGACTGCCAGTCCAGCCACCAGAAGTCCACGCCCTGGTCTTCCATGGGGTGATAAATGTGTTTAAAGCAGGCTTCCAGGAACTTAGGATCTGCAGGGTCAAAGTTTACCGGCTGCTCTTTTTCCCAGTCTGCCCCCATCTCCTCTGCCACTGCTCTGTACTGTTCTTCGTGGGCCCGTACCCCGTCTGCAGGATGGACGTTTAAGGTCACCCTCATGTTTCTCTCATGAAGCCATTTCAGGAAGCCTTCCGGATCCGGAAAGAACTCTCTGTTCCAGGTATATCCGGTCCATCCGCTTCCGTATTTCGGATCAATGTCTACCAGATGCCAGTCCATATCGATCACTGCCACAGAAAAGGGGATCTGCTCCTGTTCAAAACGTTCCATCAGATCTTTGTAGGTTTTCTCTGTATATTTATAATAACGGCTCCACCAGTTTCCAAGAGCATATCTGGGAACCATGGGACTTTTTCCGCAGAGATAATAGAAGTCTCTGAGAGCCTCTTTGTAACTGTGTCCGTAACCCCAGAAATACAGGTCTTCCTCCTGTCTTTCTCTTGGCTCGATCCATCCGTCTTCTCTGAGCAAGAGAGACCTGCTGTCATCTAAAAGTGAAAATCCGTTTCTTCCTATAACGCCTCTTTCCAGGGGAATTTCTCCGTCTGCCTCATCCAGGGTCCTGGCAGTTCCGCCCAGATCATGGAAATCATCTCCGTAATGCCAGATGCTGCCATAGGCGCTGAAATTTCCAACCGCCTGGATAGAAAGACCGTTAGGGGAAAACTTTTGCTTATTATAGATCAAATGGACCTTAGAAGTAAAAATCTCCAGGCTGTCCTCTGTCTCTTCATAAGAAAATTTTACTTCAGGGAAATCTCTGTTCCACACGCACTGAGTGGCGCGGTCTTCAAAAACCCCTTCTTCACTGTATTCCAGTCTGATCAGACCTTCTGTAAGCAAGGTGATCCTGTACTTGTCTCCCTGCAGGATGTTTTCTTTTTTTGCTTCAGGATGTACCTGAACCTTCCAATTTTGATCCAACATATTTCCTCCTTGCAAAAATCTGCTGTTTTTTATTAATTCACCGATTTTTTACGTTATCGTTAACGTCTATTAGATTATATAACCTCCCTCTATTTATGTCAATATATCTGCTATTTCCTTGCATATTTAGTTTTTTTCCGTTATAATAACGTTAGCGTTAACTTATGGAGGGATTTATGGTCACATTAAAAGACATTGCAAAAAAGGCCGGGGTAAGCGCAATGACCGTCTCCCGGGCTTTAAATGGAAAAATGAAAGATATTTCTCCTCAGACTGCGGAAAAGATCAGAAAAATAGCGGAAGAAATGGGGTATATCCCCAATTCTTCCGCCAGGGCTCTGGCTTCTCATTCTTCAAAACTGGTGGCCGTCATGCTGCCGGATAAGACAGACTCCCCAAATCCTCTGATGGATTCCTATAACAGCTACTTTTGCGGAGAGCTGGCCCGGGAAATACAGAAAAACGGCTATGACCTTATGCTCCACTTTATCCGGGATTATTCTGAGATCAACTATTGTCTGAAATCCTGGCAGGTTGCCGGAGCTGTTTTTATCGGCGCCTTTGACGAAAATATCCGTCAGATCCAGGAAGACAATCCCATTCCCCTCATATTTACTGACAGCTACAGTACTGTGAGACGGATCACCAACGTCGGCATCGACGACTTCCGGGGAGGGGAGCTGGCCGCTGAATATCTCCTTTCCAAAGGCCACAGAAATCTGGCTTTCATAGGACCTAAGGCTCTGGGCAACGGAGTTGTGATGCACCGTCTCCAGGGCTTTACCCATGCTTTGAAAAAAGCCGGGATCTCCCTTCCCAAAAACCGGATCCAGATTTTTTCCAAAATAAATCTGGACTCCATGTTAAAAGAACTGAAAAAGGGCCCCGATCCTGTAACCGGCATTTTCATTAATGCAGACAGCATGGCCTATGAAATCTTTGCCGCTGCCCGCCGCCAGGGATATGAGATCCCCGGTGACTTTTCTGTAGTAGGCTTTGACGACAATCCTATGAGTTCTCTGGCCATGCCCCCTCTCACTACTATCCGCCAGGACATTTCCCGAAAAGCAGAGATTGCCTGTCAGCTTCTCATGAAAAAGCTGCAAGACCCCAAAACCGCCCCCGGAGAAAACATCATCCTGGATGTGGAACTGGTAGAAAGGGAATCTGTATCTGTCCTTTCTTAAAGGCCGAAGGGTTCCAGACTTCTTTCCAGGATCCCGTTCATATAGGCGATAAGGATCCCATAATTGGTCATAGGCACTCCCTGATCCTGGGCGCAGCTTAGCCGGTATTTCATCTCCCGCTCATTGAGCATACAGCCCCCGCAGTGGACGATGAGACTGTATTCTCCCAGTTCTTCCGAAAATTCTGTTCCTGAGGTAAAGGAAAATTTCAGATTTTTTCCTGTATACTTTTGTATCCATCCAGGAAGCTTTACTGTGCCGATATCTCCGCACTGTCTGTGATGGGTGCAGCCTTCGCTGATCAGCACCTGGTCTCCGTCTCTGAGATTCTCCAGTGCTCTGGCTCCCTGCACCGTGGTTTCCAGATTTCCCTTATACCTGGCAAACAAGATGGAAAAGGATGTAAGGAGGATTTCCCTCGGGGTATCCTGGGAAACCTTTTTAAATACCTGGCTGTCTGTGACCACCATCCTGGGTTTCCTTTCCAGGCCTTCCAGGGTTTCCTTCAGCCGGTCTTCCTTCACAACTACAGAGATCCCGTTGGAATCCAGGATATCCCGGATAGTCTGCTGCTGAGGCAGGATCAGCCTTCCCTTTGGCGCCGCCTTATCAATGGGCACCACCAGAACTACAAAGTCTCCCGGAGACAGAAGATCTCCAATGATCTTTTTCTGATTTTCTTCCGGCTTTGCCAGGACGGCCAGCCTTTCTTTCAGTTCTTGTATCCCGGTGCCTTCTCTGGCGCTGACCCACAGAAAATCTCTTCCTTCCTCATATCCTTTTGGCAGTCCGGCCAGGGTCTGACAGACCTCTTCCGGCTCCAGCATATCTCTTTTGTTCAGCACCAGGATGCTGGGGATCTTTTTCTTTTTGATCCGCTCCAAAAGGGCCTGATCTTCCTGGCTCATCCCGTTCTTTCCATCTATGACCAGCACTGCGGCGTCTGTTTTATTCAGCACCTGATAGCTTTTTTTCACCCGCAGGCTGCCCAGTTCTCCCTGGTCGTCGATCCCCGGAGTGTCCATCATCACTACCGGGCCTAAGGGGAGAAGCTCCATAGCTTTATACACCGGATCTGTAGTAGTTCCCTTTACGTCGGACACTACCGCCAGATTCTGTCCTGTCACCTTGTTCATCACGCTGGATTTTCCTGCGTTCCGCTTTCCGAAAAATCCGATATGCACCCGCTCAGAGGCAGGCGTCTGATTCATTCCTCCCATGTAAGGCCTCCTGTCTGTATCAGAACCGGAAGTCCCGGTTTCCTTTCTCGATCTCTATGAGCCGTTCCTTTACAATTTCTCTGGTCTTTTCTCTTGGGATCTCCTGGATCTGCTCCTGGATCAGCTTCAGACCTTTTTCCACAGTGTCCGGAGAAGCATAGTCCATAAGGTATTCCTTCAGAGTCATTAAGGCGTTAGGAAGACAGCAATTCTGGATCTGTCCGGATTTGCAAAGGGACATAAACCGGTCTCCTGTCCTTCCTTCCCGGTAACAGGCAGTGCAGAAGCTGGGCACATAACCCATTCCCATCAGCCAGTTGACCACCTCGTCCAGGGAACGGTTGTCGCTGACTTCAAACTGCTCTGAGGATTCATCCTCCGGTTCCGGCTCCACATATCCTCCCACGCTGGTCCTGGAACCTCCGGAGATCTGGGAGATTCCCAAATGAAGGACTCTTTCTCTGCATTTCTGGTTCTCTCTGGTGGAAATGATCATGCCGGTATAAGGCACCGCGATCCGGATACAGGCCACGATCTTGGCAAAGGTATCATCATCGATCCCGTTGTCAAAGGTATCCGGGTCAATGTCGTCCGCCCTTTTTATTCTGGGCACGCTGATGGTATGGGGTCCGACTCCGTATACAGCTTCCAGATGTTCTGCATGCATCAGCAGGCCGGCAAATTCATAGCGGTACATTTCCAGTCCGAAGAGGACGCCGCATCCTACGTCGTCAATGCCGCCTTCCATGGCCCGGTCCATGGCCTCTGTGTGATAGTTATAATCATGCTTGGGACCTGTGGGATGGAGTTTCAGATAGCTTTCCTTATGGTAGGTCTCCTGGAACAGGATATAGGTTCCGATCCCTGCTTCTTTCAGCTTCCTGTAGTTCTCTACTGTGGTGGCGGCGATATTTACATTTACCCTGCGGATAGCGCCGTTTTTATGTTTAATGCTGTAGATAGTCTTAATGCTTTCCAGCACATATTCAATAGGATTATTCACCGGGTCCTCTCCTGTCTCCAGAGCCAGCCTCTTATGTCCCATATCCTGAAGGGCGATGACCTCCTGGCGGATCTCCTCCTGGGTCAGTTTTTTCCTTGGGATATGTTTGTTCTTGGCGTGATATGGACAGTAGACACAGCCGTTGACACAGTAGTTGGAAAGATACAGAGGCGCAAAAAGCACGATCCTGTTTCCGTAGAAATCCTTTTTGATCTGTTCTGCCAGAGCATAGATCTCCTGGTTCTTATCCTCCAGGTCACAGTCCAGAAGAACCGCCGCCTCTCTGTGGCTCAGTCCCTTTCTCAGCCTGGCCTTATCCAGGATCTGATCGATCAGTTCTCTGTTATGCTTATTCTTCTCTGCATATTCGAGGGTCTCCATGATCTCCTCATGGTTGATAAAATCATCTGCACATTTTGATTTTGGATCATACATTATCTTTTCCTCCTGATATTTATGTAGCTCCCCCATTAATTATCATCGAGAATATTTATACATTTTATCGCTCAGTCTGCGCTGCTTTGAGCC
>DWUX01000180.1 GCA_019120545.1 Candidatus Blautia stercoripullorum | reverse complement strand
GCAGTAAAAACAGGGATGCAGCAGGCACCCCACCGTTCTTTATTTAATGCACTGGGACTGACAAAAGAGGAGTTATCTAAACCTCTGGTAGGAATTGTCAGCTCATATAATGAAATCGTACCGGGACATATGAACCTGGATAAGATCGTAGAGGCTGTAAAACTGGGAGTTGCCATGGCAGGGGGAACCCCTATCGTGTTCCCGGCTATCGCTGTGTGCGACGGCATTGCCATGGGGCATATCGGTATGAAATACTCACTGGTTACCAGAGATCTGATTGCAGATTCCACAGAAGCTATGGCTATGGCTCATCAGTTTGACGCTCTGGTTATGGTGCCGAACTGTGACAAGAATGTACCGGGACTTTTAATGGCTGCGGCCAGGATCAATGTTCCTACCGTATTTGTAAGCGGCGGCCCGATGCTGGCAGGAAGAGTCCACGGACAGAAGAGAAGTCTTTCTTCCATGTTTGAGGCAGTAGGCTCCTACAGCGCAGGAACCATGACAGAGGAAGAAGTAGAAGAATTTGAAAATAAAGTATGTCCTACCTGCGGTTCCTGTTCCGGAATGTATACAGCCAACAGTATGAACTGTCTGACAGAAGTACTGGGAATGGGACTGAAAGGCAACGGAACCATTCCGGCAGTTTATTCCGAGAGGATCAAACTGGCAAAACATGCGGGCATGCAGGTCATGGAAATGTACCGGAAGAATATCCGCCCAAGAGACATTATGACAAAAGACGCTATCTTAAACGCGCTCACCGTGGATATGGCTCTGGGCTGTTCAACCAACAGTATGCTTCATCTGCCGGCTATTGCCCATGAGATCGGCTGGGATTTTGACATTACATTCGCAAACCAGATCAGTGAGAAAACACCGAATCTCTGCCATCTGGCTCCGGCAGGCCCTACTTACATTGAGGATCTGAACGAAGCAGGAGGAGTTTATGCAGTAATGAACGAACTGGCGAAAAAGGATCTTCTGAATCTGGACTGTATGACAGTTACAGGAAAGACTGTAGGAGAAAATATCAAGGGATGTGTAAACAAGAATCCGGAAGTTATCCGTCCTATTGACAATCCTTACAGCCAGACAGGAGGTCTGGCCGTTCTTACCGGAAACCTGGCTCCGGACGGAGGCGTGGTAAAGAAAAGCGCTGTATGCGATGAAATGATGGTACATGAGGGACCTGCCAGAGTCTTTGACTGTGAGGAAGACGCTATTGCCGCTATCAAAGGCGGAAAGATCGTTCCCGGCGACGTGGTAGTGATCCGCTATGAAGGACCAAAAGGCGGCCCCGGCATGCGAGAAATGCTGAATCCCACATCTGCTATTGCAGGAATGGGACTGGGATCATCTGTAGCCCTTATCACCGACGGAAGATTTTCAGGAGCTTCCAGAGGAGCCTCTATCGGACATATCTCTCCGGAAGCGGCAGTGGGAGGTCCTATCGCCCTGGTGGAAGAAGGAGATCTGATCCGGATCAATATACCGGAACATAAACTGGAACTGGCGGTTTCAGAAGAAGAACTGGCGAAGAGAAAAGAAAAATGGCAGCCAAGAGAACCAAAGGTGACCACCGGTTATCTGGCACGGTATGCGGCTATGGTTACCAGCGGAAACAGAGGAGCTGTACTGGAGGTACCAAAAAGATAAAAAAAGGGGAGGAGATTTCTATGCAGCTTACAGGAGCGGAAATTGTTATTGAGTGTCTGAAAGAACAGGGAGTGGACACCGTTTTCGGGTATCCCGGCGGCACCATCCTGAATATTTATGACGAATTATATAAACACCAGGGAGAGATCCATCATGTGCTGACTTCCCATGAGCAGGGAGCAGCCCATGCGGCGGACGGTTACGCCCGTTCTACAGGAAAGGTAGGAGTGTGTATGGCTACCAGCGGACCGGGAGCCACCAATCTGGTCACCGGCATCGCCACAGCCCACATGGATTCTATCCCCCTTGTGGCTATTACCTGCAACGTTGGCCTGCCCCTTCTGGGAAAAGATAGTTTCCAGGAGGTGGATATTGCAGGGGTAGTCATGCCTATCACGAAACATAGTTTTATTGTAAAAGATGTGGCTAATCTGGCAAAGACCATCCGGAGAGCCTTTAAGATCGCAAAGACAGGAAGACCTGGCCCTGTGCTGGTAGACATTACCAAAGATGTTACTGCCAATAAGACAGAGTTTACCCCTGTCCAGCCGAAGCCGGTCCAGCCTTCTGTAAAAGAGATCACCCAGGAAGATCTTCAGACAGCGGCAGATATGATCAACAAAGCGAAAAAGCCTTTTATCTTCGTAGGCGGCGGCGCTGTGGCTTCTAACGCCTGGGAAGAAGTACGGGAACTGGCCTATAAGATCCAGTCCCCGGTAACAGATTCTCTTATGGGAAAAGGCGTTTTTCCTGGAGAGGATCCTTACTACACAGGTATGCTGGGGATGCATGGAACAAAAACTTCCAACCTGGGAGTGACCAGATGCGATCTCCTGGTGGCGATAGGAGTCCGTTTCTCTGACCGTGTCATCGGTAATGCCAAGAATTTTGCCAGAAACGCCAAGATCATTCATATTGACGTGGACGGAGCGGAGATCAACAAGAATGTTCTGGTGGACTGCCGGATCATCGGAGACGCAAAAGAAGTCTTAAAACAGCTTCTGCCTCTGGTACAGCCGGCTAAACACGAGGAATGGATCCAGGAGATCGAGGATCTGAAAGTGAAATATCCTCTTACCTATAATCCCCAGGGGCTTACAGGGCCGGCAGTGATCGAAGAACTGTACCGTCAGACTAACGGAGATGCCATCATTACCACAGAAGTAGGACAGAACCAGATGTGGGCGGCTCAGTATTATAAATTTAAGAACCCCAGAACCTTTTTGTCTTCCGGCGGCTTGGGAACCATGGGATACGGCCTGGGCGCAGCTATCGGAGCCAAGATGGGAAATCCGGATAAAGTGGTGATCAACGTTGCCGGAGACGGATGTTTCCGTATGAACATGAATGAACTGGCTACAGCTACCAGAAACAATATGGCTCTGGTGGAAGTGATCATCAATAACCAGGTGCTGGGTATGGTGCGTCAGTGGCAGACCCTTTATTATGAAAAACGGTATTCCAATACCATTCTTCAGGATAAAGTAGATTATGTGAAACTGGCAGAGGCCATGGGCGCGGTAGGTATGCGGGTCACCAGGAAAGAAGACCTGGCAGAGGCTATCCGTAAGGCGATTGATCTGAATACTACGGTTCTTATCGACTGTGTCATCGACAGTGATGATAAAGTATTCCCTATGGTATCTCCGGGAGCTAATATCGAAGACGCCTTTGATGCAGAGGATCTGAAAACAAAAGGGCAATAATGTCTTTCTGGAAAAGACAAATGTTTTTATTGACAAAAATATATCAAAGGATTAGAATAAGGACAGCACGTATATATGAGGTGGCGCAGCAGCAAGTCAAAAAAGACTGCGGCACCTCATTCTTTATAAACAAAATTAAGAGGAGGAAAGAGTCGTGAGCAGAGTTTATAACTTTTCAGCAGGTCCGGCGGTACTGCCGGAAGAAGTGTTAAAAGAAGCAGCAGAGGAAATGCTGGATTACAGAGGATGCGGTATGTCCGTAATGGAGATGAGCCACCGCTCCAAAATGTTTGAAAACATTATCCAGGAAGCTGAGTCTGACTTAAGAGACCTGCTTGAAATTCCGGATAACTATAAGGTACTATTTCTTCAGGGCGGCGCAAGCCAGCAGTTTGCCATGATCCCTATGAATCTTATGAAGAACCGGGTGGCAGACTATATCGTTACAGGCCAGTGGGCCAAGAAGGCATGGCAGGAAGCCCAGAAGTATGGAAAGGCAAATAAGATCGCCTCTTCTGAAGATAAGACCTATTCTTATATACCGGACTGTTCAGATCTTCCTATCAGCCCTGATGCGGATTATGTATATATCTGTGAGAACAATACCATTTACGGCACAAAGTTCAAAAAACTTCCAAATACCAAGGGAAAGACCCTGGTGGCAGATGTATCTTCCTGCTTTCTGTCAGAACCTGTAGACGTGAGCAAATACGGGATTCTTTACGGCGGAGTCCAGAAGAACATCGGTCCTGCGGGAATGGTCATTTCCATTATCCGGGAGGATCTGATCACAGAGGACGTCCTTCCCGGAACTCCTACTATGCTGACCTTTAAGACTCATGCAGACGCAGGATCTATGTATAATACGCCGAACTGCTACTGTATCTACATGTGCGGCAAAGTGTTTAAATGGCTGAAAAAAATGGGCGGTCTTTCAGCAATGAAAGAACGCAATGAAAAGAAAGCCAAGATCCTCTATGATTTCCTGGATTCCAGCAGCTTGTTTAAGGGAACGGTAGTTCCGGAAGACAGATCTTTGATGAATGTGCCTTTTGTGACGGGAAATAAGGATCTTGACGCTAAATTTGTAAAAGAAGCCCAGGAAGCCGGTCTGGAAAATCTGAAAGGCCACCGCAGCGTAGGCGGCATGCGGGCAAGTATCTACAACGCAATGCCCATAGAAGGTGTGGAAACCCTGGTAAACTTTATGAAGAACTTTGAAAAGGAGAATGGTTGATCATGTTTCAGTATCATTGCTTAAATCCCATCTCACCGGTGGGCCTGGGAAAATTTCCGGGAAAATATGAGAAAACAGAGGATCTTGCACAGGCAGACGCTATCCTGGTAAGAAGCGCGGATATGCACAGCCTGGAGCTTTCTGACAAGACTGTGGCAGTGGCAAGGGCCGGAGCGGGAGTAAATAATATCCCTCTGGAGGAGCTTGCAAAAAAAGGAGTGGTTGTCTTTAACACTCCCGGGGCAAACGCCAACGGTGTAAAGGAAATGGTCATCGCAGGCATGCTCCTGGCTTCCAGAGATATCGTAGGCGGTATTGAATGGCTGGAGCAGCAGGAGGCTTCTGATGACATTGCAAAGAAAGCGGAGAAGCAGAAGAAAAAATTTGCAGGCTGTGAGATCAGCGGAAAGAAACTGGGGATCATCGGCCTTGGAGCCATCGGCGTCCGGGTAGCCAATGCGGCGGTGCATTTAGGCATGGAGGTTTATGGCTACGACCCCTTTATCTCTGTAGATGCGGCCTGGAGCCTGTCAAGAAGTATCCATCATATCAATGATGTGAATATGATCTACCGGGACTGTGACTATATTACCATTCATGTGCCTCTTATGGACAGCACCAGAAATATGATCGGCAGAGATGAGATCGCTCAGATGAAAGAAGGAGTGGTACTTCTGAACTTCGCCAGAGACCTGCTGGTAGATGAGGAAGCTCTTGCAGAAGCTTTAAGAGAAGGAAAGGTAAAGAAGTATGTGACAGACTTTGCCAATCCTCTGGTAGCAAGCACGCCGAACACTCTGGTCACTCCTCATCTGGGAGCTTCCACAGAGGAATCCGAAGATAACTGCGCGGTAATGGCAGTTCATGAGATCATGGATTACCTGGAAAACGGAAATATCAAAAATTCTGTCAATTATCCAAACTGCGACGCAGGCGCCTGTGTGGATGTAGGCCGTGTGACCATCAATCACAAGAATATTCCCAATATGATCAGTCAGTTCACGAAAACACTGGGTGACGCGGGAGTAAATATCTCTAACATGACAAATAAAAGTAAAGGAGACTACGCCTATACCATGATCGATGTATCTTCCCCTATCTCCAAAGAAGTGGCAGATACTCTGAAAAATATCAAAGGCGTATACAGAGTCCGTATTGTAAAATAATGGGGTAAAAATGAAAAAAACGACATCTTTTCAAAAAAGACTGAAACAGATGAAAAAAGCAAAAACGATTGCAGATTCTATAAGGAGAAACCATAAAAGGATCCTGAAAACGGTCCGGCTCCTTGGAAAGCTGAAAATTACGAAGACTTAGGAGGTTTTTATGGCAGTTGTAAAACCATTTCCGGCTATCCGCCCTCAGGCGGTAAAGGCGGCCCAGATCGCGGCTCTTCCCTATGATGTCTTTACCAGGAAAGAAGCAGTCAAAGAGATTGAGAAACATCCCCTGTCTTTTCTGCGGGTGGATCGTCCGGAAACAAATTTTCCGGAAGGGACCGATATGTACAGTCCTCAGGTATATGAGAAAGCTGGAGAGCTTCTCTGGAGGCTGGTGGACACGGGAGATCTGTGCCAGGATTTGGAGCCTTGTTATTACATTTATGAGCTCAGTATGGGAGAACATGTGCAGACCGGCGTAGCCGCCTGCGCATCTGTGGACGATTATCTGGATCATGTGATCAGGTGCCATGAGAATATACAGCCGGAGAAGGAGACAGACCGTATCCGTCATATTGAGGCCTGTCACGCTCAGACAGGACCGATTTTTCTGGCGCACTGCCCGGATCCGGAACTTCGCAGACTTCTGGATATCCGGAAACGGAGCCATCCCAATTATAACTTTCAGGGAGAGGACGGAGTACGTCACAGGGTCTGGGCTGTCTATGAAGGAAATGTGATCGAGAAGATCCAGAAATTGTTTGGAAAAATGGATCGTATCTATGTGGCGGACGGCCATCACAGAGCCGCTGCAGCGGTAAAGATCGCTCAGAAAAGGAGAAAAGAAAATCCGGATTATACAGGAAAAGAGTCTTTCAATTATTTCCTCAGTGTTTTGTTTCCCTGGGATGAACTTCGGATCATAGAATATAACCGCGTGGTTAAGGATCTGGGAGGAAAGACTGTAGAAGAATTTTTGAAAGAGGTGGAAAAATGTTTCCAGGTAGAAAGGGAAGGAGCCTGCCCTGTGAAGCCGGAAAAGAAAGGCACTTTCGGCCTATATGTGGAGAAAACCTGGTACCGGCTGACTATAAAGGAAGAATATAAATCTCCGGATCCGGTGAAAAACCTGGATGTATCTCTTCTTCAGGACTGTCTTCTGAAACCGGTTCTGGGGATCCAGGATCCAAAAAAAGATCCCCGGATCCAGTTTGAAGGCGGAATCCGGGGCGTTCAGAAGCTGGAGGAGGAGGCAGACTTGGAAGGAGGCGCTGCTTTCACTCTGTATCCGACGGATATGATGGAGCTGATTCAGGTGGCAGATGCAGGCAGGTTAATGCCGCCTAAGTCTACATGGTTTGAACCGAAGCTGAGAAGCGGTCTGTTTATCCACAGGATATAGTAAGGAAAAGAGGTAAAAGGAAAATGAAAAAGAAAATTGCAGCAGTGCTGCTCAGTGTTTTAATGGCATCTTCTGTTTTAGCCGGCTGTTTGGGAGGACAGGAGTCTCAGACAGAGGAAACTGAGACACAGGAACAGGAGACTCAGGAAGCAGAAGAACAGCCGTCTCAGGAAACAGAAGCAGACCCCGTGGATGTAGATGTTATGGCTTTGAAAGGGCCTACAGCTATGGGAATGGTAAAATTTATGGATGAGGTGGACAGCGGCAGCGTGACTTCAGAAAACTACAATTTTTCTATTGCGGCTTCCGCTGATGAGGTAACGCCTAAACTGGTCCAGGGAGAGACGGATATTGCAGCGGTTCCCGCAAACCTGGCATCTGTACTGTACAATAAGACCCAGGGACAGGTGGAAGTGCTGGCAGTGAATACTCTGGGCGTTTTGTATATTGTGGAGAACGGGGATACTGTTCAGTCTGTGGAAGATCTTCGGGGTAAGACTATTTACGCCAGCGGCAAAGGATCTACTCCGGAATATGCCTTGGAATATGTGCTGTCTGCCAACGGCATTGATCCGGAGAAGGATGTGACCATTGAATGGAAAAGCGAGCATTCCGAATGTGTAGCGGCGATCACCAGTTCAGAAAACGGTATTGCCATGCTTCCCCAGCCTTTTGTGACTACAGCGGAAACCCAGAACCCGTCTATCCGTACTGCCCTGGATCTTACGGAAGAGTGGGATAAGGCCCAAAAGACAGAGGAGAATAACAGCGCTCTGATCACAGGAGTGGTAGTAGCCAGAACGGATTTTATAGAGGAAAATCCCGAAGCGGTAGAAGATTTTATGACCAGGTATCAGGAATCTGTAGACTATGTAAACCGCAATACAGAGGATGCCGCAGAACTGGTGGGAAAATATGATATCGTTACTGCAGAAGTGGCAAAAACAGCCCTTCCGGAATGCAATATCGTCTTTATGGAAGGCGAAGAAATGAAAGAGAAACTTTCCGGTTATCTGGAGGTGCTGGGAGGCCAGAATCCAGAGGCTATAGGCGGAGAAGTACCGGGAGATGATTTCTATTACAGCCGATAGGTCAGATAAGAAAAAAAGAAAAATAAAAATATGGGCCGTGGCGTTCTGGCTGCTGGTATGGCAGGGAGTGAGCCAGGTCTTGGGGCAGGAGATACTTTTGGTATCTCCTGTGTCTGTTCTCAGACGCCTTCTGGAACTGGCAGTGACGGCGGATTTCTGGTCTTCCATTGCCTTTTCCATTATCAGGATCATGGGAGGATTTCTTCTGGCAGCTCTTTTGGGAATCCTGTTGGGAGCTCTGGCGGCAGGGGTTTCCCCGGTGCGCCAGCTTCTGGAGCCGGCAGTGCTGACCATAAAGTCCATTCCCGTAGCTTCCTTTGTGATCCTGGTCCTGATCTGGGTGCCTTCGGAGAATCTCTCGGTTGTGATCTCTTTTCTTATGGTATTTCCTGTGATTTATACCAATGTGCTCAACGGCATAGAAAGCACAGACAGGAAACTTCTGGAGATGGCAGAAGTGTTCCGGATCTCCCTTCCCAGACGGATCCGGTATATTTACGCTTCCCAGGTACTTCCCTTTTTCAGAGCAGGATGCAGCGTAGCTCTGGGCCTTTGCTGGAAAGCCGGGGTAGCTGCGGAGGTCATCGGCATACCGGATGGCTCTATAGGAGAGCGGCTGTATATGGCAAAAGTTTACCTGAACACTCCGGACCTGTTTGCCTGGACCATAGTGATCGTTTTGAACAGCCTGGTTTTTGAAAGGCTGTTTCTGGCCCTGGTGGACAGAGGAGTGGGATATCTGGAGAGGAGCTGACAATGGACATTCAAATAGAACATCTGGACAAAGCATACGGGGAAAATCAGGTGCTGAAGGATTTTTCCGCAGTGATCCCTGAGGGAAAAACTACCTGTATCATGGCGCCTTCCGGAAAGGGGAAGACGACTCTGCTGAATATTCTGCTGGGATTGGAGCCCTATGACAGGGGAATGATCCGGGGGATGGAAGGGAAAAAGAAAAGCGCTGTTTTCCAGGAGGACCGGCTGTGTGAGAATCTGAGCTCCAGGGCCAATATCCGTATGGTCCGGGAGAGAAAGAACAGCGGTCGCTGTGAGTTTTCCAAAAAGATGGAAGAGGGCTTGAAAGCTCTGGAACTGAAAGAATGGGGAGACCGGCCGGTACGGGAGCTTTCAGGAGGTATGAAAAGACGGACCTCTATATTAAGGGCGCTTCTGGCAGATTGGGAGATCCTGTTTATGGACGAGCCTTTTAAGGGGCTTGATATAGAGACAAAGAAAAAGGTCATAGAGTATGTAAAAAGAGAGGGTCATGGAAGGACAGTGGTTTTTGTCACCCATGATCCGGAAGAAGCAAAAGAAATGGGAGCGGAGATCCTGGTTTTATAAACCGGGATCCCCGCTCCCATATTATGTACAGAAATAATTCTAATAGCTGTCTACATGGAGCAGTTCATGTACTTTACCTTTTAAAAGGCCGTCGTAAAGGGAGATAATCAGCGGATTCTCGTCAGCTTTCCGGATACTGGTCACATTATCCGCCTGATACAGACCGTCTCTTCTGGCTGATTTCGTACGGTTTCCAGCTCTCGGAGGCTGTCCGCCTCCCATGATACAGCCTCTTCTGCAGGCCATGATCTCTACAATATGGTAGTGCTTTTTGCCGCTCTTGATATTTTCCATAACCGTCCGGGCATTGGCCAGACCGCTGGCTACGCAGACATTGAGAGGAATCCCTTTGTAGGTAACAGAGAATTCTTTGATACCTTCGTCTCCTCTGGCACCTGCTTCTGCAACAGAGTCCATGGTCGCCTTGTCATGTTTGTCTGCAAAACGGCGGAGCATAGCCTCGGTAACGCCTCCGGTTACACCGAAGATCACCCCGGCGCCGGAACCGAAGCCGAAAGGCATATCGCAGGCTTCCGGAACAAGAGTGGCAAATTCAATGCCGGAATTGCGGATCATGCGGATCACTTCTGTAGTGGTGATGACTACGTCAGTATCCTGTTCGCCCTTGGTATAACTGTTTGGACGGAGGATCTCCATTTTCTTAGCCGTACAGGGCATGATAGAAACCACAAAGGTCTTCTTTCCCTGGTTCTTTTCATAGCCCCTGTAATATTCTTTCATAACTGCGGAGAACATACCCTGAGGGGAACGGCAGGTAGAAAGATTATCTTTGTATTCCGGATATTGATCACAGAGGAATTTTACCCAGGCCGGGCAGCAGGAGGTGAACAGCGGAAGCTTATCTCCCTGTCCCAGACGCTCCAGGAATTCCTTGGATTCTTCCATAATGGTCAGATCAGCGGCAAAGGCGGTGTCGTATACTTCATCGAATCCCATACGGTGGAGCACAGCTACCAGTTTGCCCATAACACTGTGGCCTTTGTCCAGCCCAAAGGCGTCTCCCACAGCTACCCGGACAGCGGGAGCTACCTGAGCCACCACCCTGGTATTCGGATCTGAAATGGCCTCCCATACTTCATCCATATGTGTTTTTATGCTGATGGCCCCGGTAGGGCAGTAAACACGGCACTGACCGCAGCTTACACAGTCTGTTTCTGCCAGAGTCTTATTAAACGCCGGCATGACCATAGCGTCGGTACCACGGAAAGCGAAGCCCAGGATACCCAGGCCCTGGATCTCGCTGCAGGCACGGACGCAGTCGCCGCAGAGGATACATTTGTTGGGGTCGCGGACCAGAGCAGGAGAACTGGTGTCCAAAGGACGGATCTCTCTGGTGTTCTGGAACCGGACTGTGGTGATATTCATTCTGTGAGCCAGATCCTGGAGTACACATTCGCCGCTTTTTACACAGGTGGTACAGTCGCGGCAGTGGGCGGAGAGGAGCAGCTCAACGATAAGTTTTCTGTATTTTTTTATCCTGCCGGAATTGGTGTAGATCACCATGCCGTCTCTTGGCACTTCAGAACAGGAAGCAAAAGTCCTTCCTCTGTCGTCTTCTACAGTACATAAGCGACAGGCGCCGAAGGTGGATACTTCTGAGTGATAGCACAGTGTAGGCAGATTGATACCGGCATTGCGAATGACAGAAAGGACATTTTTTTCGTCTGTAAATTCAACTTTTCTGCCGTCTATTGTCATAAATCCCATAAATCTTCCCTCCTAATATTCAACATATACCGCATCAAATGCACAGTTTTCACGGCAGGCATCGCACTTGATACATACGTCCGGATTGATATGGTAAGCCTGTTTACGGACGCCGGAAATAGCGCCTACAGGACAGTTCTTGGCACATTTGCCGCAGCCCTTGCAGAATTCCGGATTGATGATGTATTTACGCATAGCCGTACAGCTCTTGGCCGCACACTTGTGTTCTAGGATATGCTCTTCATATTCCTTGCGGAAGGTCTTTAAAGTACTGATCACGGGCAGAGGAGCGCTCTTTCCAAGGCCGCACAGAGCCATATTTTTAACCATGGAGGCCAGTTCTTCCAGAGTATCCAGATCTTCCAGCTTTCCTTCTCCGTTTACGATCCGCTCCAGGATCTCCAGCATACGTTTGGTTCCTTCACGGCAGGGTACACATTTTCCGCAGGATTCCCGCTGAGTAAAGCTCATGAAGAAACGGGCGACTTCCACCATACAGGTGTTTTCATCCATAACTACCAGACCGCCGGAACCCATAATAGCGTTGTATTTCTTCACATTGTCAAAATCCAGGCCTACATCCAGATGTTCTTTTGTCAGACATCCTCCGGAAGGGCCTCCGATCTGGATGGCTTTAAAGTCGCCGCCTCCTTTGATGCCTCCGCCGATATCATAGATGATCTCACGGAGAGTAGTGCCCATAGGCACCTCAATAAGACCGGTGTTCTCAATAGCGCCTGTAATAGAGAAGGTTTTGGTTCCCGGGCTTCCCTCTGTTCCGATAGTGCGGAACCAGTCAGCGCCTTTTAAGATGATACCGGGAACATTTGCAAAGGTTTCCACGTTATTTAAAACCGTAGGTTTTGCCCACAGGCCATGGTCTACTGTTCTTGGAGGCTTTACACGGGGCATACCTCTATCCCCTTCGATAGAAGCGGTAAGCGCAGAGCCTTCCCCGCATACAAAGGCGCCGGCTCCCCGGTTGATGTGGAGATGGAAGGAGAAACCGCTTCCCAGGATATTGTCACCTAAAAGTCCTTTATCTTCTGCCTGGCGGATGGCCTTGCGCAGACGGGCTACTGATAAAGGATATTCTGCACGTACATAGATATAACCGTCATGACAGGCAGTGGCGTATGCGCCTATGGTCATACCTTCGATAAGACGATAGGGATCCCCTTCCATTACACTTCCGTCCATGAATGCGCCGGGATCTCCTTCGTCGCCGTTACAGACAATGTAATGAACAGGCTCTTCCTTATGGGCGGCCACCTGTTTCCACTTTCTTCCTGCAGGGAAACCGCCGCCTCCGCGGCCTCTCAATTTAGACTTATCTATTTCTTCCAGAACGTCTTCCGGTGTCATGTCGAAAAGAGCCTTTGTCAAAGCGTCATATCCGCCGGAAGCTATGTACTCGTCGAGAGATTCCGCGTCGAACTTACCGCAGTTTTCCAGCACGATCCTGGTCTGCTTGGCAATAAAAGGAATTTCGTCCGGTGAAGCGTAAGACTCACCGCCTTTTTTATAGAAAAGATGTTCTACCGGCTCATGGTTCAGTACTGTCCGCTGGAAGATTTCCATACAGTCTTCTTCCGTTACCTTTACATACTGGTAATGAAGAGGTTCAATACGCACCAGGGGGCCTAATTCACAGATTCCCTGGCATCCGGTCTTTACAGCGCCGATATGAGGCACATCTTTCTGGAATTCTACGGAAACTCCAGGGGTTTCCTGACAAAGTTCCTTCATTCTTTCATAAATTTTTTCAGAACCGGAGGCGACACAGCCGGTTCCTGCGCATACCAGAATACGGCAGTCAAAAGAATCGATCTCTTTTTGTGCAAGTTCTCTTTCTTTTAATAAAGCATCTCTGTTTTCTATTATCATATATTGTCACCTCGCAGTTCTGTGATCAGTTCCAGAGCTTTTTCAGGCGTCATGGAAGGATGGACTTCATTATTGACAGTCAGGGTGGGAGCCAGTCCGCAGGCGCCCAGACAGGATACAGTTTCTACGGTGAACAGCATGTCATCTGTGGTGTGCTTCTTTCTGCTCAATCCCAGTTCTTTCTGCAGAGCCTCCAGGATAGGGATAGATTTACGCACATGACAGGCAGTTC
>DWUX01000179.1 GCA_019120545.1 Candidatus Blautia stercoripullorum | reverse complement strand
CATTCTGATGCAGGAAGGAAAATCTCAGGGACTTGGAAGCATCGCCGGAATGGCAGAGACCTATTGGGGAAGAAACAAGGGCCGCTCTATGGAAGGTGCTTTGGTAAAGGCTACGCGGATCATGGGTATTTTGTTTTTCGTGCTGGCTTTAGTATTAAATCTGAATTTTTAAGGATAAGGCTGCTGCATTAAACGGGAGAGGTTTAGTGGGGCAGCCTTTTTATTCATGATTCCTTAAGGAGGCAAAATTGAAGAAAAATCAACAGACTAAAAAAAGAAAAAAAATAGTGTATGATCTTATCTCCTGCAAAGAGTACCAGCCAATGAGAGCAAAAGAACTGGCTGTACTGCTTCAGGTGCCTGCCGGAAAAAGAGACCAGCTCCATGAAATCCTGGATATGCTTCTGGAAGAAGGAAAAATCACGGTAAATAAAAGAGGCAGATATGAAGCAGTAAGAACTTCTAATAAAAAAGAGCAGGAGAAAAAAGAAGAAAAGAAAACGGGAAAAGAAAAAAAGAAGAAAGACCGGGAAAAATATCTCACAGGTATCTTCATCGGACATGCAAAAGGTTTTGGCTTTGTGGAACTTTCAGAGGAAGAAGGTGAAGACGTCTATATTCCAGAAGAAGAAACCGGAGGAGCCTTTCACGGCGACCGGGTACAGATCATCCTGAAAAAAGAAGAAAAAGGAGGAAAACGCCGGGAAGGCCGGGTGGTAAAGGTTCTGGAAAGAGGAACCAGGGAGATCGTAGGCACTTTTCAGGAGTCTTCCGGATTTGGTTTTGTTGTGCCGGATAATCAGAGATTTGTAAGAGATATTTTCATACAGAGGGAAAACTTTCTTGGAGCTAAAGACCAGGACAAGGTTGTCGTAGAGGTGCGGGATTACGGCACCAGAAAAAGATCCCCGGAAGGGAAGATCATCCAGGTTCTGGGAAGCCTTGATGAAAAGGGCATTGATGTGCTCAGTGTGGCAAAAAGCTGCGGACTGCCTATGGAATTTCCGGAAAAAGTATTAAATCAGGCTGAACGGATCAGGGAGTCCCTGAATGAAGGGGATTTTTACGGCCGTCTGGATCTGCGGGATGTGACTATGGTCACTATAGACGGAGAAGATGCTAAAGATTTAGACGATGCAGTTTCTCTGTCAAAGGAAGGAAATCTCTTTCATCTTGGAGTGCATATTGCGGATGTGAGCAATTATGTCCAGTATAACAGCGCCCTGGACCGGGAAGCCTTAAAGAGGGGAACCAGCGTGTATCTGGTAGACCGGGTGATCCCTATGCTGCCTAAGAAGCTTTCCAACGGCATTTGTTCCTTAAATGCCGGAGAAGACCGTCTGGCTCTCAGCTGTCTTATGGATATAGATGAAAAGGGAAAAGTGGTTTCCCATGGCATTGCGGAAACTGTGATCCATGTAAATGAAAGGATGACTTACACAGATGTAAAGAAAATCCTTAAAAAGGAAGACAAGGAAGTGTCAGATCGGTATAAAGAACTTTTGCCCATGTTTTTCCAGATGGAAGAACTTTCCGCCCTTTTAAGAAAAAGAAGAAAAAAAAGAGGCGCCATTGATTTTGATTTCCCGGAGAGCAAAATAGAACTGGATGAAAACGGGAAACCTGTAAAAATCTATCCTTATGAACAGAATGTGGCCACCAGGATTATTGAAGATTTTATGCTGGCGGCCAATGAGACTGTGGCTCAGGAATATGCCCAGGCAGAGCTTCCTTTTGTTTATCGTACTCATGAAAATCCCGATATGGAAAAAATGGAGCCGGTACTGGAACTGGTGCACCGGGCAGGAGTAAAAGTTAAAAAGAGCAAAGAGGAGATACGGCCTAAAGAAGTTCAGAAAATTTTAAAAGAGCTGGAAGGAAAAGAATCGGAAGCATTCTTTTCCCGCCTGATCCTCCGTTCTATGAAACAGGCTAAGTACACTACAGAGTGTACAGGGCATTTTGGACTGGCGGCCAGATACTATTGCCACTTTACCTCTCCTATCCGCCGGTATCCGGATCTTCAGATCCACAGGATCATCAAGGAGAATCTTCGTGGAAAGATGACAGAAGCAAAAATCCGCCATTATCAGGAAATCCTGGATGAAGTGGCCAGACAGTCCAGCGCCATGGAACGGAGAGCAGAGGAAGCTGAGCGGGAAACCATAAAAATGAAAAAAGCAGAATATATGGAGAGTCAGATAGGACAGGTCTATGAAGGTATCATCTCTGGAGTGACAGATTGGGGATTCTATGTAGAACTGGAAAATACAGTAGAAGGATTGGTCCATGTAAACTCCCTTACAGATGATTATTATATATATGATAATTCCCGTTATACGCTGACAGGGGAAAAAAGAAAAAAAAGTTTTGCTATCGGACAAACAGTGAAAGTCCGGGTGACCCAGGCAGACGCCAGGGAACGGACTGTGGATTTTGTCCTGGCAGATTAAGAAGCAGGAGGTTTAGAGATGGCTAAAGAATCAGGGATTCGTCTGATCGCTAATAATAAAAAAGCTTATCATGATTATTTTATAGAAGATACTTATGAAGCGGGGATCGAGCTGGTGGGAACCGAGGTGAAGTCTCTGCGGATGGGCAGATGCAGCATTAAGGAATCTTTTGTCCAGATCGAGAAAGGAGAAGTTTTTGTGTGGGGCATGCATATCAGCCCCTATGAGAAGGGAAATATATTTAATAAAGATCCCCTCAGGGTAAGGAAGCTTCTTCTTCATTCCTATGAGATCAGAAAGATAGAGGGAAAAATACGGGAAAAGGGCTATACTTTAGTACCTTTAAAGGTTTATTTTAAAGGCAGTCTTGTTAAGGTAGAGATCGGAGTCGCCAAAGGAAAGAAACTTTACGACAAGCGCCAGGACATTGCAAAGAAAGACCAGCGCAGGGAAGCAGAAAGAGACTTTAAGGTGAAGAATCTATATTAAAAATACTACTGAAAAGAAAGGAAGACGGGTTTTATGAAATTTAAAGACATGCCCTATGAAAGAATTGATTTTGAAAAAGCAAAAGAGGAGCTTAAAGGCCTGATCGCAGCTTTGAAAGAGGCGAAAGACGGAGAAGAACAGTTTGAGATCCATAAAAAATATTATGCCCTGACAGACCGGGTTTCCACCCAGGCCACTCTTTGTTCTATCCGTCATTCCATAGATACTACAGATAAGTTTTATCAGGAAGAACAGGACTATTATGATCAGGAGACGCCGGCTTATTCTAATCTCTGCGTAGCTTATCAGAAGGAGCTTTATGCATCTCCCTTCCGGAAAGTCCTGGAAGAAAAAATCGGACCGGTGGCTTTTAAGAATATAGAGATCGCCATGAAATCTGTATCTGACGAGGTGATCCCTCTTATGCAGGAAGAAAACGCACTGGTGACAGAATATGAAAAACTTCTGGCAGGAGCTAAGATCGACTGGGAAGGCGAGACTTTGAACCTTTCTCTGCTGACCCCGTATTTAAAAAGCAGGGATCCCAAAGTGAGAAGAAAAGCCTGTGAGAAACAGAACGAATTCTTCCTCAGCATAGAGGATAAGCTGGATGATCTTTACGACAGACTGGTAAAGAACCGGACTCTTCAGGCAAAGAAACTGGGATTTGAGACTTATACTCCTCTGGGATATCTTCGGATGCAGAGAAACTGCTACGGAAGAAAAGAAATAGAAAATCTCCGCCGCCAGGTGAAAGAAGTTTTTGTGCCTTTTGCGGAGAGCCTTTATAAAAGAAGACAGGAACGTCTGGGTCTTTCTCATATGACTTATTCTGATGAGCAGGTTTACGGGCCAAAAGGCAGCCCCAGACCAAAAGGAACGCCGGAGGAAATCCTGGCAGCGGGCCAGCAGATGTATGAGGAACTGTCACCGGAAACAAGAGAATTCTTTGATTTTATGATGGAAAATGAGCTTTTGGATGTCTTTGGAAGAAAGACAAAAGCAGTTGGAGGCTATATGACCTACCTGCCGGACTACAAGGCTCCTTTTATCTTTGCTAATTTTAATGGTACCAGCGGAGATGTAGATGTGATGACACATGAATGCGGCCATGCCTTTCAGGGCTATCTGGCAGGGGCAGATCCCATCAGAGAGCATGCAGATATCGGAATGGAAACTGCGGAGATCCACTCCATGTCTATGGAATTCTTTACGGAGCCCTGGTATCATCTGTTTTTTGATAAGGATACTACAGAGGATTATACCCGTATGCACCTGGAAGAAGCTGTTATGTTTGTCCCCTATGGCTGTATGGTGGATGAATTCCAGCATGAGGTCTACGATCATCCGGAAATGAGCCCCGCAGAGCGGAAAAAAGTGTGGAAAAAGCTGGAAAAAATCTATAAACCTCATATGGATTATGACGGCCTGCCATTCTTTGAAAAAGGAGCTTTCTGGCAGAAACAGCATCATATTTACAGCTTCCCTCTGTACTATATTGATTATGTCATCGCCCAGCTCTGCGCTTTTGAATATAAAGCCTGGATGGACAGAGACTATAAGGCTGCGTGGAAGAGCTATCTGAAATTATGCAGGATGTCTGCTTCAAAGTTTCACACAGAGCTTTTAAAGGAGGCAGGGCTTGATTCTCCTTTTGCTGACGGGACCATTCGTAAAATTGTGGAAAATCTGAAAAAAGAGGTCTAGGAATATATTGCCATGAGAAGATAGATGTCTTTGGTAAAAACACACAAAATACACAATTTTGGCGGAAATGGTTGACAAAAATGCAGATTCCATTATAATAAAGAAGATTGCTCATTCCCTATAGTGGACCCGTAAGGTATGGTTTCCTATAGTAAGGCAAAAAGCAGCAGGGACCGCTTTTAACAGCTTGGTTTGAGACATCAGAAAGGGAGGAATTCTAAGATGAAAATGAAGAAAATCTTAGCAATGGGTTTAGCCAGCGCTATGGTTCTGTCTTTAGGTGCCTGTGGTTCATCTGATGCAGGCTCAGGATCCAGCGACGGCACAGAAAAAACCAGCACAGGATTTGCCGGCACACCGGACGAAGATACTTATGTAGTGGATCTTCGTGCAGAACCGCCTGAATTAAACAGTATCCTGACAACAGACGTTGCTTCCGGAGATATTCTCCGTGAGGTTATGGTAGGTCTTTACAAACTGGATGAGAACGATACTCCTCAGCCAGACTTAGCTGAGACTACAGAAGTCAGTGACGACGGATGCACTTATACCATGACACTTCGTCAGGACGCTAAGTGGACAAACGGCGAGCCTGTAACAGCAAACGACTTCGTATTCTCTTATCAGACGATCTGCAGCAAAGAAGCAGCTTCTTCCTATGCATTTATCGTTTATGATAACCTGTTAAATGGTAACGAAGTATATGAAGGAACTATGGATCCTTCTGAATTAGGTGTAAAAGCTCTTGACGACTATACACTGCAGGTAACTTTTGAGAATCCGATCCCATACGCAAAGCACTTATTCTCTTTTGCTTCCTATTATCCAATGAACCAGAAAGCATATGAAGAGATCGGTGCAGACGTATACGGAGATGAGGCAGATAAGATCGTGACAAACGGAGCTTACACTATTTCCGAGTGGACACACAACGATCACATTACTCTGACAAAGAATGAAGATTTCTATGATCCGGACAGATGCGCTGTTGGAACTATCAGATATACAATGATGAATGATGCCAACACCCGTATGAATGCTTTCCAGGGCGGACAGACAGACTGTATCAACCTGGGCGCTGACCAGATGGATCAGGCAGAACAGCTGGGTATCCACACAGAAAGCTATGTAGACAATGGCAACTGGTACATTCAGTTCAACACTCAGAAGACAGACAAAGGTCTGGATAATGCAAATATCCGCAGAGGCCTTGGTATGGCGATTGACACGCAGAGCCTGTGCGACAATATCTTAAGAAACGGTTCTGTACCTGCTACTGGCCTTGTACCTACTACAATTACAGGCGCTAACGGCGAAAAATACCGTGACGCTGTAGGAGACGTGATTTCTTACAATGCAGAAGAAGCTAAGAAAGCTTTCGAGCAGGGCCTTCAGGAAACAGGTCTTTCTGCCGATGATCTGCATCTGTCCATTCTCTGCGACGACCAGACAAGCGGACAGAGAGACGCTGAGTTCTTCCAGGCACAGTGGAAAGAAGTTCTGGGTATTGATGTGGAAATCACACCTCAGCCATTCAAATCCCGTCTGGATTCTATGGATAACGGTGATTTTGATATGGTTTATGCAGGATGGTCACCAGACTACAATGACCCGATGACATTCCTGGATATGTTCACAACTACAAACGGAAACAACTACGGTAAATATTCCAATGCACAGTATGATGAGCTGATCGCCAATGCTATGAAAGAGGGCGATGTAGTTGCCCGTCAGGATATGCTGGCTCAGGCAGAAAAGATCGTAACCAACGATGATGCTGCAATCTTCCCACTGTACTTCAGCGGTGTTACTTATGCAGTATCTGATAAGGTGCAGAATATGACACGTACTGGTTTCCAGGAGTTCGACTTCACAGATGCACCTTCTTCTTCATCTGACAGCACAACAGAAGAAGCAGCAGAATAATTGAAATTTATACGGCTGACAAAGGTATAAAATGATTTAACGGATAGGAGCCGTTGCCAGGGGATAGAGTTATCACCGGCAGGGCTCCTGTCTGTTTATGTAAATCGCAAAATTTCTTTGCGATTTACATAAACAGTAAAGAAAAGAATAGAAAAAACAAAAGAAAGGAGCTGTTATCTTGGCGAATCAGTTACGCTATATTTTAAAGAGGATTGTCTATTCCTTTATTACGATTTTGGTTTTGACAACTGTTACCTTCCTGCTGATGCAGCTGCTCCCAGGAGATCCTTTTACCGGCGGAAAAAATATTCCTGACACAGTCATGGAAGCTCTGAAGGCAAAATACGGTCTGGATAAACCGGTTCTCCAGCAGCTGCTGATGTATATCGGCAATGCACTTCAAGGAGATTTTGGTATTTCCATACCGGATGGAAGAGCTGTAACAGATATTATTCGGGAGGCTTTTCCGATTTCTTTTGATCTGGGTGTAAGAGCTCTGCTATTTGCATTTATTATGGGTATCCTGCTGGGGATTGTTGCGGCAGTTAAAAGAGGGACTGCATGGGACAGCGGCGCTATGTTTCTGGCATTGGTAGGTGTGTCTGTACCTTCCTTCATCATGGGCGCGGTTCTGCAGTATTTCCTGGCACTGAAGCTGGGACAGGCAACAGGAGTTCAGGTGTTCGCTATTGTAGGCTGGACAGACTGGCACAGCAAGATCCTTCCTGCTTTTGCATTAGCTTTTGGTTCCATGGCCACAGTGAGCCGTCTTATGCGTACCAGCATGCTGGATGTAATGAGCCAGGATTATATCAAAACCGCAAAGGCCAAGGGTTTGAGCCAGAGACAGATTATCTGGAGACACGCAGTGAGAAATGCTATCATGCCGGTGGTTACTGTAATGGGGCCTTTGGTGGCTTCTGTTCTTACAGGAGCTTTTGTAGTGGAGAATATTTTCGCTATCCCCGGTCTTGGCAAATATTTTGTAACCAGCGTGCAGACGAATAATTATACGCTGATCGCAGGTACCACGGTATTTTATGGAACTTTCCTGATCCTGGCTAACCTGGTGGTAGATATTATCTACGGCCTGATCGATCCGCGTATTAAACTGACAGGAAGAAAGGAGTAATAGTACAATGGCAAAGAAGAAACAGATGCAGGCGGCAGAAGCGCCTAAGTATACTCCTTATGATGTCAGCGGGAAAATCAGCAGGGACGCTTTCCAGGTAATCGGCTCTGATGCTTCCTCAATGGAAGCTATCGCACGTCCTTCCATCAGTTTTATGAAGGATGCGTGGAACCGTATCAGAAAGAGTAAAGTTGCCATCGTCTGTATGACGATTCTGGCTCTGATCATACTGGGAGCCATTTTCCTCCCTATGATCTGTCCTTTCGGCTATGAGCAGCAGAATGTTGCTTTTCAGAATAAGCCGCTCATGTCCCCGGATTCCGTGACAGGACAGATGCATATTTTCGGAACTGATAATCTGGGCCGAGACGTATTTGCCAGAGTTTGGTACGGCGCCAGGATTTCTCTGACTATCGCTATTGCTGTAGCCCTTATCGACTGTTTCGTGGGTGTCCTTTACGGCGGTATTTCCGGATATTTCGGAGGAGCTGTGGATACAGTTATGATGCGTGTTTTGGAGATCATCAGCGGTATACCTTATCTGATCATCGTTATCCTGCTGATGACGGTTATGGACAGAGGCCTGGGAACCATTATCGTAGCGTATTCTCTTACAGGCTGGACCGGTATGGCCCGTCTGGTAAGAGGACAGGTGGTAAGCTTAAAGGAACAGGAATTTGTCATTGCGGCAAAATCCATGGGAGCTTCTCCTGCAAGGATTATCAGCAAACATCTGGTTCCTAATGTGCTCAGCGTTATTATCGTAAACATTACTCTGGATATCCCCAATGTTATCTTTACGGAGGCATTCCTGTCTATGCTGGGTCTTGGTATCGCTCCGCCTCAGTCTTCCTGGGGTATGATGGCTAATAATGCTATCCAGGTGTTCCAGATGTATCCTACACAGCTGATCGTAGTAGCTTTGTTTATTTGTGTGACCATGCTGTCCTTTAACCTGCTGGGCGACCAGCTCCGCGACGCATTCGACCCGAAATTAAGGAGGTAAGAAAATGGAAAATGAGAATATCTTAAAAATTGACAACCTCCACGTTTCCTTCGATACCTACGCAGGAGAGGTACACGCTGTTCGCGGCGTCAGCCTGGAGGTGAAGAAAGGGGAAGTAATGGCCATTGTTGGTGAATCCGGCTGTGGCAAGAGCGTTACTGCCCAGACTATTATGAAATTAAATCCCATGCCTCCCGCCCGTATCAAGGAGGGAAGCATTGATCTGTGCGGCAAGGATATCGTAGCTGCCAGCGAAAAAGAAATGCAGTCTATCAGAGGCCAGATGGTAAGTATGATCTTCCAGGATCCTATGACCTGTATGAATCCTACTATGAAGGTCGGAAAGCAGCTTACAGAAACACTGGTAAAGAAAAAGAAGATCGCAAAGGCAGACGCAGAGAAAGAAGCAATCCGTCTGCTGAAACTGGTGCAGATCCCGAACCCTGAGGAAAGAGCAAAACAGTATCCTCATGAGTTTTCCGGCGGTATGCGTCAGAGAGCGATGATTGCTATGGCCCTGGCATGCAATCCTCAGCTTCTTATCGCCGATGAGCCGACCACAGCTCTGGATGTGACCATTCAGGCTCAGATCATGCAGCTTATGGCTAAGATTAAGGAAGAGACCAAGACAGCGATCATCCTGATCACTCATGATCTGGGAGTGGTGGCGAATCTGGCAGATGAAGTATCTGTAATGTATGCAGGAAAAATCGTGGAAAGAGGCTCTGTAAGAGATATCTTCTATAATCCGGGACATCCCTACACAGTGGCTCTTCTTCGCAGTCTTCCTACTATTGATACTAAAAAAGAAGAGGAGCTGGTATCTATCCCGGGTACTCCTCCGGATCTGTATGCACCGCCTCAGGGCTGCGGATTTGCCAGCCGGTGTGAGCACTGCATGAAGATCTGCAAGGCAAATCAGCCTCCGGTATTTGAACTGGGAGAGGGACATACCGCTTCCTGCTGGAGACTTCACCCGGATTTCCCGGGAGCAAAGGAGGGAAAGGTAAATGGATAAGCTGATCACATTAGACCATGTATCCAAACATTTCCATGTGGGAAAGGGACAGACCCTGGTGGCAGTCAATGATATTTCCCTTGACATCTATAAAGGCGAGACCCTGGGCGTAGTAGGCGAGTCCGGATGTGGAAAATCTACTCTGGGACGTGTGGTAATGGGTATTTACCCTGCCACAAAAGGTAAGATCCTGTATAACGGAAAAGAAGTGAATATGAGACACACCAAAGACCGTTATAATTATTCCAGAAAGGCACAGATTATTTTCCAGGATCCCTATGCTTCCCTGAATCCTCGTATGACAGTTGGAAGTATTATAGCCGAAGGTATGGAAATCCATAAAATGTACGATAAAGAAAAACGGACCCAGAGAGTTTATGAACTTCTGGAGACAGTAGGACTTAATAGGGAACACGCCAACCGTTTCCCACATGAGTTCTCAGGCGGTCAGCGTCAGCGTATCGGCATTGCCCGGGCACTGGCGGTGGAACCGGAATTTATCGTCTGCGACGAGCCGATCTCTGCTCTGGACGTTTCTATTCAGAGCCAGATCATCAATCTGTTGAAGGATCTGCAGAAGTCCCACGGCTTTACTTATATGTTTATTGCTCACGACTTGAATATTGTAAAATATATTTCAGATCGTATTGCGGTTATGTATCTGGGAAATCTTGTAGAGCTGGCGGATAGTGATGAGATTTATGCCCATACACTCCATCCTTACAGCCAGGCTCTGCTGGCTTCTGTTCCTATTCCGGATCCGGATAAGGAGGCGCAGAAAGAGGTCAGCGTACTTTCAGGCGATGTGCCAAGCCCCATCAATCCAAAACCGGGATGTCCTTTTGCCAACAGATGCAAGTATGCAACTGAGAAATGCCATAAGGAATCACCGAAACTAAGAGAAGCAAGACCGGGCCACTTTGTATCCTGCCATCTGGATATGGAATAAAAGAATACTCAAATATTAAAAACTGCTCTGCAGCACAGGAGGATATCCCGAAGCTGCAGAGCAGTTTTTATGTATTGCAGTCTAACTTATTTGCCATAGCGCTCTTTTGCCAAATCTTTCAGTTCTTCAGGGATCATGTTTTTGGTCTCCTGGACAGAGTGCTTCAAAGTTTTGATAGATGTGCCGGGAGATGATTTCCTGGGCAGGCTTTGCGATCAGAACTCCTGAAGCTTTTGCCAGGAAATGGACTCCGGGGTCGCTTTTTTATTCTCATCATCAAAAGAAGCAGTGTAGGTGGTGACAGAACCTGTATCGGCATTGTGTGCTTCCCATTGGGCATCAGAAAGAGGTTTTACAACACTGCCCGGTTCCACATCCAGACGGCTGGGCTGGTGAAGGACATTCCAGGCGGTATCCATAGAAAATGCAAATTCTTTAGAACTGTTCAGTTTCATTCTCTTTCTCCTTTAACTTTTTTAAAAATCTTCCTGCTGTGTTTCCTCTGGGATTCTTGATCCAATATCTGTGACGCCTTCTCCGGCATTGGGATGAATCTTGGAATATACCAGATCCAGGCAGAACAATGTGAGAAATACAAGGCACAGGATCTTTACAATTCTTTGATCCGCCTTATGAAGCAGATTATCTATAAGAGGCGCCAGTATGTAGACCACAGTTACCCCTCCTATGCCGAAGGTCAGAAGCCCTTCCGCACAGATCCGGCCGTTCAGATTTAGAAAATATCCACTGTAATCCCACCATTTCATTCCTCCGGACAGGACTTCCATGATAAGAGAAGTTATATATTCAAGAGCCCCGCAGAGAACCATAGCTGAAAAAAATTCGGCCGCCGGATTTTTTCTCAGCCGGTACAGCAGTGTAAGGATCAAAACAGCGCCGCTGCCATAAATGGGGATCCAGGGGCCGTTTAGAGCCCCCCGGTTGACCAGATCGCCATTTGTGACTAAATGAAGGGTCACTTCCCACAGCCAGCCGAAAAAGGAAAGTCCAAGGAACAGAACGAGCAGGGAGCAGATGCTGTATTGCCGCATGATATGCATGGATTCAATTTGTATCCGCTTTTCTTCCTCCGGAATAGGATAGAGCCGGGTAGGATATACAAGCCCTTTCATAGCATCCGAGAGTTCCTGGTTTTTTATCTGAACAGCCTGTGAATGTTCATATGCTTTTTCCTGTTTCCCCCAGAAAAGAAGAATGCCGAAATTTCTGGCCAGAAATCCTTTGATTCCCGGAAGGTCTGCCTGCAGCGGCGAGGGAGTTTCCATAACATCTAAAATATCCAGATATTTTTCTGTGAGAGTCAGGGCGTCCGGTTTTTCGTAGAGATAGATGTCATTTAAAAGATCTGCGTTTGGAAGCTGAGCCTTCCTGGCTTTTCGACGGAGCAGCACATAATATTCGGCAAAGGAAGCGCTTTTATAAGGATTTGTATAAAAAATATTGAAGATTCCCAAGGTAAGGGCTCCCAGAATACTCCAGCCTAAAAAGGATATCTCAAATAGGAAACATTCCCATTTATGCCCTTTCATCATTTTTCTGGACAAGGTTATAGCCTGCCGTGCTGTCATATCTGGATTTTCTGCAACAATATAAGGTACCAGAAAATAAGAATAGTGTTTAATAACAGCGCCCAGAATAGTAAGGGACCAGAGAGTGTGATAGAAATATTTAACCAGCATGATCCAAGAAGCTTTCATCCATCTTTTGATCCTTAATAGATAGAGAAAACGGGATATAGGTACTTTCTGATAAGTGCGGCCTTCCAGAAAGATACGCCTGAGGATCACAGAAAAAGTATTCTGGATAAAAAACCAGAATACAAACAGTCCCAGTGTCCCGGCGAGGATCAGAAAAACGATTCCTCCGTTTTCAGTTCCTGTGAGCGAATTTACACCGGCCGCTATAGTGACCAAAATAGAACCTGAGGTGAGCTGATTTACAATATTGGAAAAAACTCCTCTGGTACGCCCGAACATTGGGTTCCCATACTCAGCCTGCTTTGCGGCTTCTTCCTGAATCTTGACAGAGAGCCGCCGGCCTTCCTCCAGATTATCTGAGAGAATATCCTGCAAAACATTTTCCCAGCCTATAGTTCGTTGAGACACTGTGGATTCTGCAGAATAGCTTTCTGGATTTTCACGGATCTGTTCATAATTCTGCAGAGTAGAAAAATTCAGCGAGCCTTTAAATTCAGAAGCCAGAAATGCGGAAATCAGGCAGACTGCCGCAAAGATCAGATAGTGCTTCCTCAGGGATGCTTTACCCTTTTGCTTTAGTTCTTTTCGTACTGACATTTGCTTTTCTTCCGGATAGATAGAACAGTATCCGGATTTCTCCTTCCTTATTGAAGCCAGATGTCCTTTTTGCCCCCTTTGATCACAGGCATCCGGCAATATATAAGTACAGTATAGCAAATCCTGCAGAAAAAATGCAAGAAATATACATGGACATAGATTGTCTTTTGCGCGCCATTATTATATAATAAAAAAAGATGATTAAGAGGGGGGGATCAGATTGAACAAAATGTGGGTTTTGCTGCTTCCTGCAGCTATTTTATCCTTGGGGTTATCCGGATGTGGTCCTAAGACTGAAAATGTCGGCGCTGAAAATGTAGAGGCGGTAGTAGAAAATCTTTTTGAAGATTTGGAGGAATCTGATTATGAAGAACTGACCGGGAAAGAAGGAGAGGGAACTCCGGCCAGCACAGAGCTTCCTGATTGGGTACAAGACAGATTTCAGGGATATATGACAGAAGGCGGATATGAGACGCTGACAGGCACTGCATTTTATGAAATTTCAGTAAAAGCCTTTGAAAATCATAAAAGTATGGATCTGGAGAATCTTGAAGTCCAGGAAAAAGAAGGAGATTATGAGATTAAGGGCGATCTGACAATCGCTGCCGAAGGAGAAGAAACGTCAATAGAAATCCAGGGAAGCGCTCAGACAGATCAGAAAGGCCTGGTCAGCTATCTGGACCTCAGCAATATATCAGAAATAGCAGAGACGCTCCAATCCTAAGGAATACTATATCAAGCATACAGAGCCCCCTAAAGATGGTGCGGCAGCACTACTCATACTTTAGGGGGCCTGGTTATTTTCTGTTCCGGTCAGTTTATCCGGATCCTGGTCCCTGCATAGATTTTATTTGGATCGGAAATATTGTTCAGACTCTGAAGCCTGCTGACGGTAGTGCCATAATGGGCGGCGATACCTGAAAGGGTATCGCCCGGACGGATGGTATAATATTGGCCGCCCGACTGTGAGCCGGATGGGAGTTTCAGCTGCTGGCCGGGATAGATCTTGTCAGGATCGGAAATCCCATTGAGCTGTGCCAGTATCTGATAAGTGGTGCCGAATCTGGCGGCAATCTGAGATAGGGTATCTCCTGATTTTACAGTGTATGTTGTCGGAACGGGGAAAACGCTCCCGGTGAGACGAAGCACCTGTCCTGGATAAATTTTGTTCGGATCAGTGATCCCATTGAGCTGTGCAATTCTGCTGACTGTAGTGCCGAAACGAAGAGCAATCTCCGAGAGGGTATCGCCGGGCAGGACAGTATATTCAACAGGCGCAGAAGGGCCGGGGGAAGGAGAAGGTTTTCCATAGTCCTTATAACTGTAATTTTTGTCACAGTCTCCCGATATACCAGGAACTTTGCCCGTAGAAGTATACTGCCACATTGACATGCCGGTGATGGAAGGTTCAGAAGCATACTGGGCGAACCACAGATCATAGGGAAGCCGGCCGGTATCAAACATCCTGCGGTAATAATCCAGATTGGAATAGTACATGGGGATATATCCGGATGCTTTTATCTTGCTGCAGAATGCAATGACCATATCTGTGGCCAGATTTTTATTTATCGTCACACCGTTCTGGGCAGCGTAGCGGATTGTATCGTATTCCAGATCATAAGCCAGAGGCCAGGTGATCTGATACTGTTTTGCCAGGGCAGTGCAGTATTCTGCCTCCTGGGCTGCCATCTGAGTATTGTAGGCATAGGAAAACCAATAAATGCCAAATGGGATCCCTAGTTTCTGGCAGGCAGAGGCATTTTGATGAAAATAGGGATCTATATTGTTTTGGCCATATCCTCCCCGGAGCATGGCAAAAGAAATGCCGGAATTTTTCACCTGGTTCCAGTCAATATTTCCTTGATACCGGGAAACATCAATTCCGATCAAAGCCATAAAAATCCTCCTTTCTGAGAAGAAAAGCTCTTCTCTTATTTATCATATGATACAAGGCCTTAATGGTCAGGAATTTCCTGCAAGGATCCGGCTTGACAAAGAGAGAAAAACAGTATAAGATAAATGTGCTTAAGAACTGCCGGTTTGCGTTACAGGATAAGCTTTTAAATAAGGGCTTGTACTGGTTTCGACGGGGGTTTTGAAGTTGAGGAAGCCATCCGCAGACTCCGGGACTGCGTATCAACCTGGAACTTAAATATAAACGCAAACAATAATAAAGTAGCGTTAGCTGCCTAATTGCAGCTTGTCAGCCCCGGGCCGCCCGCTGTCCGGGAATCTGGCATCGACTTTTGCGGGGAACTTCACTTTCAAAGCTTTGAGATTGGGGAAGATTTTATGAAGCTACTGAGCCTGGCAGCCTGTTATCCGGCGGCCGGGTAAGGGAATGTTAAAAGAATAACTGTGATGGGAGATGCTTCAAGGGATAGACTTTCGGACAGGGGTTCGATTCCCCTCAGGTCCACTACTGAAAAGAACTGAGACAAGAGCAGAATGGTCTGCTTTTTGATCAGTTCTTTTCTTTTTGCGGCGGCTTTTTATGCCTTGACATAAAAGAGCTGCAGAAGATATCCTAAAAAAGGAAATGTTCACATTTCGGACAAATTTCTCTGATATAGTTAAAAAAAAGGAGCGGAGATTACAATGGATAAATGTAAGATATTAGTAGTAGATGATGAAAGCAGGATGAGAAAGCTGGTACGTGACTTCCTGGTAAAGCAGGATTTTGAAGTGTTAGAGGCAGGAGACGGGGAAGAGGCCCTGGATGTATTCTATAAAGTAAAGGATATTGCATTGGTGATTCTGGATGTAATGATGCCTAAGATGGATGGCTGGGAGGTCTGCAGGGAAATCAGGAAGGATTCGAAAGTTCCTATCATCATGCTTACGGCAAGAGGGGATGAACGGGATGAACTTTTAGGATTTGAGCTGGGAGTGGATGAGTATATTTCTAAACCTTTCAGTCCAAAGATCCTGGTGGCCAGGGTAGAGGCTATTTTAAGACGGACAAATGCAAGAGGAGCGGAAGATATCCTGCGGGCAGGAGGAATTGAAATCAATAAATCCGCTCATATAGCTACGATTGACGGCGAACCTATGGAACTTAGTTATAAAGAATTTGAACTCCTTACTTATTTTATGGAGAACCAGGGAATTGCCCTTTCCAGAGAAAAAATTCTGAATTCTGTATGGAACTATGACTATTTCGGGGATGCCCGTACCATTGATACGCATGTAAAGAAGCTGCGGAGCAAAATGGGAAAAAAGGGAGAATATATTAAGACAATCTGGGGCATGGGCTATAAATTTGAGGTGTAAGGCCATGAGAGTTATGAGAAAATTTATGGGAAAGTCCATTCGAAACCGTCTGGCAGTGACTTTTATCGGAATGATGGTATTGTTTTTGCTGGTGATCCTTTTGATCAATACGTTTTTTCTGGAGAGAGTCTATACTGTCAGCCGGGAAAAATGTATTCTTCAGACCTATAATGCCCTTAATGATGCGGACTCTTACGATACTTTAAATACACGGACTTTTGGGGATTATCTTCTGGAAAACAATTTGTCTCTGATCATTGTGGATAAAGATTCTTCCAAAATGCTTTATCATTTTGCAAAGGATGCAGAAGATATGAGGGACCGGCTGCTTTTCGGACTTCCCCTGAATCTGGAAGGAGACCAGCAGATTCTGAGATCTTCGGACAATTATATCCTGGAAAGAAGGATAAATACTCCCAGCATTACAGATTCTATTAATATGTTCGGAACCTTGGACAATGGAGATGAATTTCTGATCAGCACGCCTATTGAAAGTCTGAAAGATAGCGCCAGACTTTCAAATATGTTTTACATTACCATAGGGTTTGTGATGATCGTTTTCAGTTCTGCGGTAGTTTTGGTTCTTGCAGAACGGATCACAAAACCTCTTCATAAGCTGTCAGAGCTTTCTCAGGAAATGGCGAATCTTAATTTCAGTGTGAAATATGACAGTTCCGGTCAGGATGAAGTTGGAGTTCTGGGAAATAATCTGAATAAGATGTCAGAGGAACTGGAACGGACGATTTCTGAACTGAAGACAGCCAATAATGAACTGCAGAAAGATATTGAGAAAAAGACACAGATTGACGAGATGCGCAAGGAATTCCTTTCTAATGTATCTCATGAGCTGAAAACTCCTATTGCTTTGATACAGGGATATGCAGAAGGGCTTCAGGAATGTATCAATGATGATCCGGAGAGCAGGGAGTTTTACTGTGATGTAATTATTGACGAGGCAGGGAAGATGAACAACATGGTGAAGAAGCTGCTCACTTTGAATCAGCTGGAGTTCGGCAATGATCAGATCACTATGGAGCGATTTAATATTACAGAACTGATCCGGGGAGTAGTCCAGTCTTCACAGCTTCTGGCATCTCAGAAAGAAGCTGAACTGCGGTTTGTACAAAAAGATCCGGTATATGTATGGGGCGATGAATTTAAGATTGAAGAGGTTGTCACGAACTATGTATCCAATGCTTTGAATCATGTAGATTATGAGAAGAAGATTGAGGTAAAAATCCTCCAGAAGGGGAAAATGATCCGAGTTTCTGTTTTTAATACAGGAGATCCTATTCCCCAGGAAGATCTGGATAAGATCTGGATTAAATTTTATAAGGTGGATAAGGCCAGGACCAGGGAATACGGAGGCAGCGGTATCGGTCTTTCTATTGTCAAGGCCATTATGGACAGCATGAACCAAAAGTGCGGAGTGATCAATTATGACAATGGGGTAGAATTCTGGTTTGAGCTGCAAAGCGCAGATCCGGCAGAAATTTCTATTTTTCCCCACTGACTGTAAAAATATAGGGCAGAAATTTGCAATTTTGGCTGTATTCTGTTAAACTAAAAAGATAACAATACCCAGACATGAAACAAGAGCCGCTTTTCGGCGGTTTCATGTCTGATTTTTAGGAGGAATAGAATATGCCGCCTTTACAGGGACAGTGGCTGGAGGCTTTGAAGCCGGAATTTAAGAAACCATATTATAAAGAATTATTTACAAAGGTGGGGCAGGAATATCAAAATAGAAGGATTTTTCCCGCCCCTGATGACATTTTCAATGCTTTTCACCTGACTCCCCTGGATCAGGTAAAGGTAGTGATCCTGGGACAGGATCCCTATCACAATGAGGGACAGGCTCACGGGCTTTGCTTTTCTGTAAAGCCGGATGTGGAGATCCCTCCTTCTCTGGTAAATATTTATCAGGAACTTCATGACGACTGTGGATGCTACATCCCGGACAATGGCTATCTGGTCAAGTGGGCCGAGCAGGGAGTCCTTCTTCTGAATACGGTATTGACTGTCCGGGCCCACCAGGCCAATTCCCACAGAGGGATCGGATGGGAAGAATTTACCGACGCGGCTATCCGGGTGCTGAATGAGCAGGACCGGCCTATAGTTTTTATGCTCTGGGGAAGACCTGCCCAGATGAAAAAAGCAATGCTGAATAATCCGAAACATTTGATCCTGGAGGCTCCTCATCCAAGCCCTCTTTCTGCGTTTCGGGGCTTTTTTGGCTGCCGGCATTTCAGCAAGGCAAATGCCTTTCTGAAAGAACATGGAATGGAACCTATTGACTGGCAGATAGAAAACAGACAGGGGAATTAAGACAGATGGAAAAGAAAAATGACAATACCTTATTGAAAAACGCTTCTTTCCTTATGGTGGCGGCTTTAGTGTCCAAGATTATCGGGCTGATCTATAAAAGCCCTCTGTCAGCTACTTTGGGAAATGAAAGCTTTGGCTGTTTCAGCTTTGCCCAGAATGTTTATCTGATCCTGCTGATGATCGCTTCCTACAGCATTCCCCAGGCAGTATCTAAGATTATGGCGGAGAGGATCGCCTTTAAAAGATACAGAGATGCCCAGAGAATTTTTAAGGGAGCTCTTCTCTATGCGGTGATCGTAGGAGGAGCGGTGGCCATATTTTGTGTTGCGGGAGCGCCTCTTCTCATACCGGAGAGTATGGCAAATGCCAGACTGGCTCTTCAGTTTCTGGCGCCTACCATATTTCTCTCCGGGATCCTGGGTGTGTTCCGAGGCTATTTTCAGGCTTACAGAAATATGCTGCCCACTTCTTTGTCACAGATCGTAGAGCAGATCGCAGTGGCGGTAGTGGCTCTGGTCATGGCAAATTTTATGGTGAATTACTTTGCCGATGCAGAGACAAATGTACTCAGAAGCTGGAGCGCCGCAGGAGCAACTATGGGAACCGGCGCAGGAGTTGCCACAGCCCTGATTTTTATGGTGATCGTATATAGCATTAACCGGAGAATCATCAGAAAGAAAATAGAGAGAGATAACGTATCTGTAAATGAAAGCTATTCTTCTGTAATGAAGAATATCATACTGATCGTTTCTCCTATCATCCTCAGTTCTTTTTTGTACAATGTAAATACTTATCTGAACAGCCGTATTTATTCTCAGATCTCAGGATTTAAAGGACTGGACAGCGGCCTTATTGAAGGTCTGTATGCAGAATGCGGATATTTTATGACTTTGATCAATATCCCGCTGACTCTGGCAAGTACGGCTCCTACTTCTATGCTGCCTGAGGTTTCAGGAGCATATGCTATAGGAAATATCACAGAAGCCAAGGAAAAGATCGATAAAGCTACCTGGCTGAGTATGTTTATCTCTATTCCCTGCGCGGTAGGACTTTTTGTTCTTGCAGGTCCTGTTACCAGCCTGCTGTTCCCTGCTACTGACGGAGTAGCCGGATATCTGATGATGATTGGCGTGGTCACAGTGATCATGAATGGAATGTCCAACATTTCCAACGGGGTTCTCCAGGGGATCGGCAAAGCCCATCTTCCTATGATCCATGCAGCTGTGGCGCTGGCAGTGGATATCGTACTGATGGTGGCGCTGATGTTTGCTACAGATCTTGGAATCTACAGTATACCTATTGCAATGATTGCCTATGCTCTGGTAATGTGCATCCTGAACCACCTTTCCATGAGAAAAGCATTGAATTACAGGAATCCATGGAAAGAAGCCTATTTCAAACCTTTCCTGGCATCCCTGCCTATGGGAGCTGCGGCTTTTCTTATCTATCGTGGCGTGTACTATTTCAGCAGCAGCATTCCAGGCGGCAACCTGATCGCCCTTATACCATCCATAGGCATCGCCGCATGTATATATTTCCTGGTATATCTGCTGATCTCCAAACCAAAAGCAGAGGACCTTGCAGGACTTCCGGGAGGAAGAAAACTGGCAGAGATAGGAGAAAAAATCCATATACTAAAAAGATAGATACAATTTAAAAAATATTTTTCATAAATTTAATTAAAATAAGCTAGAAATATCTGCCTGAATTATGACAATATGATAATTAGTAAATATTGGGATTTTTCGGGGAGAAAAGTATGGATGTGGGTTTTTATGTGGAATTATTCCTGAATATGGGAAAAAATCAGAGAAAGGCTATTTTGATATGGCGTATCCGGGCCGTTTTTTCAATCTTTGATTTTATCATATCCATTTACTTGCAAAGGCTTCTTCCAAACGGTATCTTCCTTTTACTGGGGCTTCTGGAGATTTTTATTCATATTCCGTTCTTTTACCAGGTTTCTGTCTGCAATAATTGCGGCAGGAGGATATATTATAGGCCATTGATTTCTAATAAATGCTCCCGCTGTGGAAAAGAGTTATAGTCAAAAACAGAAGAGCTGCCGCATTAATCATACTTCAGAAATATTTATACATTTTATGCGAATTTGTCGAGCATAGC
>DWUX01000178.1 GCA_019120545.1 Candidatus Blautia stercoripullorum | reverse complement strand
GCCACAGCTTTCCAGAATGCAAAGATCAAAGATGCGGTTATGCGTCTGTTAAATGAAAGAGACGGACTGGCTCTTGGTATCTGCAACGGCTTCCAGGCTCTCATCAAACTGGGACTGGTTCCCTACGGCGAGATCACAGGACAGACCCAAGACTCTCCTACACTGACCTTTAACACCATTGGCCGTCATATTTCCAAGATGGTCTACACAAAGGTAGTTACAAACAAATCCCCATGGCTGTTAAAGGCAGAACTTGGAAAGGTTTACACCAATCCTGCTTCCCACGGAGAAGGACGTTTCGTAGCCAGCCAAGAGTGGCTGAAGAAACTCTTTGAAAACGGCCAGGTAGCTACCCAGTACTGTGACCTGGACGGCAATATCACTATGGACGAAGAGTGGAATGTAAACGGCTCTTACTGCGCTATCGAAGGTATTACAAGCCCTGACGGACGTGTTCTGGGCAAGATGGCTCACTCTGAGAGACGCGGCGACGGCGTAGCTATCAATATCTACGGCGAACAGGATATGAAGATCTTTGAGTCCGGAGTGGAGTACTTTAAATAAGAATTATAAAGAATCATATAAAGAAAAAGCACAGGACTCTTACAAAGGGGCGCTGTGCTTTTTCTTTTCACGTCCGCCTTCTGTTTTCAAAAAACGGTATTTTCTCAATAGCTCCCAGTATATCCTGAAAATCTTCCTTAGGAGCCAGGTCTATATACTTTCTTAACAGGCTGGTCTCTTGTTTCTTATAAGGACCGTAGAAGATATTATAAAGGTCATGACCCCGCACATAGGTTTTGATTTCTTCCATATGATCCTGTATTTCTTCTTCCGTGGTCAGATCTTTTCCCAACACCTGGAGAAGATGACGGCCTCCCCGGGTCCGGTGGAGATATTCTTTCCATTTTTCCAGAAGGATTTTATAAAAATCTTCCGGTTTTTTGAGAATTCCCAGTTTTGCCATGACCTCTGGATTCAGAAAATAATTTTCAAAGGAGTAGTATTTCAGTACCAGTACATTTTTCGCTGTCACTCTGGGAAGACGGTCCACATCTTCCAGATTCCGTTCTTCATAGTATTTACACAGGGAACGGACCAGCTCTCCGTGGTCTTTCCCGTCCCCGTCCCGGATCATGAGAAACTGATCTTTCAGATACACCTGGTTCATGTATTTCAGATTTGCATAGGTCTTGATATTGGTGCAGCTGTTGGTAGTGATGATAGACACCCGGGACAGACTGCCGTCTTCGTTGTAGATCTCGGAATAATATTTTTCCAGAAGAAGGGGGAGGCGGCTTTTGTCCTGCTTTCCTTCTACGATAAATACGAAATCCACTCCCAGGAGATCTCCTGCAGAGTAGCCCAGGTCTTCCAATACACGGGAGAGGTTTGTCTTTTCCCGGACGCTGGGAAGTCCCTTTTCATCCAGGACAATCTGACGGATCTGCCGGCTGTTAAAAGGAGACAGCAGATTGGGAGAGTGAGTAGAAAAGATTACCTGGCACTTTTTAGAAAGCCGGTACAGGATCTCACTGGAGGTTTTCTGAAGCTGTGGATGAAGAAAGATTTCTGGATCTTCCATAAGGAGTAGGGAGGGAAGCCGGTCTTCATCTTCCATATAAGCTTCCAGAAGGGATAAAAGGTAAATGCTCCGCATTCCCTCTCCAAGCTGGGCTACCGGGGAAGGATTTTCCTGATTTTTCTGCCGGATATAGCCCTGAACCTGGAACAGTTCTCCGGTGTGGGTGGTAAGATCATAGGTGATCTCTCCGTGATAACTGCTGTTTTTTCCGAAATACTGATTTACTTTGTCAGAGAAATCCTTCAGATTCATATGATACAGCTTGTATTCCAGGAGCTTTTCCGTTTCAAAAGCATTCAGTTCATCAGGGGTTTTCCGGTTCAGAAGACCGATACAGGAAAAACAGTGGGTGCATTTTTTCATAGGGTTGAAAAGGCAGCAGTCCATCCGCATCTGATTCAGCAGATCGTCCTCTGTAAAAGACAGGAGATTGCCCTGGACCTTTTCCAGATCCCTTTCGCTGTCCAGAAAATAGACGGAGGGGAGAATCTGGGAGATGTAACGGTTATTTTTATGAAATCCATCGTGATACCGTATACTGCCGTTCTGGTTGGCAATATAGGTAAAGGTCAGTTGGTCATTCTGAAAAGAGGGCAGCTTCTGGCAGAAATCCCGATACCAGGAATCCCATCTTTTGTAGGAACTGACTTTTTTGGCCTGGAACAATAATTCCAGATCTCCAGGAGTCAGAGAGAGAGAAACAGAGATTTCGATATTCTGCTTTCTGGTGTTAAAATCTGAAGAAGAAGGCTGATATTCCCCCATAGCGGCGGCAATAGCCTGGAGAATGGAAGATTTTCCTACGCTGTTCTGGCCTACCAGGATCAAAGCAGATCCGATATCCTGGATGATCATATTTTCTATAGATTTAAAATTTTGTATCTGAAGAAAGGAAATTTCCATAGAATGCCTCCTTGGTTTATACTGTCTTCATCATAGCATAGGTAAAAGGAAAAAGGTACCAAAAAGAGAAAAAATCATCGGGGATCTCAAAGATACCCCGGGTTTGAGGCATAAGCAGAGATAATGTTCAGGTTTCCCCTGAGACGCGGGTCCTCAGGGGAAAGTTCCAGAGCTTTTTGGGCATGTTCCAGAGAACGATTGTACATTTTTAAGTGAAAACAGGCAATGGCGGAAAGGTCGTAGGGAGTATGATCCCAGGCATAGCCGGCGTTTACAAATACCGAAGATTTTTCGCTGATCTGGAGGGCACGATGGCACATATAAAAACAAGTTTCCCAGTCTGAGAGGGAATAGGACAGAAGCGCGGCCTCCACATAAGCGTCCCGGATGTCGGGAGCCTGAGCAATAGCGCGGAAATACCAGGAAAAGGCTTTGGGTATTTCTGAGAGACGGGCATAGGAAGCGGCGATCCAGCGCATAGCGGCCCAGCGTTCTTCCCGCCACATGGCAGAAGGCAGAGCCAGATAGCGACTCAGTTCTTGGATACAGTTTTCCCACTGTCCCTGGTACATGTATTCTCTGCCCAGATAATAAGACATCCGGGGATTCATAGGTGATTCACGGACACCAAGCTGGAGCAGAGGAAGATAAGAGCTTCTGGACTTACGGGCATCTGGGTAATGATTCAAGATCAGACCTGGAATAAAGAGTTTCTTTTCCGGAATTATTCCTGTATAGCGGAGACATTCATGGACTGGATATTCCCATATATAATCAAAGCGGGAATGGATTTTAAAATAAAGCATCTGTACATAAGGACGGCCCTCTGGCGTCAGACTCCAGTTGTAGAGATAGTTTCCCATATGAGTGCCGGGCTGCCAGGTATTTTCCAGAGCAGAGCGCCAGCCGGGAAGGAATTTTTCGTCTAAATCTGTGCATACACAGATGTCTGCATCAAAAGGAACATGAGACAGAGAAATGTTCCTGGCGGTGTCGAAGCGCCAGGGACGGATTTCTTCCTGAAAAACATAGACGTGATTGTTCCTGAGAATTTCCACTGTCTTATCCTGAGATCCGGTATCCGTAACGAATATCCCATCGGCTTCTTCCATAGATCTGACCCATTCTTCTGCAAAAGCTTCTTCATTTTTAGAGATGGCATAGACATAAATTTTATAATGACTCAAAAGAATCCTCCCTTTATCCTGAATGAGTATTTATATATAGTTTATGAAGAACAGAGAAGAAAGGATTTGAAATGTAAAAAGTATTTGACATAATGCTAGGGGAGAATTATACTAAAAATGTAAAAAGTATTTGACGTTTTGAAAGGGGGATTCTTATGGCGAAGTATGTGGGGATTTTAATTATTTGTGCTGTTATATTACTGCTTTTTATAGCATTGGATATTGGCATGCTCATATCTATAGTACGTTCTGGAGATGAACGCAGACAGATCATTGTCTGGAAGGCCAGTGCTTTTACCCTTATGGGAGTGACAGGAGCTTTGATCATTGAGATCATCGAAAACCTGGCAACAGGACAGGAGATGACCATGAATCCTTTCGTTCATCTGACAACTACGGCCATCGTTTATTTTGGCGCATTGTTATTTTTTAAGAAAAGGTATGGTGGCTGATATGTTAAATAAGATCAGAGAACTGCGGAAAGCCCTGGGGATCTCCCAGGAGGAACTGGCGAAAAACTGCGGAGTGTCCAGGCAGACAGTAAACGCCATAGAAAATAATAAATACGATCCTACCCTGGCTCTGGCTTTCCGCCTGGCCAGGGAGCTGCGTGTAACGGTAGATGGATTGTTTGTATTTCATGGAGAGTAGGATGTTGGAGATCTTTAAAGGGACAGTCCGCCCAGATTCCGCAGATAAAAGACCGCCAGCTGGGTCCTGTCCCGAAGTTCCAGTTTCTCCAGAATGGCGCTGAGATAATTCCGGACTGTGCCTTCGCTTAAATATAATTTCCCTGCGATCTCCTTGTTGCTCAGGCCCTGAGCTACAAGATCGATCACTTCTAATTCCCTGGGACCGATGTGATAATCCTCCCAGGGAAAACTTTTCTGACTGGTTAAAAGACCGGGGAGCTTTGCGGTGATCTCGCTGCCGTAAACGGTCTGGCCGGAGTAGATGGCTTTCAGGGCAGGAATGATACTGTTGTAATCCTGCTTTAGAAGATAGCCTTTGGCTCCCAGTTTTAAAGCCTGGATAATGTATTCGTCATCCAGGAAGGTGGTAAGGAGCAGGATCCTGGCCTGGGGATATCGGGAGAGGATTTCCTTTGAAGCGGCCAGGCCGTCCATTTCTTCCATCCGGATATCCATGAGCAGGATATCCGGATCCAGGGAGGTATAGAGAGATATGGCCTCTTTTCCGTTTTTTCCGGAACCGCAGACCTGGATCTCCGGATCTGCTTCCAGAATGGTCTTTAAAGCTGTGGTAATAAAAAAATCATCATCTACGATCAAAACTTTCATATGTAAACTCCTGTTTTTCTTTTGGGATGGTGACAAAAATCTGAAATCCCTTTGTACTTTCAAAATGAATAGAACCTTTTAAAGCCTCCACTCTTTCCTGCATATTGGAAAGACCGATGCCTCCGCCGGGAGAAATGTCTTTCCCAATGCCGTTGTCCCGGATGATCAGCTGATACATGGCCGGATGTTCCCGAAGAGTTACCCAGGCTTTATCCCCCTGGCTGTGAAGGGAAATATTGGAAAGTCCCTCCTTCAGGATGGCGATAAAGCAGTACCGCACTTTGGGCGGAGGAGGCGTGCCTATATCGTATTCCAGAGATACCGGGCAGTAGTGGAAGGAGGCTATGAGATTTTCCACAGTTTCCCTTAAATTTACCGCTTCATCATGAAGATCATGGACACTTTCCCGTATATTATCCATAGCAGTGTTTAAAGTATCCTCCAGCTGAGAAAGAGGCTGGGCGGCAGCAGGATCCCGGAACATGGTCTTCATAGCCCCGGTCATAAGAATGGCCCGGGAAAGCATGTGTCCTACATGGTCATGGATCTCTCTGGCGATCCGGTTCCGTTCCTTTAAGGTGGCGGCGTAGATCTCATAATTCTGTTTCTCGATCAATGTTTTATTCTTTTCTTTTAACAGCAGACTCCTCTCGATCCCATCATCCCGTACCTTTTTATAATCCAGAGAAAGCTTCTCATAGGACGCGCTGCGGTACCATAAAAGTCCCCCCAGAAACATTCCCATCAAAAGATAATAGATCACAAAAGAAGAATATCCGGAGGCCGGAAAATAAAACAGGATCCCCAAAGGAACCAGGGACCGGAGCTTCCGGGAGAAAAGCTGTTCTTCAGAAAAGTAATCATAGGCCAGCAGAGGATAGAAAAAAACTCCCTGGGGAAAGGCCAGACTCATCAGGCCGTAGGCTGCCAGGCCGGGAAGGAGAAAGATATCTTTTCGCCAGATTTCCAGGCTGGCAGAAAGGGCTGCCGCCAGAAAAAAGAATCCCACATAGACAGGATCTGGCTGGATCAGCAGACAGGACCCCAGAGAATAGAGAAGAAGCAGGGCTTTATCTGTAAGACGGTTCAAAATAGATTCCTCCTTTCCGGCTGCCGGCACGGCTATATTTGCTGATTTTCAGTATACCACAAAGCGGGGAGCCAAGCGGGCAGTTATGTTCATTTGGCGACCGCCAGTGATACTAGCCGCTCTGCGGCTAGTATATCATAATTTCCCCGGAATGCCTATGTGACATTTGTCATGGCAGATCCTGACAGGAGACACTGTGAAGAGGAAAGAAACTCTGGTATGATGATGTCAGAATCAAGAAGGGAAAACCGGCCAGGTATTTTATGCCGGCTTTTCGGGAAAGGAGACTGGAACATGTCTATGATTGAAATCAGAAATCTGGTAAAAAGATATAAAGATACCGTAGCCCTGGATCACCTGAACCTGGATATTGAGGAGGGGGAGATCTTCGGTCTTCTGGGGCCAAACGGCTCGGGAAAAACCACAGCGATCAACTGTCTGCTGGCTCTTTTAAAATTTGATAAAGGAAGCATTAAGATCTTCGGAAAAGAGATGGGGCCGGACAGCTATGAGATCAAACGGCAGATCGGTATCGTGATGCAGAATGTGGCGGTTTTTAATGAGCTGACTGTTTATGAAAATATTGATTATTTCTGCGGCCTTTACGTGCCCGATAAAAAGGAACGGAAAAAGCTGGTGGAGGAGGCCATAGCCTTTACCGGACTGGAAGGCTATGAGAAGAAAAGGCCGAAAAAGCTGTCCGGAGGACTTCTCAGGAGGCTGAATATTGCCTGCGGCATTGCCCATAAGCCCAGACTGGTGATCCTGGATGAGCCTACGGTGGCGGTAGATCCCCAGAGCCGGAATAAGATCCTGGAAGGAATCTGTCAGATGAACCGTCAGGGTTCCACCATTATCTACACTTCTCACTATATGGAAGAGGTAGAACAGGTCTGCAGCCGGATCGCCATACTGGATAAGGGCCGGTGTCTGGCTCTGGGAACGAAAGAAGAATTGAAAAACATGATCAAGACCGGAGAGAAAGTCCATATAGAAGGGATACATCTCACCGAGGAACAACTGGAAAGGATCCGCCATATGCCTCAGGTATTTTCCACTGTTTATGAGGAGGAAAATCTGACTCTGCGTTTTGAGGGGACCGGAAGCCATCTGCTGAGTCTTCTCCGCTACATGGAGGAAGAGCACCTTACCTGCGGCAGGTGTTTTTCCGAGCTGCCCACTTTAAATGATGTATTCCTGGAGATCACCGGGAAAGAGCTGAGAGATTAGGAGGGAAAGATATGTTTCAGATCATGAAAAGACAGATCCTGGTCAATATCCGGGAAAAATCAAATATTTTCTGGACCCTGCTCTTCCCTCTGATCCTGGCTACCCTCTTTCATTTTACCCTGGGAGGGACTATGGGAAGACATGCCATGGAAGATGTCCAGGCAGCTTTTGTCACAGATCAGAGTGCAGATCCTAAGGAAGAGGAAGCCTTTCTGGAATATCTGAAAAGCTTTGACGGGGACTGGTTTCAGATCCTCCCTATGAGTGAGGAAGAGGCCGCAGAGGCCCTGAAAAATGATGAGATCCTGGGAATCTTCTACGGCGGCGAGGAGAAGAAACTGGTGATCGGAGAAGATTCTACTTATACCAGTATCCTTTCCCAGACCCTGGATATCTATGAGAAGAATGAACATATGCTGGCCCAGATCGCAGGGGAACATCCGGAAAATCTCCAGGCCGCCATAGAGGCTGTAAACGACTGGGGAAGCTATACAGAAACGGTAACTTTCCAGGGGGATTCTCTGGATAATGTACAGAATTACTTTTTTGCCCTTATTGCCATGACCTGTCTCTATGGAAGCTTTATGGGTATGTATAATACCGTGGGGGTACAGGCCAATACTTCCGATCTTGGAGCCAGACTGGCGGCAGGCTGTGTAAAACGGTATAAGACTATTACTGCCAGTCTCCTTTCTTCCTGGCTGATCAGCTTCGGGGAAATCCTGGTGCTGCTTTTCTATATGGGCCGGATCCTGGGAGATATCCATCTGGGAGAACAGGCTGGGGAGATCCTGGTGATCTGCTTTATTGCTACTATGTACTCCTCCAGTATGGGAATGGTGGTAGGCACGGTAGGAACCTGGAGCACAAATCTGAAAAACGGTATTATCGTAGCTCTGACTATGGCCTGTTCCTTTGCGGCGGATCTGATGATCAGCGGCGTGAAGGAAGCCATCGAGAAATATGTTCCGGTGATAAACCGGCTCAATCCGGGGGCTTTGATCACCGACGCTTTTTACAGTGTGCTGGTCTATCAGGACATGGAAAAATATCAGAGAAGCCTGTGTTTGCTGGCACTTTTTGGCGTCCTGCTTCTTGGGGCCGCAGTTTTATCAATGAGGAGAATGCGATATGAAAGTATATAAAGGTTATCTCATCGCCATAAAGAGAAATATTTCCACCATTATTCTATACTGCACGATTTTCCTGGGTGTGGCAGTTTCCATGGTTTATCTTTCCGGCAGAGAAGAAGCCGGGGGTTCCTATGCCCAGATGAGACTTTCCGTAGGGGTGGTGGACCGGGATAACAGTCTGTGGTCCAAGGCTTTAGAAGATTATCTGGAGAAATATCATGATGTGACGGTAATGAAAGATGATATGGACGAATTGGCAGAGGCTGTTTACAGCAGACAGATCCGGTATGCAGTGATCGTACCGGAAGGGTTTTATGAAGACTGTATACAGGGAAAGAAAAAAGTCGAAGCAGTTACAGAATCCGGAAGCCAGTGGGAATATTATGTGAATGGCCGTATTGATGATTTTATCAACAGTGCCAGGGTGTATCTGGCAGGGGGCTATTCTCAGGAAGAAGCGGTGAAAAACGTACTGGATACCGGGGATATCCGGGCAAAGGTGGAGCTGGAAAGTTCCAGAGAGGATCTGGGGATTTACAATGTGTTCCGTTTTATGCCGTATCTGTATTTCAGTATCCTTTGTTTTGTCCTGGGGCTGATCCAGAAAGAATATCAGAATATAGATATACGCCGGAGGCTCCAGGCTTCCAGCCTGACCCTGAGGAATAAAAATATCCAAAGTCTTCTGGCTTTCTTTACTGTAGGGATCTTTTCCTGGGTGCTTTGTGAAGGGATCGGAGTCCTTACCTGTTTTTCAGAATTCCGGAGTAATCCCAACTGGTGGCTGATCCTTCTCAATGGATTTACCATTATGCTGGGAGCACTGGCGGCAGCCTTTTTTGTTGGCTCTATGGCCAGGACGGATGCGGCGGTAAATGGAATGGCAAATGTGCTGAGTCTGGGCTTCTGCTTTCTGGGCGGGATCTTTGTTCCCCTGGAAATGCTCACCGGAGTGGTCAGAAGGATCGGGCAGTTTTTCCCTACCTACTGGTATGCCCAGAATATTTCCATCCTCAGCTTTAATGAGACCCTGACCGAATCTTTAAAGACTACCCTTTTTCAGGGGATGGGGATCCAGATCCTCTTTGCCCTGGCCTGTGTGGCGGTGGCTCTGGCTATTGGCAGGGCAAAGAGGCAGGAGGAGTAGGTTCACTTTTTATCAGGATTTATGAACAGGAATCCGATCCCAAGTGCCATAGACAGTAACTGTGACAGGGGCACGCTTACCCAGGTGCCGAAGATCCCCGCCAGTCTGGGAACAAAAAGGAGCAGCAGTGCCAGGAGCACCGGTTCCCCGTAGATCAGCAGATAAGCTCGCAGATCCTTCCCTGTGGCATAGAAGTAAGAGGTAGTCACCCTGGATATACTGACGAACAGGTATCCTGCCAGGAATACGGGAAGGATACGGCTGATCTCGCTGGTGACTTCAGAGGAGGCGCCGAAGAGGGCACCTGCCTGTCCCCGGAGCAGGAAGAGCAGCACTACGCAGACCAGGCTGACCAGGAAGGAAAAACGGTAGGCCAGATTCCGAAGCTGCCGGGTCTTCTCCTCTTTTCTCTGACCGTAGGACAGGCTTAACAGAGGCTGGCAGCCGTCGCTGACTCCCTGGAGGAGGAGCTGGACCACGCAGCAGATATAGCTTACAGGAGCGTAGCAGGTTACAGCCATGGCTCCGCCGAAAATAGAGGCGCTTTTGTTTACCAGGATCAGGGTGATATTAGGAGCAAAAGTCAGGCCAAAAGGTGAGATCCCTACCTGGAAGATTTTTCTGATAAGGAGAAGGGCGTTTTCTCTAGAGGAGAATACCGGCCTTTCTCTTTTTCGTATAAAGAAGAACAGACATACCAGGAAGGTCACTCCCTGGCCGATATCTGTGGCAATAGCGGCGCCCATCATCCCCATGGGGAAATGCCATACCATGAGATAATCCAGGGCAATATTGGTGAGAAAGCCTGCGATCATGGCAGCCATGGCCGTCACTGAGCCGCCCATATTCCGGATAAAGGGAACAAGCCCGGTACCCAGCACCTGGAACACAGCCCCCAGGGAAATAAAGAAAATATATTCTTTTCCCAGGGAATAAATTTCTCCTGTGGCGCCGAAAAGTCTCAGTACCGGAGCCCCCGCCCCCATCAGAAGGAAGGTGAAAAGAATGCCCAGGCCCAGAAGAAGATAAAGGGCCATACTGAAAAACTCCCGGCTTCTTCGGGGCTTTTGATTTCCCATGGAGATGGAGTATTCCACAGCGCCGCCCATTCCTATACCGGTGCCGGTGGCCTGGAGAAAGGCCGTCAGGGGATAGGCTACGTTAATAGCGGCCAGAGCGCTGTCCCCCATGGCGTTTCCTACAAAAAATCCGTCGGCGATAGAATAAATGCCGGACAGGGCGAAGGCCAGCATGGAGGGGATCACATACTGAAAAAATTCTTTATGGTCTTTCATCTGCCTGTGTCTCCCGGAAAACTTATTGATGATAATAACTGAAGAAATCTTTCATTTTTTCAGAGGCCTCTTTTAAGACCTCGATACGGGGCAGGTAAACAATCCGGAAATGATCCGGCTGGTGCCAGTTGAAGCCCCCTCCATGGACGATCAGGATCTTCTTTTCCCGGAGAAGATCCAGGGCGAATTTTTCATCATCCAGGATATTAAACCGTTTTACGTCCATTTTCGGGAAGATGTAGAATGCGGCCTTAGGCTTTACGCAGCTGATCCCCGGGATATCCAGAAGCTGTTTGTAAATAAATTCCCGCTGTTCATAGATCCTTCCGCCGGGCAGGATATAATCGTTTACACTCTGATGGCCGCCCAGGGCTGTCTGAACAATGGATTGGGCGGGAACATTGGAGCACAGACGCATATTAGAGAGCATTTTGAGTCCTTCAATATAGTCTTTTGCGATTCTTTTGTTTCCGCTGAGGATCATCCAGCCGATCCGGAAACCGGCGATCATATGGGATTTTGACAGACCGCTGAAGGTAACACAGAACAGGTCGGGAGCCAGGGAGGCGATGGACACATGTTCTTCCCCGTCCATGACCAGACGGTCGTAAATTTCATCAGAGAAAATGATCAGCTGATGTTCTCTGGCAATATCCACGATCTGCTGTAAAACCTCTCTGGGATAAAGAGCTCCTGTAGGGTTGTTGGGATTGATGATAACAATAGCTTTTGTCCGGTCTGTGATCTTCTTTTTGATATCTTCCATGTCCGGATACCAGTCGGACTGCTCGTCGCAGATATAGTGAACGGCTTTTCCTCCTGCTAAAGTGGCGCAGGCAGTCCACAGAGGATAGTCCGGAGAAGGGATCAGGATCTCGTCTCCATTGTCCAGCAGTGCGGACATACTCAGGTTGATCAGTTCGCTGACTCCGTTTCCCGTATAGATATCTTCCATAGATAAATTGGGGATCTTCTTTAGCTGGGCATACTGCATGATGGCTTTTCTGGCAGAGAACAGCCCCTTTGCGGAAGAATAACCTTCGCAGTCGGTAAGCTGCCGGCGCATGTCGTAGATCACTTCGTCCGGGGTTTTAAAGCCGAAGGGCGCCGGATTGCCGATGTTCAGCTTCAGGATCTGCATCCCTGCGTCTTCCATTCTTTCGGCTTCGTCTACCACCGGTCCCCTTACGTCGTATAATACATTGTCTAATTTAGATGATTTCTTAAATTCTCTCATTTTTCTTTCTCCCCTGGTCTGATTTGTCTGATTTTCTTTTCCCATTAACCATTCTTCCTCCACCTGGAGGGTTTCCGCCAGGAAATGAAGAATGTCTCCTCTGGGAAGGGTCTTTCCGTTTACATATTGACTGATATGGCTTTTTCCAAGTTTAACCCCCTGCTGGGAAGCGATGCGGATAAGATCCACCTGCTTTTTGCCCTGGAGGTCCATTGCCGTCTTTAATCTTTCAGCAAAAGTTTCTTTTAACATATTTTTCCTCCGAAAGTTCAACAGATTGACTGCATTATAGTACATATTTATGAAAAGTTCAATAGAAAATATGAAAAGTTCAAAAATAAATATAAAAAACAGAAAAAAGTTCAATTTCAGAGACTGATAAGGGCAATAGAAAAGTCTGACAGAAAGCGGTTGAATTTTATATAGGAAGGTGATACCCTCAGTGTACAAGATTAACGATGGGAGAAATAATGGATATGAATGAGAAGAAAGCCTTCCGCCCTGTCTGGGGGCTGTCCAGAGAAGCGGAAGAAAAACAGCTGGCTCTGATCCTGGATACGGCCCGGGAAAACTTTGAAAAAACCAGGGAGAATATCCGGGGGTTGTCAGAAGAACTTCATGATTTAATAGAAACCTATGGGCCGAAAGATAAGGAAGCTCTTTCTCTTCTCCATAACACCCAGTCTCAGTTAAAAGAAAACCAGAGAGAACTTCTCCGGTGTGAGCGGGCAAGAAAGAAACCTTATTTCGGCCGGATCGATTTTAAAGATTCCAAGACCCCCTGGGAGGAATCTTACTATGTGGGGAGAGTGGGGATCACCAAGGGAAATACAGAGCCTCTGGTCATTGACTGGAGAGCTCCGGTGGCGTCCGTTTATTATGAAAACGCCCTGGGGCCCTGCAGCTATACGGTAAAAGACCAGGGGACTTATCATATTGATCTGCGGCGGAAACGGACTTATGAGATTGAAAATGACCGGCTGAAAGATTTTTATGATTCGGATATCGTAGCCACAGACGAGCTTTTGAACAAATATCTGGCAAAGAATAAGAAAGCAGTCCTGGGAGAGATCATCGCCACCATACAGAAGGAACAAAATGAGATCATCCGAAAATCCCCCAAGACAAACATGATCGTTCAGGGAGTGGCCGGCTCCGGAAAGACAACGGTGGCTATGCACCGGATCTCCTATATACTGTACAACTATAAAGAAACCTTCCGTCCGGAGGATTTTTACATTATCGGAAGCAACGGGCTCCTGCTGAACTATATCACCAGTGTTCTGCCGGATCTGGACGTATACGGGGTATCTCAGATGACCATGGAACAGCTGTTTGTAAGGCTGCTCTATGAGGACTGGGATGAGGAAAAATATCAGATCCGTCAGGTGGATAAAGAGGATAAAAATATAACGTTAAAAGGAAGCCTAGGCTGGTTTCATGATCTGGAAGATTTCTGCAGGGAATATGAAAAGGCCGCGGTCCCCCAGGAAGATATACGTCTGGAAAAAACCGGAGTTCTTCTTCTTGGCAGAGAATCCATCCTCCGGTATCTGGAGAGCAATCCCCAGATGTCTATGGAAGAAAAGATCCTGATGCTGAATAAGATCCTTACGGCAAAACTGGAAAATGAGCTGACAGGAAAGGAGATTTCCTATACTCCGGAAGAGAAAAAAGAATTATTCCGTTCCTGCAGATGGCATTTCGGAAAGAAAGAATGGAAAGGTTCTATACTGGAATTATATGAGGAGTTTCTCAAAAAGCAGAAGGAAAAAGGTATTGAGGTTTCCTATATAGAAAAGGAATTTGACCTGTATGACCTGGCCGCCCTGGCCTATCTTTACAAAAGGATCAAGGAGACAGACGGTATCCGGGAGGCCAGTCATGTGATCGTGGACGAGGCCCAGGATTTCGGCATGATGGCCTATGGAGCGCTGGCGTACTGCCTTCGGGGATGTACCTATACAATCATGGGAGATATCTCCCAGAATATCCATTTCGGGTATGGACTCAATGACTGGGAGGAGCTTGGGAAACTGCTGCTTACAGGCCCCTACGACAGCTTTCAGGTGTTGAAAAAGAGCTACCGGAATACAGTGGAGATTTCCAGATTTGCCACAGAGATCCTCCGCCATGGAAACTTCCCGGTTTATCCTGTGGAACCTGTCCGCCGCCATGGAAAAGAAGTATCCATGGTCGCCTGCAAAGGTGAAAAAGAACAGATAGAAAAGACGGTTAAGATCCTGAAAAAATGGCAGGAAGAAGGCCGTGAAACCATAGGGGTGATCTGCCGGGACCAGGAAGAAACCAGAAGAGTCAGCCGGGAATTGGAAAAACAGATCTCTCTGGCTGATAATGATCCGGAGACGGCCAGGTTCGACAGGGGGATCCTGGTGCTGCCGGTGGAATATACAAAAGGACTGGAGTTTGACGCAGTGCTCCTTTATGACCCTTCCAAAGAGAAATATCCCTGGGAAGACGGCTATGTAAAATTGCTGTATGTGGCGGCGACCAGGGCCCTTCATGAACTGGCAGTGGTCCATGGAGAGGACCTTACAGATCTGATCGAAAAACCGGTGCCGGCAAAGAAGCAGATGGAGATCCTGGAAGGGAAAAAACAAGATCCGGGAAAGGCTGCGGATGGCAAAAAGAAAGAAAAACAGCCCCGGAGAAGAGGTCATTACCCAGTAAAAGCAGAGGAAAAAACAGAAGAGCGTAGGAAAGAGGCCTCCTCATCAATAGAAGAGATCCGGCTGATCCAGAAGGCACCCAGACCTCTTCCTGTAAATCCTTCGCCCCGGGGGTTTGGGGATATCCCGGATACCCAGATTTTAAGATCTTTAATGGAGGGAGAGAAGCCCGGTCCCGGGGAAGGGGAGATCCTGGAGGTAAAGAAAAGCAGAGCCTGTCTGACTCTAAGGAGCAGGTACGGTACCCTGCGGCTGACCCCTCTGGGCGCCTCTGTGATCCGGGTACAGTTTATCCGGGGAAAAGACGGAAAGTTCCCTCAGGGCTGCTGGGACAGCGAGCCGGAAACTGCAGTGGCCTGGAGCGCCAGGGCAGGGAAGAATACGGTGGAGCTTGCCACAGATCAGCTGGTTGTACGGATCAGGAAAAAGACGGGAGCTCTCACATTTTTCGATATCAGGGGAAAGAAGCTGCTGGAAGAAGATCAGAAAATTCCCAGAACAGCAGACGGAAGGTCCAGGACCAGGACCTGTTTTGCATGGGCGAGAGAAGAAAAGATTCTTGCAAAAGGGATCCTGGCAGCCAATCAGGAACCTTTAAGCCACAAGGCCAGATACATCAGTTTCGGCGGGAAAAAGATGCGTATGCCTCTGATCTGGTCTTACCGGGGATACGGCCTTGGGATCGGATCCGGACATACGGTCCTGTGCTGTGATATTCCCATGTACGGAACCTATGTGTACACAGAAGGAGAAGCCCAGGCAGATTATTATTTTATTTACGGAGACTATGAAACTGTGGCAGGATACCATAAACAACTTGGTGTATAAAGGAGGGGAAAATGAAAATATTAGTGATCGAAGATGACCAGGGACTGCGCCAGGGCATTGCTTTTTCTCTGACTCAGGAAGGCTACCAGGTACTTCAGGCTTCAAGCGGGAAGGAGGGATACCGGCTTTTTTTGCAGGAAAGCCCTCTGGGGATCCTGCTTGACCTGAACCTTCCTGATATGGACGGAAACGACCTGTGCCGGAAGATCCGGGAAACTTCTCAGGTGCCTATTCTCATGCTTACAGCCAGGGATATGGAGACGGATGAGATCATGGGCCTATCCCAGGGAGCGGATGATTATATGACAAAACCTTTTTCCATAGCAGTGCTGAAACTCCGTCTGGCAAAGCTGCTGGACAGGAACATGGAAAAAGAAGAAGCTCATATTTTACGATCCGGAGACATTGTTCTGGATCAGGATCTGATCAAAGCATGGAAGGAAAACCAGGAGATGGAGTGCAGTGTGACAGAGTACAGGATCCTGAAATATTTTCTGGAAAACAAGAACCAGGTGCTGACCCAGAATCAGATCCTGGAAGCCGTCTGGGATCTGGATGGAAAGTTTGTAAATCCCAACACCCTTCAGGTAAATATCGGAAGGCTTCGGAAAAAGATCGAGAAAGATCCTTCCAGTCCCAGATACATCAAGACGATCCGGGGGATCGGTTATATATGGGAGGAATGAGGATGACAGAAGAGCTCATGTATGGGATCTGCGCAGGATGTATCCTTTTATGTATGGCTGTCTGTCTGGCGGCGGGACTCTATTATCGAAGGGAACTGAAAAGATTTTCAAAAGCTCTTCAGACCTATGAACAGACGGGAACCCTGGGAGAAGAGGACTGCAAAGAAGAGATGGAATCCAAGCTTCTGGGACAGCTTTGCCGGGTGCTGCGCAGGTCTTCTCTGGAACGGGAAAAAGCGGGAAAAGAGAAGGGAGAGATCGCTGCTCTTCTTTCTGATCTTTCTCATCAGCTGAAGACGCCTCTGGCTAATATCCTTATGAATACAGAAATCCTTAAAGAGGAAAAACTTACGAAAAAAGAACAGGAAATGTTCCTGGAACGGAACCAGGAGCAGGCGGAAAAGATCCAGTGGCTGATGAAAAATCTGGTAAAAGCTTCCCGGCTGGAACAGGGGATCCTGACCTTTGAAAGCAGACCGGCGCCCCTGGAAGAGACTATTGCCAAAAGTATCAGCGGAGTATATGCCCAGGCCAGAGAAAAAAAGATCAGCCTGGAGGCAGAACCCTTTGCTTCCTGTTCTCCTGTGCATAACCCCAAATGGACTGCGGAAGCTATGGGAAATATCCTGGAAAACGCAGTGAAATATTCCCCGGCGGGCAGCCGGATAAAGATACAGGTAAGACCCTTGGAGATGTATGTCCAGGTGAACATCCGGGACCAGGGCCCCGGGATACCGGAGAAAGAGTATAATAGGATCTTCCAGCGGTTTTACCGGGGAGAACAGGTAGAGCAGGAGGAAGGTACCGGTCTGGGACTCTATCTGGCCCAGCTGATCCTTCAGAAAGAGAAAGGCTATGTTACGGTGTCCTCCAGAGCAGGAGAAGGAAGCTGCTTTTCCCTTTACCTTTTAAAAAGCCGGGAATCCTGACAAAAGTGTCAGAAAAAATACCGGGCCATGTCAGGAGACTGTCAGAAATTTTCCGTATAATATAAACAGAAAAAAATAAAGAAGTTATGGTATTCGACAAATATTCTCAATTTTGTCTGATGCCATAACACCTTTATGGAAAGGAAGGGGTTATATGGAAATTTTAAAGACAGTGGGTCTGAAAAAATATTATGGTAAAGACGCCAGTCTGGTGAAGGCTCTGGACGGGGTGGATCTGTCAGTGGAGGAGGGAGAATTTGTAGCCGTGGCAGGGACCAGTGGTTCGGGAAAATCCACTTTGCTCCATATGCTGGGAGGGCTGGATTATCCTACAGAAGGCAAAGTTTTTGTAAGAGGAAGGGATATTTTCAGTCTTAATGAGACAGAGCTGACGATTTTCCGGAGGCGGAATATCGGCTTTGTATTCCAGAATTATAATCTGGTCCCTGTGCTGAATGTTTACGAAAATGTAGTCCTTCCCATTGAACTGGACGGGGAGGAACCGGATAAAAAATATGTGGAAGAGATCATAGAAACTCTGGGGATCAAAGACAAGATCTACAACCTTCCCAACCAGCTTTCCGGGGGACAGCAGCAGCGGGTGGCTATTGCCAGAGCCCTGGCCTCAAAGCCGGCGATCCTGCTGGCGGATGAGCCAACGGGGAACCTGGATTCCAGGACTTCCCAGGAGGTGCTGGGGCTGCTGAAGCTGACCAACTCCCGTTTTTCCCAGACCATTGTGATGATCACCCATTCCGAGGAACTGGCCCAGCTGTGTGACCGGATCATACGGATCGAGGACGGCAGGATCCTTGGGGACAGGGGGTGAGCGTATGCGGAATAATAACCAGAAAGTGATCCGGAAGCTTTCCGCCCGGAGCATGAAAAAGAACCGTATGCGGAACCTGTTTGCCATAGGCGCCATCTGCCTGACCAGCCTTTTGTTTACTGCAGTATTTTCTATGGGGATCGGCATGGGACAGGTGTTCCAGGAGCAGACTATGATGGAAGTGGGAGGAAAATTCCACGCCGGATTAAAGCATGTGACCAGGGAACAGTATGAGAAGATCACAGATAATCCCCTGGTAAAATCCTCTACTTATAATATTTATATCAGCATGGCAGATAATGTCCGGCAGCGCCAGGCAGAGATCCGGGTAGCCAGCGGAGAAGGAGAGCTGGACCAGAGCTTTGCCAGGCTGAAAGAAGGAAGACTTCCTGAAAAAGAAGAGGAACTGGTGGCAGATACTATTGTACTGGAAGCCCTGGGGATTTCCCCGGAACTGGGAGCGAAGGTCCCTCTGGAGTTTGAATTTATGGGGCGGAAAGTAAAACAGGAATTTACTCTCTGCGGCTGGTATGAAGGAAATGAGATCAGCTATGCCAGCGAGCTTTATGTATCCCGGGCTTATTATGAGAAGCTGAGCCAGGGCTATACAGAGCAGGATTTTGTGGAAAATTACCGGCAGACAGGAAATATATGCGGACTGATCAGCGGCAATATTTTCTTTACCAATGCCAGGAATATTGAGGAGAATATAAAAGAGATCATCCGGGACGCAGGCTATGTGCCCCAGGGGGAGGCCGGAGAGAATACAAATCCGGATCAGGTGATCGAATACGGCACAAACTGGGCCTATCTGACTTCCCGGACGGAAAATCTGGACCCGGAAACCCTGATCCTTCTGGCAGGGGCTTTTCTGGTGATCCTGATCACCGGATACCTGATCATCTACAATATTTTCCAGCTATCTATTTTAAAGGAAATCCGTTTCTACGGCCTTTTAAAAACTGTAGGAACTACGAAAAAACAACTGAAAAATCTGGTCTACCGTCAGGTATGGAAGCTTTCGGCAGTGGGGATCCCTCTGGGACTGGTCCTGGGATTTCTGGCAGGGCAGCTCCTGATCCCCTTTCTCACCCGAGTTTCAGGATATGAGGGAAACGGGGAGATTTATTTCAGTCCCTGGATCTTTGTGTTCGGCGCCCTGTTTTCTCTGGCAACGGTGTTTATCAGCTGCAGAAAACCGGCCAGGATCGCAGGAAAGGTTTCTCCCATAGAGGCTGTCCGTTATACAGAGGGAGGAATCAAGCGCCGGAGAAAAAAGAAAGGCCAAAAGGGAGGCAGGATCTCCAGAATGGCCCTGGCAAATCTGGGAAGGAATAAGAAGAAAACCCTGATCGTGGTATTGTCCCTTTCTTTCAGTATCATACTGCTGGAAGTGGTGATGACCGGAGTGGGAAGCTTCCGGATGGACCAGTATCTGGAGGCGAGACTGGTAGGAGATTATATGATCGGAAACGCCAATTTTACCAGAGCTTCTCCTATAACCTCTGATTTTTCCATAGACGAAACCTATCTTGCCGGGGCAGACAGCCAGCCGGGGATCCTTGAAACCGGGGAGTTATGGACCGACCTGGGTATAAGACATACCCTTTCTGAGACCGGACGCCGGCGGTATGAGAAGCTCTATGAGGAAGGCAAGATGTATACAGAACAAAAAAGTATAAGAGAAGTAGCCCTGAGAGCCATTGAAGGAAAGGGGCGGATCGCAGAGCAGCGGTACGCCTATTCCGATTCCCTTCTGTCTAAGCTGAAAGCTGTGGCAGGAACCATAGATTTAGAAAAATTTGCCACCGGAGATTATGTGCTGGTGCAGCAGTTTGACAGTGAAGGAAATGACAGGGCGAGCATTTATGAACCGGGGGATAGGATCACTCTTTCTTATCCTACAGAAAACTCTGAACAGATCATGGAAACAGACGATAAAGGGGAAGTGACAGACTGGTATTACACCAATACAAAAGAGAAAGAATACCAGGTAATGGCGGTGATAGAACCTCTTCCAAACAGTATGAACATGCACAGGTTTTCTGCAAATGCTCTCACAGTAGTGGTTCCTCTGGAAGATGTGAAGGCGTCCTCCAATAGGATTCTGTTTGCAAAAAGCTATAGGGTACAGGAGGAAGATCAGCCGGCATTTGACTCTTATCTGGAGAATTATACCCAGCAGGTGAACTCTTCTATGGGGTATCTTTCTAAGGACAGTCTGGAGACAGAATTTTCCGGTATGGTGAATGCTGTGGCAGCTGTAGGCTATTCCCTCTGTGCTGTGATCGCAATCATCGGGCTTTTAAACTTTGCCAATTCTATGCTTACCGGGATCCTTTCCAGAAACCAGGAGCTGGCCGCTATGCAGAGCATCGGTATGACCAAAGGCCAGATCAGGAAAATGCTTCTCTGGGAAAGCGGATACTATATCCTGATCTCCGGAGTGGTCAGCATAGTCCTGGGAAGTGTAGGCGCCTATTATCTGGTCAGCGCCCTGAACAACGTGGTGTTATGCTTCCAGTACCGGTACAACCCCTGGCCCTTTATCCTTATGATCCCTCTGTGCGCAGTCATAGCCGCCGGAATCTCCCTGGCAGCCTACCAGCAGACCCAGAGGAAAAGCGTGGTAGAGCGGCTGAGAGAAAGTGAATAGAGAGAAAAATAGCGCCGCCGCGTTAGTAAACTATGATTAATGCGGCGGCGCCATTTTTCTGTAATTATAGTAACTTCTGTTAAAAGATTAGACATACCTGTCGAGAAAGGTTATAGTATTTCGGAAATCTTAAGAAAAATGTCAGAATTCATTAAAAGAATTCTCGGTTTCTTTTGCTACAATTAGGCCGTACAAAACAAAGGGAGGACCAGAAGAATGGACAGTTACCATATACTGCTCGTAGATGATGACCGGGAGATCGTGAAGTCCCTTGGCAAACTGCTGGAACTGGAAGGATATAGAGTTTATAAAGCCTATGACGGCATGGAGGCTCTGGACTGTCTTATGACAGAAGAAATCCACCTTATCCTGCTGGACGTGATGATGCCTAAGCTTAACGGTCTTTCTGCCCTGATGAAGATCCGGGAGAAAAATAACATACCGATTATTATACTATCAGCTAAAACAGAAGAAAGCGATAAGGTTCTGGGACTTTCTATGGGAGCAGACGACTATGTGACAAAGCCCTACAATACCCAGGAACTGATGGCCAGGGTGAAGTCCCAGCTGCGGAGATATTTCGCCCTGGGAGCGGCAAAAATCCAGGAGGACGGCAGCCAGTTAAGAAACGGAGGGCTGATCCTGGATCGGAATACCAAGGAGCTGACTGTAGACGGCCAGCCGGTGCGGCTGACAGCCACAGAATATAAGATATTGGAGCTTCTGATGAGCCATCCGGGCTATGTTTTTTCTGCAGAAGAGATTTATACCCGGGTGTGGCAGGAACAGGCCTATGGAGTAGAAAACACAGTAATGGTCCATATCCGGCGGATCCGGGAAAAAATTGAGATCACGCCGAAGAATCCAAAATATTTAAAGGTGGTGTGGGGAATTGGATACAAAATTGAAAAGATTAAGTAAAAGACAGGAAGAAATCCTGCTGGGCGCCGGATTATTTCTAGTGCTGATTTTTCTGAATCTCACCTATATATATGCAGGCTACGCAGGTATGAGCGAAGACTATTATTATGTGGAGCAGGAACTGAAAGACTCCTGTTTTAAAGCCGCAGTGGTCCTGGGAATCCTGACAGCGGTCAGCAGTATCGGGACCGGCTTTATACTTCATAGTTATCTGAAAAGAGGGCCTTTAAAATC
>DWUX01000177.1 GCA_019120545.1 Candidatus Blautia stercoripullorum | reverse complement strand
GGAACGGATATACGTATGGCAAAACGAGCAGGACTGCTCCATGACATCGGAAAATCCATCGACCATGAAGTGGAAGGATCCCACATTCAGATTGGTGCTGACTTATGTAGAAAATATAAAGAATCTCAAATCGTTATTAATGCGGTAGAGGCTCACCATGGAGATGTAGAGCCTACATCTCTGATCGCATGTCTTGTCCAGGCTGCAGATGCAATATCAGCTGCAAGACCTGGAGCAAGAAGAGAAACATTAGAAACTTATACCAACAGATTAAAACAGTTAGAAGACATTACAAATTCCTTTAAAGGAGTGGAAAAATCTTTTGCAATTCAGGCAGGAAGAGAAATTCGTGTTATGGTAATGCCGGAGCATGTCAGCGATAGCGATATGGTGCTTCTGGCGAGGGATATTTCTAAACAGATTGAAGCTGAACTGGAATATCCTGGACAGATTAAAGTAAATGTAATTCGTGAATCCAGAGTAGTGGATTATGCAAAATAGTGTCGACTTTAGATTTATCAAAAAAAGATCCTTGCGGTAAGCGAGGATCTTTTTTCTGCACAGAAAAGGTTTCAGACTATTTCCCTGCTTTTGTTCATAAACTGTAGGGGGTGAATTATATGAAAAGAAATCTGAGACTTTTTCTTTTACTGTATCTGGCTGGGTTTGGCGCAGGAATACTTGCGGCGAATCTTTTGACCAGAAAGACAGGATATCAGACAAGTTTATTGTCTGTGTATCTGGCTGGAACACCCTCTGGAGAAAACAGTCTGCTCTTTGGAAATCTTCTGTTTAGGAGAGGGGGATTTTTCTTCGTGGGAGCGGTCTGCGGTGTGACGGTACTGGGCTTTTTTCTGATGTCCTTAAGTCTTTTATGGGAAGGCTTTATGGGCGGCAATGTTATGGCTCTTTTTTTGACAGAACTTGGGATCAAAGGCATGGGAATAGGAATGCTTTGTATGTTCCCGCAGATTTTGTTTTATATTCCCGGATGGTTTCTTTATTTTTTTGCGGTAATGCAGATGAGTCAGAAATCTTTTGCAGGACGCAGGCGAAAGAAAGAAGACTATCAGGCGTATTTTTTCTTCCTTTCCATGGCGGGAGCCCTACTGATTTTAGGAATCTGGACGGAAAGTTATGCTAATCAAAAGATTCTCTGTTATATTCTGGAAAATTATCTGTGAGTTCACAAAAAATTTACAAATGGATCTTTACCACATGTGGTAGATGGTGAAAAAATATAGCTCGATATCTTGTGGAAAATGTCAGAATATCAAAGAATGTAAAATTTTTTGTAAAATTTAGGGTTTGATTTTTTACTAAGTTTTGATATATAATCGAACTATGTCTACAGAAGGGGAAAAAATATGAAGTGCGAGATACAAGAATTTATTGATTATTTGCATAATACCAGGGGCACTTCAAAAAATACAGAAGTTTCATACGAGCGTGATTTAAAAAAATTAGAACAGTATTTGACAGAGGAGGGAATTGGAACCGGAGAACAGGTAACTTCTACGGTTTTAAATTCGTATGTCCTTTATATGGAGCGCAGGAATTTTGCAGCTTCTTCTATTTCAAGAAGTATTGCATCCATTCGTGCTTTTTTTCAGTTTTTATGCCAGAAAAATGGCTGGAAAGAGAATCCGGCTGAAAAGCTGAAGGCGCCTAAGATTGAAAAAAAGCTGCCCGATATTCTTACAATAGAGGAGGTGGACTTGCTGCTCAGACAGCCAAAGGGAAATACGGCTAAAGGAATCAGAGATAAAGCAATGCTGGAACTGTTGTATGCCACTGGTATCAGAGTAAGCGAACTGATCAGCCTCAAAATAAATAACATTAATTTAAGATTAGGTTATCTGACCTGCAGCGGCGGAGGCAGAGAAAGGGTTATTCCTTTTGGAACTACGGCGAGGCAGGCTTTGGAAAACTATTTGGTCAAGTCAAGAGAGCAGCTTTTAGGAGAGGGGAAAAGCGATTTCCTCTTTTTAAATTGTTCAGGAAAGTCCATGAGCCGTCAAGGCTTCTGGAAAGTTTTAAAAGGATATGCTGCATCAGCAGGAATTCAGCAGGACATTACTCCACACACACTTCGGCATTCTTTTGCGGCTCATCTTGTACAAAATGGCGCGGATCTGAAAAGCGTACAGGAAATGATGGGCCATTCAGATATTTCTACCACCCAGATTTATATGAATATGAATATCCATAAGATCAGAGATGTATATATGAAGGCGCATCCAAGAAAATAAAAGACTTTCCCAAGAAATTCCCGGGAAAGTCTTTTTATATGCATGTCTTAATCTTGCAGAAACCGGATCAGCACAGCTCGGCGATAGTGTAAAGAAGTTTTTCAGTATCTTCCCAGCCCAGGCACGGGTCGGTGATGGACTTTCCGTATACATGATCCGGGCCGATTTTCTGACTGCCTTCCACAAGGTAGCTTTCAATCATGACACCTTTTACCAGCTTCTGGATATCCTGAGAAACCAGACGGCTGTGGAGCACTTCTTTGACAATACGGATCTGCTGTTTGAATTGTTTTCCTGAGTTAGAATGATTTGCATCAATGATAACTGCAGGATTTTTCAAATCTCTTTTTTCGTACATTTCAAGCAGAAGCTGAAGATCTTCATAGTGGTAATTAGGGATAGTATTTCCATGCTTATTGACAGCTCCTCTTAAGATCGTATGTGTGAGAGGATTGCCTTCTGTTTTTACTTCCCAGCCTCTGGAAATAAAATCGTGGCCTTTCTGAGCTGCCACAACGGAATTGAGCATTACGGAGAAATCGCCGCTGGTAGGATTTTTCATACCTACAGGTATATCCAGTCCGCTGACCATAAGACGGTGTTCCTGATTTTCCACAGAACGGGCGCCAATCGCAACATAAGAAAGCAGATCGGAAAGATAATGCCAATTGTCAGGGTAGAGCATTTCATCCGCAGAAGTAAGGCCGGTTTCTGAAATAGAACGCATGTGCATATGACGGATTGCCAGGATTCCAGCCATTACATCCGGCTTTGCTTCCGGATTAGGCTGATGGAGCATACCTTTGTAGCCTTCTCCCGTAGTACGGGGTTTATTTGTATAAATACGGGGAACAAGGACCAGACGGTCAGCCACTTTTTCCTGGATTTTAGCCAGCCGGTTGGTATATTCGCATACGGAATCTTCATTATCCGCAGAACAGGGGCCTATGATCACCAGAAACTTATCAGATCTGCCTGTGATCACATCCTGGATGAGACGGTCACGTTCTGCTTTTATTTTTTTCATTTCTTCGGACAGAGGAGTCTGACTTTTAATCTGATCCGGAGAAGGTAATTGTTTAACAAATGTAAAACTCATGGGAATCTCCTTTGTATTTTATAGATATTGTAAAAAGTCGGTTTAACAAAAAAATTATAATACAAGAACTCCCGGTTGTCGATACTTTTTCTTGGCAGTCAGAAAAAGTATTCTCTTAAAAAGTAGAGAGAAAGGCCGGTTACAAGGAGTTCGCTGACAATGAGACCCCATAGATATCCCTGTATTCCATATTCAGGAATGACGAAAAAAACAAAGGCGATCCGGACGCCTAAGCCCAGAGTATTCAGTATCAAAGAAGGATTGGCTGCTCCAAGGCCGTTTAAAATTCCGTTTAAGGTTCCGGAGAGATACAGACAGGGGCAGATAAAGGATAAGGTTTTGATGAAAGTGGCCGCAAATTCGTTTTTAAATAAGACCAGGCCCAGAAAATCTCCTGCAAAAAAGAAAAAAGCGGTGGATAGAAAGCCTAAAAGAAGGCAATATTTTACAGAGAGAAAGATGGCGTGGCGGATTGCGTTTCGGTTGCCTACAGCCTGATGTTCTGCCACAGAAGGAAGAAGTACGGCAGAGACAGCATTAGTGATGGCAGATGGAAACAGGATGAGAGGAAGAGCCATGCCCGTCAGGACTCCGTAAATGGATAAGGCGGATCCGCTGTCCAGTCCGTAAAGGCGCAGATGCCCGGGGATCAGTACGGATTCAATACTATGAAGAACATTAACCAAAAGCCGGCTGCAGGTCAGTGGAAAAGCCAGAGTCAGGATCTCTTTCATATCTTTTGCGGGGGACCGGAGATTTTTCAGATGATATCCATGTTTTTGGTAGTCCCAGAGAAGCAGGACGAGAGAAAATATCATGGAGGTCAGTTCCCCTCCCAAAAGACCTGATACGGCCAGTATGGGAGTGACAGGAAGGCCTTGTTCGCTTAAGATCAGAAACATTCCGTAAGAAACCCCAACTCTGGCACATTGTTCCAGAAGCTGGGAAGCGGCAGGAACGGACAATTTTTTTCTTGCATAATAATAGCCGTTAATACAGGAGTGCAAAGTTCCCATTGGGATAGAAAAAGCCATGAGCCGAAGCAGAGAAGTACACCTTTCTTCCAGGAGGATATGGATAGCGAACCAGGAGGCATTCTGATAAAGGAGTACTGAAACCCCAAGGGCTATGCCAGTAGAAAGAGCTCCGGATAACACAAAGATGTCTCTGGATCCCTGCTCGTCTTTTAAGGCTGCCCTGGCGGCGGTGAAGCGGGATATAGCGGTCTGGATGCCGCCTGCAGACAGGGCAAAGCATAATGTGTGGATGGGAAAGATAAGCTGATAGATGCCCATGCCTTCTGCACCAATTGTCTGGGAAAGGAATATTCTATAGATAAAACCGATAATTTTTGTGACGAATCCTGCTCCTGTGAGGAGGAGGGTTCCTTTTAGAAGAAAATGCTTATTGTCCATACAGGGTTCCCTTTATCTTTTCTATAAATATATTCCCGAAATCCTCTTGACAGAACATGGGAAAAATGCTATTCTACATCCAGAAGAAATCCTAGTAAAATAGTCGGAATTAAAAGGAGCACTAACTGTGAAATTATCTACAAAAGGAAGATACGGACTGCGGGCTCTGATCGACCTGGCGATGTATGGGGAAGAAGAGGCCGTATCCATCCAGAGCATTTCTGCCAGGCAGCAGATTTCAGACAGTTATTTAGAACAGCTGGTAAGAAAACTGAAGAGAGCAGGACTGGTAAACAGTGTTCGTGGAGCGCAGGGCGGTTACAGACTTGCAAAGCCGGCTGAAGAAATTTCTGTAGGAGATGTCCTCAGAGCATTGGAAGGCAGCATTGAGGCTGTGTCCTGCGGAAAAGAACACAATGCTAATTGCCTGGGAGAAGACTTATGTGTTGCCAGATATGTTTGGCAGAAGGTAAATAAAAGCATTCAGGAGACAGTAGACTCTATTACTATCAGTCAGCTGGTAGAGGAAAGCCGCAGAATAAAGAAAGATCCAGAACTGACGAAAAACTGCAGCAATGATAGAAAAATGATCTGAAAAAAATAGAAAAATAGGAGAGGAAAGCGATGAAGACAAGAATTTATTTAGATAACGCAGCCACTACAAAAACAGCTCAGGAAGTTGTGGATGCCATGCTTCCATATTTTACTGAAAGTTACGGCAATCCTTCCAGTATTTATGAGCTGGGACAGAGGAGCAAAGAGGCTATTACCAAAGCCAGAGAAGAGGTTGCCCGTGTGATCGGAGCTAAGACAGAAGAAATCTACTTTACCGGGGGCGGTTCTGAGGCGGATAACTGGGCTATAAAGGCAGCCTATGAAGCTTACAAGAGCAAAGGAAATCATATCATCACATCAAAGATAGAACATCATGCGGTACTCCATACCTGTCAGTATCTGGAAAAACAGGGAGCCAGAGTGACCTATCTGGACGTAGACGAGAATGGCCTGGTAGATCTGGATCAGCTTCAAAAGGCTATTACTCCGGAAACTATCCTGATCACCATAATGTTTGCCAATAATGAGATTGGTACTATAGAGCCAGTGAAGGAAATCGGCATGATCGCTAAAGAGCATGGGATCCTGTTCCATACAGATGCTGTGCAGGCTTTTGGACAGGTGCCCATAGATGTGGACGAATTGAATATTGATATGTTAAGTTCCAGCGCCCACAAGATCAACGGGCCGAAAGGAATCGGCTGTCTTTATATCCGGAAAGGTGTAAAAATACGCTCATTTATCCATGGAGGAGCGCAGGAGAGAAAAAGAAGGGCAGGCACAGAGAATGTCCCTGGAATTGTGGGATATGGGGTGGCGGCCCGGATGGCGGCTGAGTCTATGATAGAAAGGACCAAAAAAGAGAAGGAACTGAGGGACTATTTTATCCGCCGGGTTCTGGAAGAAGTACCTTATACCCGGCTGAACGGAGATCCGGTGAAACGTCTTCCAAATAATGCAAACTTCAGTTTTCAGTTCATTGAGGGAGAATCTCTTCTGATCATGCTGGATATGAAGGGGATTGCAGGTTCCAGCGGTTCTGCCTGCACATCAGGCTCATTGGATCCTTCCCATGTGCTTTTGGCGATCGGACTGCCTCATGAGATTGCACATGGTTCATTAAGACTGACCCTTGGAGCAGATACTACAAAGGAAGATCTGGACTATACGCTGGATCAGATAAAGGAAATTGTGGCTAAGCTGAGAAATCTCTCTCCTTTATACGAGGATTTTATCAGAAAACAGGAAAAAGAGAAGAAATAAAAATATAAAAAAGAGAATACGGAGGAACAAACAATGTACAGTGAAAAAGTTATGGATCATTTTCAGAATCCCAGAAATGTAGGAGAGATCGAGAATCCCAGCGGCGTAGGTACGGTTGGAAATGCAAAATGCGGAGATATTATGAGAATCTATCTGGATATTGATGAGAATCAGATTATCCGGGACTGTAAATTTAAAACCTTTGGCTGCGGAGCCGCCGTGGCTACCAGCAGCATGGCTACAGAACTGGTGAAAGGAAAAAATATACAGGAGGCTCTTCAGGTTACTAACAAAGCGGTTATGGAAGCTTTGGACGGCCTGCCGCCGGTGAAAGTGCACTGTTCTCTGCTGGCAGAGGAAGCTATCCATGCAGCTTTATGGGATTATGCGGAAAAACATGGAATCAAGATAGAAGGACTTTCCAAACCTAAGTCAGATATTCATGAAGGAGAAGAGGAAGAAGAGGAAGAGTATTGATGGCAAGGAAGAAAGTAGTGGTAGGTCTGTCAGGGGGAGTGGACTCCTCAGTGGCAGCCTATCTGCTGAAAAAGCAAGGTTATGAGGTGATCGGGGTTACCATGCAGATCTGGCAGGAAGAAGACCCTGAATTTCAGGAGGAAAACGGAGGCTGCTGCGGCCTCAGCGCTGTAGATGATGCCAGGAGAGTAGCTGCAAAACTGGAGATTCCTTATTATGTCATGAATTTCCGGAGAGAATTTAAGGAAAATGTGATCGATTACTTTATCAGGGAATACCAGGAAGGAAGAACTCCGAATCCCTGTATCGCCTGTAACCGTTATGTGAAGTGGGAAGCGCTTCTGAAGCGGAGCCTGGATATTGGGGCAGATTATATTGCCACAGGCCATTATGCCCGGATAGAGAGGCTGGCAAACGGCCGGTATGCGATCCGCAATTCTGTGACGGCCAGAAAAGATCAGACGTATGCTCTGTATAATCTGACCCAGGATCAGCTGTCCCGGACGCTGATGCCGGTGGGGGAATATACAAAGGAAGAGATACGCCGGATAGCAGGAGAAGCAGGGCTTCCGGTGGCTCAGAAAAAAGACAGCCAGGAAATCTGCTTTGTTCCGGATAATGACTATGCCGGATTTATAGAAAAAAGTACCGGCACAAAGATCTCCGGGGGAAATTATATAAAGAAAGACGGGACCGTTATCGGCGAACATAAGGGGATTATCCATTACACCATCGGACAGAGAAAGGGACTGAATCTTTCTATGGGACATCCCGTATTTGTGACAGAAATCCGTCCCGAGACAAATGAAGTTGTCATAGGGGAAAATGAAGAATTATTTGTGAGAAGTCTGATCTGCGACAGAATGAACTATATGGCAATGGAAGAAATAAATGAGGGAGAAGTGCTTACCGGAAAAATACGGTATAATCATCCGGGAGCCCCCTGTACACTGAAAAAATTGGAAGATGGGCGTGTACAGGTAAACTTCCTGGAACCTCAGAGAGCTGTGACCCCCGGGCAGGCAGTGGTGCTGTACCGGGGTGAGTATGTTGCAGGGGGCGGCATCATCCTAGGCCCAGTAAGAGAAAAGGAGAACGCCGCCGCCTTATCAGAGTTTTAAAAATTCGGGCTTTCGTTCTTTAAAGACTGTGTAGTACTGAAAACCGCATTCTTTCAGAAGTTCAGCCGTTTTCTTAAAATGGTAGGCGATATGTTCCGGAGCGTGGGCATCTGAACCAAGAGTCAGGATTTCCCCTCCCAGTTCACGGTAACGGGCCAGGATTTTTTCTGTAGGGTTGGGATGTCCAAGACCGTATTTAAAACCTGCGGTATTGCATTCCAGCCCGATCTGTTTTTCTATTAATTTTTTTAAAATCGCATCCAGGATATCCTGATATTTTTCGTAAGAATAATCCCGGTTCTGATTGGGACCGTACCGTACTACATAATCTATGTGGCCGCAGGTGTCAAAACAGGAAAAGGTTTCCAGATTTTTCAGCAGCACTTCAAAATACCGGTGATAGGCCTGGAATTCACTTCTTCCCTGAAAAAATACTTTCTCATAGGGATCCATATGATCCGCTACATGGGTTGAGCCGATAAGAAAGTCAAAAGAGGCGGAAGAAGCGATCTTGGGGATCTCCTGGGTCAGATGAGGCTGCAGGCCCAGTTCCAGGCCAAAACAGATATCAATCTGATCTTTGTATTTATCTTTTAGTTCTTTCAGCTTTTTTTCGTAAGCAGGAAGATCCAGATCAAAGGAACAGTCCCCGTCTGGAAAATCCGGATCAATATGCTCTGTAAAACACATGGCGGAAAGGCCCAGACGGATGCCCTGCTGTATCATTTCCTCCATAGGAGCCTGGCTGTCTCCTGAAAAAGAAGAATGCAGATGATAATCACAATACATAAAAGTAACTCCTTTACTGTAGATATTTGCTTAATATAAACATTATAAGGGAATTTTTGTACTTATAGCAAGAGGCAGGCTGTTAAATCAGCGTTAAAATGCACAGGAAATGTGAAAATAGACTTGAATTTTTGGACGAAAACGAGTACAATATGGACAAGGTTG
>DWUX01000176.1 GCA_019120545.1 Candidatus Blautia stercoripullorum | reverse complement strand
ACGGCAAAATTTGAATACAGCTGGCAGTGGGCTTACAGAGAACGGTTTGAAAAAGCAGGGATCACCGCCCTTTTAGGCAGCGGCTTTGACCCGGGAGTCACAGGGGTCTTTTCTGCCTATGCGCTGAAACATGAATTTGATGAGATCAACTATATTGATATCCTGGACTGCAACGGCGGAGATCACGGCTATCCCTTTGCCACCAATTTTAATCCGGAGATCAATATCCGGGAGGTTTCCGCCAACGGTTCTTACTGGGAAGACGGCCACTGGGTGGAGACAAAGCCTATGGAGATCAAGAGAGTTTATAACTTTGAAGAGGTAGGAGAGAAGGACATGTATCTTCTCCATCATGAGGAGATCGAAAGCCTGGCTCTGAACATTCCGGGGATCAAGAGGATCCGTTTCTTTATGACTTTCGGGGAGAGCTATCTTACCCACTTAAAGTGTCTGGAGGACGTGGGAATGACTTCCATTGAGCCGATTATGTTTGAAGGAAAAGAGATCGTGCCTCTGCAGTTTCTGAAAGCTGTCCTTCCTGACCCGGCTTCTCTTGGCCCAAGAACCAAGGGAAAGACAAATATCGGCTGTATTTTCCAGGGGAAGAAAGACGGAAAGGACAAGAAGTATTATCTGTATAACATCTGCGATCATGAGAAATGCTATGCAGAGGTAGGCTCCCAGGCGGTTGCCTATACCACAGGAGTTCCGGCTATGATCGGCGCTATGATGATCATGACCGGAAAGTGGAATAAACCGGGAGTTCATAACATTGAAGAATTTGATCCGGATCCATTTATGGATGCCCTGAATAAATGGGGACTTCCATGGAGAGAAAATTACGATCCGGTTCTGGTGGATTAATGAGAGGGAAAACACAGGCAGGCTTTTCTACCCCCTATTTTCTGGTGGAGGAGAAAAGCCTGCTCCACAATCTGGAAATTTTAAAAAGAGTACAGGAAGAGGCCGGATGTAAGATCCTTCTGGCTCAGAAGGCTTTTTCCATGTTTTATGCCTATCCCCTTATCCGGAAATACCTGGCGGGAACTACCGCCAGCGGTTTATATGAAGCCAGGCTGGGGCATGAATGTTTCGGAGGAGAGACCCATGAATTTTCTCCTGCCTACCGGGAAGATGAGTTTGAGGAAATCTTACAGTATGCAGATGACCTGGTATTCAATTCTCCCAGACAGGTGCGCCTTTATGGAGAACGGGCAAAAAAAGAGGGAAAATCCATAGGCCTGCGGATCAATCCCCAGTGCTCCACCCAGGAAGGCCATGCCATCTACGATCCCTGCGCGCCGGGCTCCAGATTGGGAACCACTCTGGAGAACTTTGATGAAACTCTCCTGCCTCTTCTGGACGGTCTTCATTTTCATACTCTCTGTGAACAGGGAGCGGAAGATCTGGAGATCACCCTCCGGGCCTTTGAGGAAAAGTTTGGAAAATATCTGTATCAGATGAAGTGGCTGAACCTGGGAGGGGGACACCACATTACAAAAGAGGGGTATGATGTAGAGAAGCTTATCGCCATGGTAAGGCGGCTGAAGGAGACCTATGATCTGGAAGTTTACCTGGAGCCGGGAGAGGCTGTGGTCTTAAACGCAGGGCTGCTGGTTTCTTCTGTGCTGGAAGTAGTCCATAATGATATGGATATTGCCATACTGGATACTTCCGCAGCCTGCCACATGCCTGATGTGCTGGAAATGCCTTACCGTCCTCCGGTGAGAAACAGTAAAGAGCCGGGAGAGAAGGCTTATACTTTCCGCCTTGCAGGACCTACCTGTCTGGCTGGAGATGTGATCGGGGATTATTCCTTTGATGAGCCTTTAAAGCCGGGAGATCAGATCATTCTGGAGGATATGGCCCTTTATACTATGGTGAAGACTAATACTTTCAATGGAATGCCTCTTCCGGATATTGTCTGGGAGAAGGCAGACGGGGAGAAAGTGCTGGTAAAGAAGTTCGGGTATGAGGACTTTAAGGGGAGGCTGTCCTGAGGGACGGAATATTTTTAAAATATAGGTAAAACCTATAAGATATATAAGAATATATTGCTTTTCTTTATGAATGGTATCTGGTATATTCTTTACAGAAAATCAGAAAAGGAGAATAACCAGAATGAAACAGTTAAAGAAACAGGCCTATGGAATCGGCTTTTGCCTGCTTATCGCAGTACCTGCCTGGCTTTTGGGAAAATGGCTTCCGGTAGTTGGAGGACCGGTCTTTGCGATTCTTATCGGTATGTGTCTGGCTCTTATTTTAAAAGAGCAGCCTGCCCTGGAGCCGGGGGTAAAATATACTTCTAAGAAGATCCTTCAGTACGCCGTGATCCTTCTGGGATTCGGCATGAACCTGACAGATATACTGGAGAAAGGAAAGCAGTCTCTTCCTATTATCCTTACGACTATTACTACAGCCCTGGTGATCGCTTTTGTGATGTATAAGGTGCTGAAAATGGACAGCAAGATCTCTACTCTGGTAGGAGTGGGATCCTGTATCTGCGGAGGATCTGCCATTGCCGCTACGGCTCCGGTGATCGACGCAGATGATGAGGAGATTGCCCAGGCGATTTCCGTGATCTTTCTCTTTAACGTGATCGCAGCTCTGATCTTCCCTTCTCTGGGAGGAATCCTGGGACTGAGCAATGAAGGTTTTGGCCTTTTTGCGGGAACGGCTGTAAATGATACCTCTTCCGTAACTGCGGCGGCTGCAGCCTGGGACGGCATACATGGAAGCAATACCCTGGATGCGGCAACGATCGTAAAACTGACCAGGACTCTGGCGATCATCCCAATTACTCTGGTCCTGGCTCTCTGGCAGGTCCGGAAAGCTAAGAAAGCAGGACAGGAATCCGAAGGAACCTTTCAGATAAAAAAGATCTTCCCCTTTTTTATCCTGTTCTTCATCCTGGCCTCTGTGATCACCACCGTGTTTTCTCTTCCAGGTTCTGTAACGGCGCCTATTAAAGAACTGAGCAAGTTTTTTATTATCATGGCCATGGCGGCTATCGGATTTAACACCAATCTTGTGAAACTGGTAAAAACCGGAGGAAAACCGATCTTCATGGGATTCTGCTGCTGGGTGGGTATATCCGTGGTAAGCCTTCTTATGCAGAAGGTTCTGGGGATCCTGTGATTTATATTTGAATGAAGTTTCGCAGGGGCCGCCGGTATGGCGGCGGCCATGGCTTTGGGACTTTGCGCCTGCCAGGGAGGAAACGGGGCTTCCCAGGGCAGCGGGGAAAAGGAGAAAAGCAGTTATCGGGTAACGGAAGAAAATGAAAACCAGGAGCTGGTCATGGATAATCAGCCGGAGTCTTCCTACTGGTTCCCGGAGGAATTACTGGAGTGGGAACCTTCTGAGGATGAAGATCTGGAGTACAATATCAGTCATGTACCGCTGGCTTCCCGGGTGGATAAGGAAATCCTGACTCCGGTGAACGAAACACAGAATAAAGATACAAAGGTCATGGCGATCTCCATTATGAATTCCAGCACCAGCGGAAATGCCCCTCATGGATTGAATTCTGCAGACTGTAATATTTTCACCTACTGGCAGTATGTAGATGAGCTGGTATACTGGGGCGGTTCTTCAGGAGAAGGGCTTATCGTTCCCCCAAGTCCTGATGTGACGGATCTGGGCCATAAAAACGGAGTGCCGGTGATCGGTACTGTGTTTTTCCCTCAGGATGTAGCAGGGGGAAAGATGGAATGGCTGGATACTTTTCTACAGCAGAAAGAAGACGGAAGCTTTCCTGTAGCGGACAAACTTATAGAGGTAGCGCAGACCTATGGATTTGACGGCTGGTTTATCAATCAGGAAACAGAAGGCGCGGAAGAAAGGCCTTTAAATGAACAGGACGCAGTGAAAATGCAGGCCTTCATCCAATATCTGAAAAAACAGGCTCCTCAGATGAGAGTGGTATACTATGATTCTATGACTTCGGAAGGAAAGATGGACTGGCAGAACGCCCTTACAGATAAAAATACCATGTTCCTTCAGGATCAGGAGGGAAATCCTGTAGCAGATGAAATGTTTCTGAATTTCTGGTGGACGGAAGAAGAACTGGCTTCCCAGGATCTTCTGGCGGCTTCAGAAAAGAAAGCCCGGGAACTGGGAATAGATCCCTATGATCTATATGCGGGAGTAGATATCCAGGCTGACGGATATACTACCCCTATACGCTGGGATCTTTTTGAATCAGGAAAGGATTCTACCCATACTTCTCTTGGGATCTACTGTCCAAACTGGGCCTATACTTCTGCTACAGGATTGGATGAATTCCATCAGAATTAAAATGCCCTGTGGGTAAATAACAAGCAGGATCCTTCTGCCGAGATCAGTTATTCATCCCCGGAACAGTGGAGAGGTGTTTCCACTTATGCTATTGAAAAAACGGCGATTTCTTCTCTTCCTTTTGTGACAAATTTTAACACAGGAAGCGGATACAGCTTTTTCCGTCAGGGAGAGCAGATATCTAAGATGGACTGGAATAACAGAAGCGTAGGAGATATTCTTCCAACCTATCGTTGGATCATTGACAATGAAGGAGAAAATTCTCTGAAGGCAGACTTTGATGTAAGTACTGCCTGGTATGGGGGAACTTCTCTGAAACTCCATGGAAATATGGACAAGGACAGTATTTCCTCTGTGACATTGTACAGCGCAGATCTGCCTGTAGAAAAGGATACGGTTTTCACCACTACAGCCAAAGCCTCTGGAGAATCTCAGCTGGATGCAGTCCTTACTTTCGACGACGGCAGCGAGGAAGTGCTGGAAGGAGATAAGAAGGTAACCGAAGACTGGACCTGTGTTTCCTATGATCTTTCTCAGTTTGCCGGTAAAAAAATCCGCAGCATCGGCTATGAGATCAGTACTGGGGAAGCAGACAGCGCCTATGAGTTGAATCTCGGAAATATTTCTATTACAGCTCCGGAGAATTCCAAAGAAAAGCTGAGTGTATCAAAAGTATCGGTAGATGACGTTATGTTTGATGAGGATGGA
>DWUX01000175.1 GCA_019120545.1 Candidatus Blautia stercoripullorum | reverse complement strand
ATTAACAGCCAGCAGAAATAGCAGAGGATTTTAAATAAAATAAAGAGGGATAAGGAAATTGTTCAACGGCTGATAATTGGCTGTAATAACAGAAAGCGGATATATCGTGAGATGCGATATATCCGCTTTCTGTTGTATCTATTGTATTTACTCCTTGGAACAGTAAATCTCAATAGCCTGCCTCGGTTACTTTTGTAGGTTTTAAAAGGCCGATAGCATCATAATGGTGCAGTGTGCGCACACTTACTCCTGTGAGTTTGCTGACTTCATTTACTGTTCGCATAATTATCCCTCCCATGTAAAGATATCATAAACTATGACGTAGCGTCAGAGTCAAGAGGCTCAAAAAAGTTTTTGCGAATAACTTTGGAAAAATCGGAAGGTAGTGAAACCAATTGTCCTGCAACTAGCTATTTACTTCCTACAAAATATCTTTTCGACTGTATTTCCAATAAGCAAAAAGTATTCCGATGATCCCATAAATCATACCCAGAATAACCAGATGTATATCCAGACTTACATTGGTGATAATATCTGTCCCTTCCGCATATCCAAAGGGAGTGATATATTTTAAAAATCCGGCGGCCTCGGAGATATTGGCAATGATATTAAAAAAATACAGGATAACTGCAATGCCCAGTCCGATTCCAAGGCTTCCCCTGCGCAGATAAGCAGAGATGCCAAAGCAGATGCCGCCAATCTCAAGCTGAAGGAGAAAATAGGCCAGATGGAGAAGCAGCAGCTCTTTCCAGGGAAGCTCTTCCCCGATCCAGGCAACAGAAGCCAGAGAGAGAAACAAGACAATTATGTTCAACAGGAAGAGCTGAAAAACTATAGCCAGCAGTTTCTCTGTAACAATGCGGCGGCGGGTTACCGGGTGAGTAAGAAGAAATTCGCCGGTATGGTCTTTTTCCTCTTTGGAAAGCATGGAAACAGCACAAAGAGCTGCAAACAGAGCTCCTCCCAGTCCAAGGATATTCCCGCATTCTATGGAATAAAAGCCCAGAAGGGTGCCAAAACTGACCTGATCCATGCCGAAAGCCTGGCTGAAGCTTCCCATTGAGGAAAAGGCGTCACTGACTTCCTCCATCTCACTTTCCATTTCAGGAAAAAGAAAGATACAAACTGCCAGGAGAAATCCAATAGCTGCCGTCCAGATGAGTAAGGTATTTCTGCTCTGACGCATTTCGTGTTTCAGGATTGTCATTGAATATTGCCTCCTTCCGTATAGTAATGAAGAAAGATCTCTTCCAAATCTGGTTCAGAGATATTCAGATCCTTTATGGGCTGGGAAGAAAGAACCTGGAGCAGCAGATTGATATCACCGCTGTAAAGAAAGCTGCTTTCCTCCTCTGTACTTTGCAGGTCCCGGATACCGTCAAGGCCTTCTGGAGTAAATTTTCCATGAACCGTTACCCGTTTTGCACTGGTCCGGGACAGTTCTTCTACGCTGCCTGAAGCTATGATCTGTCCCTTTCGGATAATGGCAGCCCGGCTGCAGTAGCGCTGGATCTCGGACAGGATATGTGAGGAAAGAAATACGGTCATGCCCTTCTGGTTTTTCTCCCGGAGAATAGAGAAAAATTCACGCTGCATGAGCGGATCCAGGCCGCTGGTGGGTTCATCCAGGATACACAGCCGGGGCTCATGCTGAAGGGCACAGACAATAGCTGCTTTTTTACGGTTTCCAAAGGAAAGTTCCTCTATTTTTCTGGAAGTATCTAACTGAAGTCTTTCGCATAAAAGCCTTCCGGCCTGCCGGCAGTCTTTTTTATGAAGGTCTGCAGATAGACGGAGAAGTTCCTTTACCCGCATTCCTGAATAGAAGACTGCCTCAGCAGGCAGATAACCGATCTGGGAGAGGATTTCTTTTTGATCCTTTACAATGTCCATTCCCAGGATAGAAGCTGTTCCCCTGCTTTTGCGGATAAGTCCCAGGAGGGTGCGGATGGTGGTGCTTTTTCCTGCTCCGTTAGGGCCGATAAATCCATAGAATTCTCCTTCTTCCACTTCCAGGTTCAGGTCCTGTATTCCCGGATTTTTTCCGTAAAATTTTGTCAGCCCGGAAGTCTTGATTGCTTTCATGTTACCCCCTCTTTCTGTTTCAGATTTGTTTCCAAAATAATATCATTTATGGATGGTATTGACAACGATTTTCCCTTAGGATACCCTGTAACTGAAACAAGAATTTGATTTTAACTTACATAAATGGAGATATGAAGATGACGACCATCGGAATTGTGGAAGATGATAGACTTTTGAATGAAGCCCTGGCCAGAATGCTGGAAAAGAAGGGATATCAGCCTCTCCGGGCTTATACCTTGGAAGAGGGAATGAAGCTTATCCGGCAGAAGCCGGAACTGATCATTCTGGATATTAACCTTCCCGACGGTGAGGGGACCAGGATCTGTCAGGCAGCCAGAGAGTACAGCAGGATTCCGGTACTGTTTCTCACAGCCAGAGACGAAGAGGAAGATATGCTCCGGGCTTTTGATCTTGGAGCTGATGATTATCTGGTAAAGCCTTTTTCTATGGCAGTGCTGCTGAAACATGTGGAAGCGGTCCTCCGCAGGACACAGGGAGAGAAGGAAGTTTTTCTCTACCGGGGACTGACCATAGATCCGGAGAGAAAACAGGTGGCAAGAGAGGGGGAAGAGATCCGTCTCACTCCAAGGGAATATGCCCTTTTGGATCTGCTGGCAAGGAACCGGGGAAGAGTACTGACCAAGACCATGATCCTGGAACAGGTCTGGGACAATCAGGGAGCCTTTGTCGAGGAAAATACCGTGAATGTAACTTTAAACCGTCTGAAAAAGAAAATTGAGCCGGACCCGGAAAATCCTGTGTATATCCGGAATGTATTCGGCCTGGGCTATACTTTTGGAGATTAGAAGATGTTTCAGTTTCAGAACAGAAAAGAAATGGAGGCCTTATCGGAGGCCCTGGAAAAACTGATAAACGGAGAGGCACCAGAGACAGCGGGAATCAGCCAGGATACCCTGCCCTCCAAAGTCCGCAGCCAGATCCTCCGCCTGGGGGAAATCATGAAGGCAAAGGACCAGGCCCTGGGCAAAGAGAAGGAGGAGATCCGGGGAATGATCGCAGATACTGCCCATCAGCTTCGGACCCCTCTGGCAAATATGGAAAGCTATCTGGAACTTCTGGAAACCATGGACTGGGAGGAAAAAGAGAGGGAGAATTATCTTCTGGCACTGAGAGAATCCCAGGAGAAGATCCGGTTCCTCACAGAAGGGCTGATCAAAATGGCCAGGCTGGAAAGCCGGATCATTCAGATTCGGAAGGAAGCCCGGGATCTTCAGGAGACCCTTTTGGAAAGTATCCTCCAGGTGAAAAAAGAGGCAGAGGAAAAACATATAGAGATCCGCCTGGAGATGAAGG
>DWUX01000174.1 GCA_019120545.1 Candidatus Blautia stercoripullorum | reverse complement strand
GAGCAATAAAATGTATAAATATTCCCGACTTTGTTACTGCGGCATCTTCTCTTTTTATATAGTCCGGAAAACAGACATCTTAAATTTGAGATAATTTATTCAAAGCAGCCTCCGGAATCATACAGCTGCCATGTTCCAGCAAGAAAGCTTCTTTGGCCGGCGAAGAGGGGCAGCCTTTTCCGTATTCGGAAAGCATATTGCAAACTTTGTTGAAATCTTCCGGTGAAGTATCTGCCTGATGAAGGATCAGGGAATAAAGACCTTTTGCCTCGTCTTTATACAATGCGCTTTCGCCGCCGAAGAAATTATTTAATCCATGGGCGGCATCAATCACTGCGTCCAAAGTGGAGAATGTATACTCCCGCATGAGATTTACAGAGATAGGAGCCTGGGCAGGTTCTTCAGAAGCTGGTTCCTGCTGGGCCTTTTCTTTTTTCTGGCTGCCTTTGGCTTTTGACTTTGCCTCATAGATTTTCCGGAAAATATCCAGAATATCATCGGCGCCTTCTAATTCTATGCCTGAACCCTCAGAAGAATTGTTTCCGGAACCTCCAAAAGGAGTAAATTTGGAAAAGCGGGTATCCAGTTCCTCCGGATCTTCCACTTTAGAGATTATCAAGATAATACTGTCTGCTGAAACGGGGATCGCTTCAATCATCAGTGGAATATTGTCGGCTTCAAAACCAAATTCTGTATTGGCCTGCTGCATCATATCCCGGAAGAGGTCCTTTGCCTTTTCACTGCCATAGGCCAGCTCACTCAGCCGGATATGTCTTTCTTCCAGATCAGATTTTGTAAGAGTACAGCGAATTTGATTTTCATTTATTTTTTCTATTTTCATATCCTCACATCCTGTCTAATAAGGTTTGTTTAAGGTGCTATTTTCCTTTATATATTATATACTATGCGGCACAGCCTTGTAAAGAAGGAAATGCTTGCTATTGCCGGGGGATAATGGTATAATGCTTTCAGATAGAGAAGGCGGTTCTGTAAAATTTACAGAAAGGGGTGAAAACTTCGGCAGCCTTCGGAAATTTCAGATTATTCTTTTCAGATTCATTGTCGCAGCATTCTGCTGCAGCGGAGTGGTACGTTCTGTATAGCCGCATATTCCAAGTAGAAAATGGGAATATATACTGCAATTATGTCTTCAGGAATCGGGCATAGAGTTTTGCAAGGAGTGATTTTATCCGGGACTGTCTCCTCTATCTAAGGAAGAGGAAAATGGAAGCTGAATTTGCGGGAAAGGAGCAGCAGGAAATAATATATCACGGGAGACCTGCGCGGAAAATGACGAAAAAGGAAAAGCAAAGACTCCATCGGGAATTACAGTCCTATTACAGCAAAGGGATTCCATTGCTTTTAAATGGAAAGAAAAGTACGGTAAAAGGGATAGAAAAAGCCTGCCGGATTGCAGAGGCGGGAGAGTACATGAGAGACTATATTCAGGATGAACGGGGAAAACTGCTGGGGCTGTCCTTTGACTATATAGGGAAAAGCAGTCCTTAATTCTGGCGTGATCAGAAAAAATCTGAAAAAATCATGAAATCCTGGAAGAAATTAATGACGAAGAGAAAAAATATGCTATAATACACATGTGTCAAAAGATAATTGTAGAGGAGCTGAGAAATGGCAAAAAAAAGAGAAAAAAAGGGAAGGAGACACAGCAGACATGCGCCTGTCCTGGTCGTGCTGCTTTTGATCATCTTGGTGGGAGCAGCAGGTGTGATCACCAGCGTAATACGCCGCTATACTCCTTCAGATGCCAGGATGGATTTAGCAGACTATTATGAGCAGGAGTCAGATGACGAGCTGTCTTTGATTCTGCAGGATACCGTAAGCTCTTCCAAAGGAAGAATAGAAAATGGAGTAGCTTATATTCCTTATCAGACTGTCACAGAAGAACTGGGAGGAAGATTTTACTGGGATCAGGAGACACAGCGGATGCTTTATACCCTGCCGGAAGAGATTCTGGAGATCCAGCCGGAGAGCAGCAGCTATGTCAGAGGAGGTGAAACAGTTACAGAGGAGTATCCTATTGTAAGCCAGATAGACGGAGAATATTATATCGCTCTGAATTTTCTGGAACAGTACATGGAAATCCAAAGCAGGGTTTATGAAGATCCTGCAAGGGCAGTGATCCTTTATAAGTGGGGAACCGTTCAGACAGTAGAAACCAGGGAAGATACCCAGGTACGTTATCAGGGAGGAATTAAAAGTCCGATCCTGGCTGATGTAAAAGAGGGACAGCAGATGATCCTGCTGGAAGAACTGGATAACTGGTGCAGGGTTATGACAGAGGACGGAATAGACGGTTATATAGAAAACAGCGCCTTGTCTTCTCCGGCGGAAACGGAATATGCTTACGGCGGCAGCTACAAAGAGAACTTTACCAGTTTGACCAGGGATCACAAAATAAACCTGGCATGGCATCAGGTTACATCAGAAGCTGCAAATCAGGCGCTTTCTCAGAATATAAAGGACATGACAGGAGTAAATGTGATTTCGCCCACCTGGTTTTCTGTGACCAGCACTCAGGGAAATATTTCTTCTCTGGCCAGTGCAGAGTATGTGAGCCAGGCTCATGAGAAGGGCTTGGAAGTGTGGGGCCTTATCGACAACTTCGATGATGATATCAGTACTCTTGAAACTTTATCCCTTCGGAGTTCAAGACAGCATATCATTGATATGTTGGTCCAGGAAGCACAGAGAGTAGATATGGATGGGATCAATGTGGACTTTGAGGCTTTGACAGAAGAAGAAGCACCCCATTTTATCCAGTTTATCCGGGAACTGTCTGTGGCCTGCAGAAAGAATGGTCTGGTATTATCGGTAGATAATCCGGTTCCCCAGTATACAGTTTTTTATGACCGGAAAGAACAGGGGATCGTGGCGGATTATGTGATCATTATGGGATATGATGAACATACTGTGGGATCAGAGAAAGCCGGTTCTGTTGCATCTCTTCCTTTTGTGGAGGAGGGGATCAGTCAAACTTTGGAGGAGGTTCCAAAAGAGAAGGTCATTAACGGTGTACCTTTTTATACCCGGTTATGGACAGAGAGCAATAATGGCACTGTGAGCAGTGAAGTGTGCGGTATGGATCAGGCGGACGCCTATGTGGAAAAGTACGGAATGGAAGTATACTGGAATACAGAAGTTTCCCAAAATTATGCGGAAGCAACCACAGACGGAGGCGTTCTGAAAATGTGGATAGAAGATGAAAAATCTTTAGAAGAAAAGATGAAGTTGATCCAGGAATATGATCTGGCCGGAGTGGCAGAATGGAAGCTTGGCTTTGAACGGGCAGATGTCTGGGAGATCATCAGCAAGTATATACAATAAGAAAGTGTAGAGGTGGAGTATTATGGCAGAATACGAAGTGATAAAAACAACTCTTTTTGGAGGATATAAGAAATCAGCAGTTCAAGAAGTAATCCAGAGATTGAAGGATGAGATGGCAGAGCAGGAAGCATCTTTCAGGAAAGAAATTGATCAAAAAAATGCCAGGATCGAAGAACTGCAGAAACGGATCGAAGAGAAGGACGAAGAACAGGTTCGGGCAGAAGAAGAAATCCAGGAAAAATATCAGAAATATGTGGATAATTATGAAAGCATCAGCAAACTTGTATTAGAGGCACAGTTGAAAGCTGAGTCTATGGAGAAGGATGCGGGAGAAAAATGCGACAAGATGGTTGCAGACGCGGAAGAAGAGGCAAAGCGCAAAATAAATGCCATTCAGCCGGAAATTGATGAAAGACTGGCAGAGGGAGAGAAAAAGTACCATGCTGTTCAGGAAGAGATGAACCGCATGGTTGCAATGATCGACCAGATCCAGCAGAAGTTTTCAGCATCCTATGATGCCGTGCATCAGATTGTCAGCGGTATGCCGGAATTTTTAGACGGTCTGGATGAAATGACCGGAGAAGATAAAAAAACAGGATCTGAAGAAGAGGATGATCTGGATTTTTTAGACGGTATTGATGATATGGGCAGCCTGGATGAAGAAGATGAGGAGCAGGACGACAGCAAGCTGGCTTTACAGATGTCGAAGCTTCTCAGTGAAGAAGATGAGGCTATGCTGGAAGAAGAACTGGAAGATTTATAAATATGGAAGGTTGCTTGAGCCGGGATGTATTGTACATCCCGGCTGTTTTATGTTTATAAAAATAATTTCGCTGTTGATGGGATAATGGAGAGTAAATTGCATAATTATGGAAAAACAAAGCTTAGTAATGTATAATTCTCGTAAAAAGGTTGAATTATTTCATGTCTTTATATAAAATTAGAATGTGATCAATTAAGATAAAAGGTGGAAGGCTATGATTACGATTAAGGAAATTGCAAAGCAGCTGGGCGTCAGTCCCACAACGGTTTCCAATGTGATAAATGGAAGAACAGAAAAAATGTCTGAACAAACTCGTATGCGTATTGAGGAAATGCTGATAAAAAACCATTATGTTCAGGAAAACAGAGGGGGAAGAGGCGGTCAGGATGAATTAAAGCTGGTAATAGTGGAATTCTTTTTCGGGATAAGAGAGCATATTTACACGGATCCTTTTTGTGCGGAATTATTGGAAGCTATAGAAAAAGAACTGGAAAAAACTGGAAGAAATGTGGTGTGCAGTACTGTTTACAGCGAGGAAGAATTTTTAAAAAAGCTCTCAGCTCATAATGTAGAGGGAAGCATTATCTTGGGATGTGATCCGGAAAGATGTGAGCCTCTATGCAAAAGAACAGCAAAACCTCTGGTATTTGTTGACTGCGGGGAGGGGAATTATGATAATATAGGCCTTCAGGACAGGGAGGGAGCCAGAGAACTGACTTCATATCTGATAAAACAGGGACATAGAAAAATCGCTTTTTTTTGTGATCAGGAAAATCCTATTGCAAGCAATAAATCCAGACTTCAGGGATATAGGGAGGCGTTGGAAAAACATGGAATTCCATATTATAAAGAAAATTTCTATTATCTTCCACCAGAAAAAAATCTGAGATATGAAGTCTTGCGCAGGTTTGCCAGGACAGCAAAAGAAAAAGGTTATACCGCTGCTTTTTTTGTAGCAGATTTATATGCTAATGAGGCGGTAAATGTATTTTTTTCCAAAAATCTCTGGGTGCCGGAAGATATTTCTGTTGTCGGATTTGATGATAATGTTTATGCCCGTCTTTCCAGGCCTACTCTTACTACTGTCCGTCAGTCTCCCACAGATAAAGGAAGGGAAGCTGTGAGTCTCCTTTTAAAGAGGGTGTACGGACAAGAGGTGATGGTAGGCAGTATGGAGCTGCCTACAGAGCTTATTGTCAGAGAAAGTGTGAGAAACATCTGGAAACACCAAAATGTGGTATAAAACATCAGAGCATAGCCGCTGTACTTAATAAAAACTGGAATATTTGCACAAAATTTGTAAATTCCTAGGATATGATAAAGTACAGCGGTAAATTTTTCCTCTTTATCGTTATGATATCTGTGCAAATTGAATAAAAAAAGCGTTAAAAACTTGTAAAGTAATGCAGTTTTTTGCAACACTTATTGAAAAACCTTACAAAACTAATTAGGATTATAGTCATAAAGTGTGACGTGAAGGAGAAGACCATGGGAAAAGTAACTAGGAAATGGTGGAAAACAGCGGTTATTTATCAAATTTACCCAAGAAGTTTTTATGACAGCAACGGAGATGGAATCGGAGATATTCAGGGGATTATCCAGAAACTGGATTATCTGGAAGAGTTGGGTGTTGATGCTGTATGGCTTTCACCTGTATATAAATCGCCTCAGGATGACAATGGGTATGATATTTCAGACTATCAGGATATAGATCCTATTTTTGGAAGCCTTCAGGATATGGAGGAACTTATTCAGAAGGCAAAGAAGAAAAATATCCGTATTATTATGGATCTGGTACTGAACCATACATCCGATGAACATCCATGGTTCGTGGAGGCCAGAAAGAGTAAGGACAATCCATATCATGATTATTACGTATGGAGAGATGGAGTAGAAGGAGTCTATCCAAATGAGTTGAAATCTGCCTTCTGCGGTCCTGCCTGGGAATGGGTTCCGGAATGTCAGCAGTATTATCTCCATCAGTTTTCTGTAAAGCAACCGGATCTGAATTGGGAGAATCCGAGACTCCGTCAGGAAATCTATAAGATGATCAACTGGTGGATAGAAAAAGGCGTAGGAGGCTTCCGGCTGGATGTGATCGACCTGATCGGAAAAGAACCGGATAAAATGGTCATGGCAGAAGGGAAAATGCTTCATCCTTATCTGAAAGAGATGAGTAAAGCCACTTTCCAGAAGGGAGATCTGGTGACTGTAGGCGAGACCTGGAGCGCTACTCCGGAAAGAGCTATGCTTTACAGTAATCCGGATGGTTCTGAACTTTCTATGGTTTTTCAGTTTGAACATATGGTTCTCGATCAGATGCCCGGAAAGGAAAAGTGGGATCTGAGAGAACTGCCTTTTGTGGAGTTTAAAGAAGTTTTTGAAAAATGGCAGACAGAGCTTTACAACAAAGGCTGGAATAGTCTTTTCCTGAATAACCATGATCTTCCGAGAGCAGTGTCACGGTTTGGGGATGATGGAAAGTATCGGGTGGAATCCGCAAAGATGCTGGCCACCTGCCTTCACGGAATGCAGGGAACGCCATACATATATCAGGGGGAAGAACTGGGAATGACTAATGTCCAGTTTGATATCCAGGAATACAGAGATATTGAACTTTTGAACGTATATAAGGAGCGGATGGAACAAGGGTATAAAGAAGAGGAAGTCATGCATTCTATTTTTGTAAAAGGCAGAGATAACGCCAGAACCCCTATGCAGTGGAACGAAGAGCCGAATGCAGGATTTACAAAAGGGACTCCCTGGATTCGATGCAATCCTAACTATACAATGATCAATGCGGAAGAAGAGCTGATCAATCAAGATTCTATCTTTCATTATTATCAGAAGCTGATCAGGCTGAGGAAAACAGAGCCAGTTCTTACAGAAGGAAAATTTCAGCTTCTTCTTAAAGAGGATCCTTCTATTTTTGCATATACAAGACAAACAGAGAAGGAGCAGCTTTTAGTTTTATGTAACTTTAAGGGACATGATGTTTCTTATGAACTTCCGGATATATGGACAGACCAGGAGATTTTGATTTCCAATTATACAGAGGAAGGGAAGTTTGGAACCTTACGTCCTTATGAAGCTAAAATGATCATCATCAGGAAAGGGGAATGAGAAGAT
>DWUX01000173.1 GCA_019120545.1 Candidatus Blautia stercoripullorum | reverse complement strand
TGCCAGTGTGGCGCGCTCCCAACTGCGCTAATGCCCCATGCACCTTATTATAACACGTATTTTCACAAATGCAAGAAAAATTTCTTCAATTCCAAAACTTCATGTCTCAGTTCAGTCATAAAAATTAGGATAGAAAAAAGCTGACGCAAGCTTCCTTGCAGAAGTTTTTTTCTATCCTAAGGCATATGATACTGAGCTGTATGGCTAAATAGGCCAATTTCACAACTACTCAACTTTCACCAGATTCCGCAGTTCTTTCCCGGACAGATATCTCCTCAAATTCTCTGCACAGATATCTACTACATTATCCAGGGTTACGGAAAGATGATAGCCTCCTGAAACATGAGGGGTAATAAAAACCTGAGGCATATCCCAGAGAGGATGTTCCGAAGGAAGGGGCTCCGGATCTGTCACATCTAATGCAGCCCCTGCCAGCCTTCCCTCTTTCAGAGCCTGGCACAGGTCTTCCGCCGATACGGTATCTCCCCTTCCTCCGTTCAGGAAAAAGCTTCCCGGCTTCATCAGATCAAAATACTCTTTGTCAAACATACCTCTGTTCTCTTCTGAACTTGGAAGAAAGGATACCACTGCATCAGCTCTGGGAAGAAGAGCCTTGATATCCTCCTGAAGATGAAGTTCGTCTACATACTCCGGGCAGGGGCTGTAGGTTCTCTTAATCCCAATGACATAGGCCCCGAGAGCATGAGCCAGCCGGGCAAAATGTTTTCCGATATCCCCCAGACCAAGGATCATCACCGTAGCATCACTGATAGAAGTGACCGCTCCCTGATCTCCCCATTTATGGGCCTTTTGATCATCCCGATAGAGATGGAGTTTTTTCTGCATTGCCAGCAGCATAGCAAACATATGCTCTGACACTGTCTGTCCGTAAGCGCCGCTGCAGGAGGTAAGAAGCCTGTCTCCCATGATTTCTTCTTTTGCATAAACATCAAAGCCTGCGGAATTAAGCTGCAGCCATTCCAGCTTTTTGGCTTTTTTCACCATTTCCGGAGGAATATTTCCCAGAATGATCTCAGCCTGGTCTGCCAGTTCCTGGGTAACTTCCTCTGGTCTGCAGAAAATAATCTCTGCGTCTTTTGCAATTTTTTTCAGCAGTTCCCGATGTTTTTCCTTTATGGGAATCACTGTAAGTATCGTTTTTCCTTTCATAGAGCACCGCCTCTCTTCACAGCAATCTTTCTATATCAAGGGGTTTCCATAAGATCATGGATTTTATTCCGTATCCTTTGAAGGGCATTGTCAATAGATTTCGGTGACTTTTCCATCTGCCGGGCAATCTGATGATAATCCTTTCCCTCCAGATAAGCTCTCAGCACCTGATTCTCAAAGGGACTGAGCCTTTCTTTAATTTTTTCCTGCATCAGATTTGTACTTTCCCTGTCAATAATAATCTCCTCAGGGTTCTGCTGCTTTGTGTCCTCTGTATTTTTCAAAGGGCTGTTCTCTTCACTTAAAGAAATATAGGAATTCAAAGGTCTGTGCTTCTGTCTTCCTGAAATCTCAATTGCCTTATAAATCTGCCTTTCCACACACAGACTGGCAAAAGTGGCAAAGGAAGCATTTTTAGATGGACGATAGTCCCGCACTGCCCGGAACAGTCCGATCATCCCTTCCTGGATCAAATCCTCCTGCTCGCCTCCGATCAGGAACATGGCATGGGCTTTCTTTCGGACCATGCCCTTATATTTATCGATCAAAAACTCTTCCAGTTTCTTTTCTCCGTTCTGTGCACGGCGGATGAGCTCTTCATCTGGAATTCCTTCATACTCTTTTATCATAACTGAAACCTGTACTATTTACTTAATCTCTGCCTTACGATCTCATAAGCAAGAACCCCCGCTGCCACAGAGGCGTTTAAGGAGTCTATATCTCCTTTCATGGGAATTGACGCAATGAAATCGCATGTTTCTTTCACAAGCTTGGACACTCCCTGGCCTTCATTGCCGATTACCAGTCCTATAGGACCTTTCAGGTCCAGGTCATACATCTGAGTGCCTCCCATGTCTGCGCAGACAAACCAGATGCCTTCTTTTTTCAGGCTCTCAATGGTCCTGGCAATATTGGTGACCTTTGCCACAGGCGTATAATTCAGCGCTCCTGCAGAGGTTCTGGCTACCACAGCGGTAAGTCCTGCTGCCCGATTCTTAGGAATGATCACCCCGTGAGCTCCCGCTAAATTAGCAGTACGGATAATCGCTCCCAGGTTATGGGGGTCTTCAATATTATCCAGCACAAAAAGGAATGGGGGCTCTCCTTTTTTTCTGGCAGCCTCCAGAATGTCCTCTACCTGGGCGTAGGCATAAGCTGCCGTCTGGGCGATAACTCCCTGGTGAGTCCCTGTCCTGGACATCTGGTCCAGACGTTCTTTCTTTACAAATTTTACTATGGTATTCTGCTTTTTCGCTTCCCGAAGGATGGTCCTTACAGGGCCGTCCTCACAGTGCTCCAGCACAAAAAGTTTATCTACAGTCCTGCCGGAACGAAAAGCTTCCAGCACTGCATTTCGTCCCTCGATATTACTTTCCTGGAATCTGTTCTCCATCTTCTTCTCCTTCCTGAATCCCCAGCTTTACCAGCTCCAGTATCCTCTCCTGCTGCTCTGTAAGATACAGATACCCCATAAGAGCCTCAAAACCTGTGGCTCTCCGATAATCAGACATAGTAGCGTTTTTTGCCATGGTATAAGACTTGGCATTTCTTCCTCTCCGGAAGATTCCCAGCTCCTCTTCTGTTAAATGGGGTTTCAGCTTTTCAATCATTTCTGACTGGGCGGAAGCCTTCACCAGCTTATTGGCCCTCTGGTTCAGTTTATTCACCTGGGTATTGCCCTGCTCTACTAAAAGAGTACGGATAACCAGCTCATAAACTGCATCTCCGATATAAGCCAGCGTCAGAGGCGAATAAGTCCGGATATCCGGCTCTGTCAGTCCGAAAAGTTCTCTGAAATATCCTAAGCCCTTTTCCATTGTACGCCTTCTCTCGTATCTTTCAGAATGATCCCCATAGCGGCAAGCTGGTCTCTGATCTCGTCTGCCCGTTTGAAATTCTTTTCTTTTCTGGCAGCCTGACGTTCAGCAATGAGTTTTTCCACATCTTCATCCAGCATTTCCTCTTCTTTATCTACCAGCAGTCCCAAAACGTCGCTTAATCTGACAATGGTGTCGAAAAGATACTGGATAAAACCTTTGCTGCTTTCTCCGCTGCCATGGGTATTTGCAAATTTCACCAATTCGAAGATTGCAGCAATAGCATCTGCTGTATTGAAATCATCTTCCATGGCCTCTTCATATTTTTTTACATAACTCTGAACTTCCTCTGCAAGTTTTGCCTCTTCTTCTGTCATGGCATCCCCCTGGGCAGATTTGGCAAGGCGTTTTAACTGGTCTACGCAGGTGATGATCCTGTCAAGAGCATTCTTAGAAGCTTCCATCAGCTCTGCACTGAAGTTTAAGGGACTTCTGTAGTGAGCATTCAGCATAAAGAACCGCAGGACCTGAAGGTCATATTTCTCACCGATTTCCCGTACTGTAAAGAAATTCCCCAAAGACTTGGACATTTTCCGGTTGTCAATATTCAGGAAAGCATTATGCATCCAGTATCTGGCAAAGATTTTTCCGTTGCAGCACTCAGACTGGGCAATTTCATTCTCATGATGAGGGAAGATCAAGTCCTCTCCTCCTGCATGGATGTCGATTTCTTCACCCAGATATTTTTTAGACATCACGGAGCACTCAATATGCCATCCCGGACGTCCTTCTCCCCATGGAGATACCCAGTAAGGCTCTCCTTCTTTTTTCGGTTTCCACAGAACAAAGTCCAGGGGATCTTCTTTCTGATCTTCTCCGGAAACCTGAAGAGAGCGGAATCCAGACTGAAGGTCTTCCAGGTTCTTATGGGAAAGTTTTCCGTATTCATTAAAATTTTTGACCCGGAAATAAACAGTGCCATTGACCTCATAGGCATAGCCTTTGTCGATCAGGGTCTGGATCATCTCGATCATCCCGTCAATCTCCTGGGTAGCCAGCGGATGGGTGGTTGCCGGCCTTACATTCATATCTGCCATATCTTTTTTGCATTCTTTGATATACCGGGTGGAAATCTCCTCAGCGCTGACCCCTTCCTCTATGGCCTTTGCTATGATCTTGTCGTCAACGTCTGTAAAATTAGATACATAATTTACTTCATAACCTTTGTACTCCATATATCTGCGGACTGTATCGAAGACGATCATAGGCCTGGCATTTCCAATATGGATAAAGTTATAGACCGTAGGTCCGCATACATACATTTTCACTTTTCCTTCTTCCAAAGGAATGAATTCTTCTTTTCTCTTTGTCAGGGTATTATAGATTTTCATTTTCTTCTCCTTTTTTCTTTGCTTTTTCTAATTGCTGTCTGTGCTCTTCTTCAGCCTTTTCTCTGGCTCTGCGGCACAGCTCTTCTTTTTCCCTCATATCCTGGAGCTCATAGCTCATCTTCTGGATTTCAGAGCGCAGACGCTCATTTTCTCTCTGAAGTATATGGATATCATCCAATGTAGGATCTGGCAGATGTACCTGGTCCATATCAATCCTGGGTACCTTCTTGTTCTCTCTTCTTACTACTCTTCCCGGCACTCCCACTACGGTACAGTTAGGAGGCACTTCCTCAAGCACCACGCTGCCGGCACCGATCTTGGAATTTTCTCCGATGGTAAAGGATCCCAGTATCTTGGCGCCTGCACTGACCATCACATTATCCTTTAATGTGGGATGACGCTTTCCAGTCTCTTTTCCAGTTCCTCCCAGGGTCACGCCTTGATACAGAGTTACATTGTCTCCGATAATGGTAGTCTCTCCTATGATCACTCCTGCCCCATGGTCAATAAATAATCCTTTTCCTATTTTTGCCCCTGGATGAATTTCAATACCTGTCTTTCTGGCTGCTCTCTGGGAAATCCACCTGGCCAGGAAATAGTGGCCTTTTTCATATAGTTTGTGGGCCCTCCTGTACTGGATCATTACCCGGAAACTAGGATACAGCAGTACCTCAAGAGGGGATTTTATGGCAGGGTCTCTTTCCTGGATCACCTGAAACTCTTCCTTAATATGTCCGATAAAGCCCATGTACTCACCTCAATCCTGAAAATTATTTTGTATCAAAGCTCATCTAAATTTCTCTATTGCGAAAAAGAAAGTCTCTATATCCCGAAGGACATAGAGACGAATATTTCCGCGGTTCCACTCTATTTGAAGACAAAGGTCTTCCGCTTGTCACCCCGTAACGCTGGTCTGCGTGTCCGGCTGTGTTTCTGCTGAAACAGTCACCAGACCGGCTCCCGAATGCACTTTCCCGGATTTTTCTATAAAAGGGTTTTCAGCCGGCGGCCCTTTCTCTCTGGATAAATCTGTCCGGTACTCTTTTCGTTCCAAGCCTTTACATATCTCCTATTAGTTTATTCATAAAACAGGATTTTGTCAACATAAAAAGGAAGCCTTTCCAAAAAAGACTTCCTTTTTATATCTTATCACAAAAATACGAAGATCCGATAAATATTAAACAATACCCTGAGCCAGCATTGCATCCGCAACTTTCTCGAATCCGGCAGCATTAGCGCCTACTACATAGTTGCCTTCATGTCCGTATTTCTTAGCTGCGTCAGCCATGTTATGGCAGATATTTACCATAATGCCTTTCAGTTTCTCGTCTACTTCTTCGAAGCTCCAGCTTAAACGCTCGCTGTTCTGAGACATTTCCAGAGCGGAAGTAGCTACGCCGCCTGCGTTTGCAGCTTTGCCAGGTGCAAAGAGAACTCCGTTTTCCTGTAAGTATTTAGTAGCTTCCAGAGTTGTAGGCATGTTGGCACCCTCAGCTACTGCGAAACAGCCGTTGGCAACCAGCTGTTTTGCATCTTCAATGCCCAGCTCGTTCTGTGTAGCACATGGAAGAGCCACATCACATTTTACGCTCCATACGCCTTTGCCTTCATGGTATTCAGCATTTGGTCTGTAGTTTTTGTACTCTGTAAGGCGGGCACGTTTTACTTCTTTGATCTCTTTCAGAGCATCCAGATCAATGCCTTCCGGATCGTAAACCCAGCCTGTGGAATCAGAGCAGGTAACTGGCTTTGCACCTAACTGATAAGCTTTTTCGATAGCATAGATTGCAACGTTTCCTGCACCGGATACTGCTACAGTCTTTCCTGCAATATCCTTGCCGTTGATCTTCAGCATTTCCTCTGTAAGGTACAGCAGACCGTATCCTGTAGCCTGTGTTCTTACCAGAGAACCGCCGTATGTGAGACCTTTTCCTGTCAGAACTCCTTCATAAGCGTCACGGATTCTCTTATACTGTCCGAACAGATATCCGATCTCTCTTCCGCCTACACCGATGTCTCCGGCAGGTACGTCTGTATCCGCGCCGATGTGACGGTACAGCTCTGTCATAAAGCTCTGGCAGAATGCCATAACTTCTCTGTCTGATTTACCCTTAGGATCAAAATCAGATCCACCCTTGCCGCCTCCGATAGGCAGGCCTGTCAGAGAATTTTTGAAGATCTGCTCAAACCCAAGGAATTTAATGATTCCAAGGTATACAGAAGGATGGAATCTCAGTCCGCCCTTGTATGGTCCGATAGCACTGTTGAACTGTACACGATACCCCTTATTTACATGTACATTTCCATTGTCATCAACCCAGGGAACGCGGAACATGATAACTCTTTCAGGCTCTACCAGGCGCTCCAGAAGAGCTGCTTTACGATATTTCTCCTCGTTCGCTTCCACAACCGGCTTTAAGGATTCCAGTACTTCTCTTACTGCCTGATGGAATTCAGGTTCCCCTGGATTTTTCTTTTCAACTAACTCAATTACTTCATCTACGTATGACATGGCTTTCCTCCTGTTGGTTCACATTTTTTACTCTGTGTTGTATTATAAATCCTTTATAGATATTTTGCAAGTTTATTTTTCTATTCCTGCATATTTTTTAATTATATCTGTTATTCCAGATTATTATAATGTTTTTTTGAATCCTTTCTGCTTTTTTGTTTCATTTGCTTTAGCTCTGTATATCAAAATCAGTTCAAAGTACCATATACTGTATTTTTTCCGGCATTTATTAAAAAAAACAGCAAAATAACAGTTAAAAGGCTCTGTACCGTCTGTTCTTTTCTCATATAAAAATGCAGTTTTTTACAGACAGTTCAAAGCCTTTATGTTTTAAATTATAAATCTTATGATATTTCCGCTATAGATCAGCCGTCCTCTTTTTCCTTATACTGCTGCCGGCAGCATCCCTGGCAGGAAGAGCTCCTGTCATCTCCTATCAGATCCTGAACACTGGTAAGGACACATACCGCATGAGCGGAAATCCCTTCCATGGATCCGGTAAATCCCAGGCCTTCCTCTGTGGTAGCCTTAATATTTACCTGATTTTCTTCCAGGTGAAGGGCCTGCGCCACATTTTGGATCATAGCGTCTATATAGGGGAGCAGTTTCGGTTTCTGCGCAATGATGGTGGCATCAATATTATTGATCACATACATATTTTCTTCCAGAAGCTTTCCTACATGCTGAAGAAGAAGGATACTGGAAATTCCTTTATATCTGGGGTCTGTATCCGGAAAATGTCTTCCGATATCTCTTAAGGCCGCCGCTCCCAGAAGGGCGTCCATAATCGCATGGACTACCACATCTGCGTCAGAGTGCCCCAGCAGTCCCTTATCCCAGGGAATATTTACTCCTCCCAGGATCAGATCCCTTCCTTCTGTCAATTTATGGACATCATATCCCATTCCTACTCTTATCATAGCCCAGCTCCTACTCTATAGATACTGCTTCATATCCTGCGTCAGCCACAGTTTTTGTCAGGTCTTCTTTACCTACAGGATCTGATGCCTGGCAGCGAGGACACATCATACCTTCGATTTTCATTGTGTACATATTTCATTTCCTCCTTATTATCAGCCGCTTTGGCGGCAGTATTTACTTTTTGTTCCACATTTTTTAAACAGGATCGGCAGATCCTGCCGAGACCTTTTCAGTACATGGAAGAATCTCCTTGATATTCCGGATCACCGCTTTGCTCAGCCCGATAGCTGTTGCCATGTTCAGAATATCGTTTTCATCAGAACAATATCTGCGCGTTTGACTTCTATAAGCATGATAACCTGGATTCCTGTTTTTTTCAACTCCCAGATAGCCTGGGCGCTGATAGGTTTAAAAAAGAGAAAAGCAAACGCTTTTCCCTCTTTTAAAGCTATACTATCCGCCAATTCAGGAATTTATCCCAGAGCCACATCCAGGATCATCATCAGGACAAATCCTGCGGCAAATCCTATGGTTCCTATATTGCTGTGCTCCCCTTCGCTGGTCTCCGGGATCAGCTCTTCCACTACCACATAGATCATGGCCCCCGCTGCGAAAGCCAGAAGATAGGGCAGAAGGGGTTCTATAAAACTGAATAAAAGGATGGTGAGAACAGCTCCCAGGGGTTCCACAGCCCCGAAAAGTGTCCCGTAAAGAAACGCCCTTCCTTTTCCAACTCTCTGTTCGCTTTTCAAAGGCAGAGAAATGATCGCTCCTTCAGGGAAATTCTGTATGGCGATCCCCACAGACAAAGCCATGGCTCCTGCCAGAGTGATCTGGGCGCTGTCCGCCATCATTCCGGCAAATACCACACCTACCGCCATTCCCTCAGGAAAATTATGGAGCGTTACTGCCAGAACCAGCATAGTAGTCTTTTTCAGATTGCTCTTTCGTCCTTCCGGTTTTGACTCACCTAAATGTAGATGGGGCACCAGACGGTCCATAGCCAGAAGAAAAAAAATCCCCAAAAGAAAACCTGCCGCCGCCGGAACGAAAGCAAATTTTCCCATAGAGTCTGACATATCCATAGCCGGGATCAGCAGAGACCACACAGAGGCCGCCACCATTACCCCGGAAGCAAATCCCAGGAGCCCTTTCTGGACCAAAGGCTTCAGTTCATCCTTCATAAAGAACACACTGGCGGAGCCCAGGCAGGTCCCGAGGAAAGGAATCATAATTCCAATAAAAAGTTCCATGTCCATCTCCTTTATTGTCTTTTCTATTTCGTTGGTTTACACCATAATATCATACTCCTGAACAAAACGCATGAACTTTTTGCTTTATAATTAGGATATGCAGGTTTATAGGATTTGACTCAAAAAGCTTTGTATCTTATGTCCAAATTTCTGTTCCTCATGCAAAACCATACCTCCTATGAAGGAAACGTGCTACAATCTCCTTATAAGGAAGAAATTATTCAGGAGGTGGGTTGATGGCAGAAAAAGATTTTTATGAAAATCCCAGGATCCCCAGATATCCCAATACTGGTTTTCAGAAGGCTCTGAATCTTTTTTCTATTCTTGCGCTGGTTCTGGCTTTCCTCTATCCTTTACTGAAATGGAATCAGATTCCGGATACCATCATTACCCACTGGGGATTCAGCGGCCAGCCAGACGGCTGGGGCCCAAAGGGCACTGTCTGGATCATACCGGCAGTCAGTCTAGTCCTCTATCTGCCCCTGACCATACTGGAAAGATTTCCCTCTGTTTGGAACGTGCCTGTCAGAACTACTCAGAAAAATCAAAAGTGGGTCTATCAAAACATAAAAACCATGCTGATCCTTATGAAATTTCTTATGACAGCAGAATTTGCCGTCATTACATACCACAGTGTTCAGGAAAAAAATCTGAGTACTCTGCATACAGTCCTGTTTCTGGTCTTTCTTTTCGGTTCCATGATTTTTTTCATTATAAGAAGCGTCCGAAAACCGCCGGAAAGATACCACTAAGAAGTTATCCCCTGGTTCTATATCTTTTCCAGCAGGACCTAATGCCTCCTTTTGCTAAAAAACACCTGGAAAATCTCTGCTCTGCCAAAAGCCACAGATATTTTCCAGGTGTATAGTTCTATTTTTTATTTCTTATTTCTGTCCGTAGTAAGCATTAGCTCCATGTTTTCTGTAATAGTGTTTATCCTGAAGTTCCTGAGGCGCCGGCTGTACTCTCGGGTTGATCATCTCGCACCTGGCCGCCATCTTGGCCACCTCTTCCAGCACTACCGCGTTATGGACTGCTTCATGGCCGTCCTTTCCCCAAGTAAAGGGTCCATGGTTTTTGCAAAGAACTGCAGGAACTGCCTCATAGTCTTTATCTTTAAAGTAGTCTGCGATAAGAACTCCTGTATTCTTCTCATAAGCAGTATCGATTTCTTCTTTAGTCAGACATCTTACACATGGAATCTCTCCGTACATGTAATCCGCATGAGTGGTTCCATAGCAGGGAATACCTCTTCCTGCCTGAGCCCAGCTTGTAGCCCATGGGGAATGAGTATGCACAACGCCGCCGATTTTTGGAAAAGCCTTGTACAGCTCAATATGAGTAGGCGTATCAGAAGATGGATTGTATCTTCCTTCAATTTTATTCCCTTCAAGATCCATGATCACCATATCTTCAGGAGTCAGCTTATCATAATCAACTCCGCTTGGCTTAATAGCAAAATATCCTGTCTCTCTGTCTATCTGGCTTACATTGCCCCAGGTAAAAGTCACCAGATCATACTTGGGCAAAAGCATATTCGCCTCATAAACTGCTTTTTTTAATTCTTCTAACATTTAATTTTCCTCCTTTTTCCTTCTGTCCTTCACAGAATTTCTTATGATCAGCTCCGGCTGGATCAGCCTGGGAATCTGGCTTTTCTCTTCCGGAACCTCCCGTATTTTTTCCAGCAGCAGTTCTGCCGCCATTTCTCCCAGCTTTTCCTGGGGATGCACAATAGTGGTAAGAGAAATATCCCCTCCTGCCATTACAGAGTTATCATACCCTGTCACAGAAATGTCCTCCGGCACATTTTTTCCCATTTCCCGCAGAACATACACCACACTTACGGCAATCTGATCATTGTAGCACACGATCCCATCCACAGAAACTCCCTGATTCAAAAGCAGCCTGGTCATCAGGCCCGGTTTGGTCTTTCTGTCTTCTGTGTGGAACCAGATCACCCGGTCCGGATCATAACTGTAGCCTGCCTCCTGAATAGCCTTTACATAGCCTTTATGCCGTTCCTGGCCCTGAAAATCATCTGCCTTAAATATCCCCAGAAGATTTTTATGTCCCATATCCAGCAGATATTTTGTCACCAGATATCCTCCCTGGCAGTCGTCCATAAGGATATGGGGCTTGTCTTTCATCTGGGAATATACTCCCTGTATAAAAACATAT
>DWUX01000172.1 GCA_019120545.1 Candidatus Blautia stercoripullorum | reverse complement strand
ATTCCTGAAGCAGGATCCCGTAGATATCTCTTTTTGAAACGCCTCTGTCCTTGGCCACCTGCTTCATCGCTTCCTTCTTTTCCATTCCTTGTTTCAGATAAAACTCCATGTGGTCAGGCACGGATATATCTTCCCATCTGCTTCTTTCTTCCGCTTTCATCTCTTCCCTGGATCTACCCTCCAGTACCAGAACACATTCTCCTTTGGGAGGATTTTCCCGGTACCAGTCCAGAGCCTTTTCCAGATCCGTTTTAAAAAGCGTTTCATGTTTCTTGGTCAGTTCACGGCAGACTGTGATCCTCCGGTTTCCCAGTTCTTTCAAAAGTTCCTCCAGTGTCTTAATCAGACGATGAGGGGCTTCATAAAGGATCAGCGTTCTGGTATCTCTTTTCATCTCTTCCAGAACTTCCTGACGCTGTTTTTTATCCTGGGGCAGAAAAGCCTCAAAAGAAAAACGGCGGGTAGAAAGGCCGGATACTGTAAGAGCCGTAACGCAGGCTGCAGGTCCCGGAAGTGAAGTAACTTCAACCCCTGCTTCCCAGCACATTGCCACAAGCTCTTCTCCCGGATCAGAAATTCCCGGTGTGCCCGCGTCTGTGATAAGGGCTATCTGTTTTCCTTCTTCCATCTGCCTGATCAGCCATCGTCCTTTCTCATATTTATTATACTCATGATAGCTGGTCATAGGAGTCTTAATTTCAAAATGATTCAGGAGTTTCCTGCTGTTCCTGGTGTCTTCCGCCGCGATCAGATCTGCTTCCTTCAGTGTGCGCAGCACTCGAAACGTAATATCCTCCAGATTTCCGATAGGTGTCGCGCACAGGTATAACTTTCCCTTCATTTTTTCCACTCCTGTCCATAAATCTCCAAGACCTCCCGGTTATATACCCCTGGTTCTTTATATACGATCAAAGGCTTTTCTACTGTCATTCTGGAGCGTCCTCCCCGCATTCCTTCGATCAATACCAGATTCGGTTCCTTATCTGCATAAGGATGTACAAGTCTCATCCTCTTAGGTTCGATCTTATGCTGAACCATGGAAGATAAGATCTCGGCCAGACGGAACGGTCTGTGGACCATATAAAATCTTCCCCTGGGCCGAAGCACCTTTGCGCTCTGTTCCAAAAGATCCTCCAGTGTACACAGGGTCTCATGACGTGCAATGGTTTTTGCCTGATTGCCGCCTGTGAGTCCATGGCTTCCTATCATATAGGGAGGATTAGAGACCACCACATCAAACACAGAACTGCCATAGATCCCGGATGCTTCTTTTATATCTCCTAAAGTGATGGCAATATCCTTTTCCAAATGATTGTAAGCTACGCTTCTTCTGGCCATATCCGCGCTTTCTTCCTGAATTTCCAGCCCGGTATATTTTCCCTGGGGATATCTGGCCTTTAATAAAATGGGGACGATCCCTGTGCCCGTCCCCATATCCAGTACCTTTTCTCCCGGCTTTACCTTAGCAAACCAGGAAAGAAGCACTGCATCTATACCGAAACAGAATTGTGATGGATCCTGTATCAGCATATATCCGTTCTGAAGGTCATCCAGCCTTTCATTTTCCCGGATAAGTCTCCTCTCTTCCATGGTAGGATTTCCTTTCTATTTGTCTTTTTCCAGTTCTTTCAGAGCTTTCATTTCTTCATCACTGATCTTCATCTTATCTTTCTTCTGCCGTGATTTAAATTTCAGTTCTGAAGCATGATATTCTCTCACTTCCTTTTCGTCTTCTATATCTACCACTACTTTTACCAGCTGACGGATAACATTGACACTCTGTACTTCGCCTTTCAGCCCCTCTGGAGTGGTTACCTTATCTCCGGTATTCGGAAGCTTTCTGTTCAATTCTTCATAGTTTTCCTCTTCATTTTTCAGACAGCACATCAGGCGTCCGCAGACTCCTGAAATTTTTGAAGGATTTAAGGACAGATTCTGCTCCTTAGCCATCTTAATAGAAACGGGGGCAAATTCTGAAAGAAAGGTATGACAGCACAGCTCTCTGCCGCAGATTCCTATCCCGCCGAGAATTTTTGTCTCATCTCTTACGCCGATCTGCCGGAGTTCGATCCTGGTTTTAAATACAGCCGCCAGATCCTTTACCAGTTCTCTGAAATCAATCCTCCCGTCAGCAGTGAAATAAAACAGGATTTTATTATTATCAAAAGTATACTCTACGTCAATAAGCTTCATTTCCAATCCATGTTCCCGTATTTTCTTCTGACAGATCTTGTATGCCTCTTTTTCTTTTTTCCTGTTGTTTTCTTCCTTTTTGTCATCCTGGGCGTTCGCTATCCGGATAACATCTTTCAGAGGCTGCACCACCTTTTCTTCTTTTATGTCTCTGGGAGCCAGCACTACATTTCCATACTCTACTCCTCTGGCAGTTTCTACGATCACATGATCTCCTGCTTTAATCTCCAGATTCTTCGGTGAAAAGTAATATATCTTTCCTACATTGCGAAATCTTACTCCAATTACTCTTATCATTTTAGTTCTCCCTGATTGTCAGGAACAAAAGTTCCATGGTCAGTTCAAAATTGACATTGGCCTGAAGGCGCTTTTTCGCTGTTTCAATAGCTTTGATAATCGTTTCCAGACCTTCATAGGAACTTTTATCCGCACGATTTTTTATATCTCTATATTCTTGTCTGAATACCAGACCATCTATTTCATGGGTCGCTTTAAACATCAGAACATCCCGGAACCATACCAGGAACAAATCTAAATATTCATATATGGTATGTTTATCTTCAGAAAGCATCCGGATAGCGTCTACCATCTCATATACTTCCATTTCTTTCCCTTTCTTTAAGATCCTCAGGGCAGATTCCATCATTTCTGTAAAATCTTCTGACATTGCGATCTGCTTTGCTTTTCCCACATTCCCCTGTGCAAAAGCCACACTGACTTCCGCCTGATAATCCGGAACATGGAGTTCCTCCATAAGATACTTCTTGATCACTTCATCCCTTACCGGTTTAAAATTCAAAGTAACGCACCTGGAAGAAATCGTAGGAAGAAGAGATCCTCCGTTATTTACCAGCAGAAGGATCACTGCATAGGCCGGAGGCTCCTCTATGGTTTTCAGAAGCGCATTCTGAGCCTGTACCGTCATTTTCTCTGCTTCATCTACAATATAAATTTTATAAGGACCGATATATGGTTTAATGGCCACATCTCCGATAAGCTGCTCCCTGATATCCTCGATTCCGATAGAATTCGGTTTTTCATGGGTAACATATATAATATCCGGATGATTCCGGTTCATGGCCTTTTTACAGGAACTGCACTGCAGACAGGGTTCTTTCCCATGTTTTTCACACTGCAATGTCATAGCAAATATCTTTGCCAGAAGCTTCTTGCCGCTTCCTTTTTCTCCTGCAAAAATATAGGAGTGGGAAACCTTATCTGTAGCTGCAGCATTCTGCAAATGTTTGATCACTTCTTCATGTCCTAATACTTTTTCAACTTCCTGCATTGCAATCCACCTCAATTCCTGTGCCCTTTCAAGGCAGTCTTATTCTTACCCGATATCATTAAGTCATTATAGCATACATTTTTTATTTACTGCAACTTTTGTATACAGTTTTTCAGTTCCTTTATACAGCTTTCCAGATCGATATTAGAAAATCTTTTTGTGATTCCTGCTCTTTTCAGATTCTCTTCTGAAAAATCCTCTGTATCCGCCAGAAATCTCCTGCACATTTCTGCGTATTTAGGTTCCTGCTGAAGTTCTTCCCTGCGGATAGCCCTCTTCAGCCTTTCCCCATCCTCCACCTCTATATAAAGGGGGTACAGTTTGTCCTCTCCATAGTAATGTTTCATATTCATATAGGATTCCAAGGTTCCGATTCCCAGATAATTTCTCTTGTCCAGTTCAATCTGTCCGTCATCCGCAGTAAAATAGATCCATGGTCCATAGACCGTCTGATAAGTTCTGGCTTCGATGATCTTTCCCTGTTTCTGAAATTCCTGAAAGGTCTCTTCTCCCACAAAGTAATATTCCCGCCCGGGCAGTTCCCCCTGGCGCATAGGCCTGGTGGTATAAAGGATAATATTTCTCAGCTCCAGTTCCCGGTCTCCCAGCAGTTTCTTATAAATTGTATCTTTGCCTGAGGAACTCTTCCCCATTATATAAAATATTTTTCCCATCATTTGTTTTCCTTTACTGTCCTTATCTTTTTCTGGGAGTGATCTGTCAGTCCCTGAAGGTGGATTCCCCGGGATTTCCAGGAGGAGGCCTTTTTCAGAAAAGCTTCTGTGATCTCCTCTCCGGGAACCAAAAGAGGGATTCCCGGAGGATACAAATAGGCAAACTCTCCGGAAATTTTTCCCTTACTGTCTTCCAGATTCCTTTCTTCCATAGTATTTTCCATAGCCTGGACTATAGTCATAATACGCCGGGGATGTTCCTCTTTTTTCTCCTTTTTGAAAGAAGAATCCTCCTCCCAGTCCCGGAAAATACCGCCGGCCCTCTGATCAAGCCTGAAATCTATATCCTCTAAAGCTTCTCCCAGCCTTTCAAATCCTTCTTCTGTATCCATCACGCTGGTCAAAGCCAGAACATATCCCGGTGCTTCCATTTCCAGTTCCAGCCCGTACTTTTCTCTCAGTTCCTTATGCAGAAAAGCTCCCGCCCAGGGGTTTCCCGGTTCAAATATGACAAACTTAGACAGATCCAGATCAAAGATCCCGCCTCTGTCTGTCAGATCTGATCCTGCCAGCGAAAGATTTTTTAACCCTTTCAGCCTCTTTCTCAGCTTTTCCACTCTGACCGCAAAAGTATCAAAAGATTTCTTTCCCTGCTCTTCCAGATACCGCAGACAAGCCGAAATGGATCCCATTAGTATATAAGACGGGCTGCTGGTCTGATAAATCCCCAGAAAAGTCTCCAGCTTTTCTCTGGAAACCAGCTCAGACTGCAGATGAAGAAGAGCCGTCTGCGTAAGGGAAGGAAGAGTTTTATGCAGGCTCTGGATCACAATATCTCCTCCGGAATACAAAGCAGATTCAGGAAAAAAATCATGAAAAGGGAAATGAGCCCCATGAGCTTCATCCACAATAAGGGGCACTCCGTATTTATGAACAATATTGGAAATTCTTTTTATATCAGAAACGACTCCGTCATATGTAGGCGAAGTAACCAGAACGGCCTGAATATCTTTGTGGGTCCTCAGCTCAGTCTCCACGTCTTCCGGATCGATCCCTCCGTTTAAACCCAGCGTTTCATTCCAGAATGGGTAAAGATATACCGGTCTTAGATTTCTCAGATAAACTGCATGATAAGCAGCTTTATGGCAGTTTCTTGCCATCAGGATTTTTCCGCCCCGCTGTGTGCAGGCAGATACAGCCGCCAGGATTCCTGCCGTACTTCCATTGATCAGGAAATAGCTTTTATCAGTTTCAAATATTTTTTCTGCATACTCCTGTGCTTCCTTCAGTATGCCTTCCGCATGATGAAGATTGTCAAAACCTGTGATCTCTGTGATATCCTCAAGATAAGGATTCTTTAAATATTCTGTCACTGTCTGCCGCTTATGCCCCGGCATATGAAAAGGATAAATCCTTTTTTGTCCATATTCATATAATTCTCTATCCAGATATTTTCCTCGGTTCATTTCTAAAGCTCCTTTAAAATCTAAAGCCATTATACTATAAAACCGTCTGTTTCAAAAGAAAAAAGGAGGTAAAGCCCCGGATTCATTTGGCTTCACCTCTTTATCATTATACCTTAAATCGGTATCCTACGCCCCAGATCGTTTCTATATACTGAGGTTTGGCAGTATTGAACTCTATTTTTTCCCGGATTTTTTTTATATGGACCGTTACTGTGGCAATGTCTCCGATCGACTCCATATCCCAGATTTCCTTAAACAATTCATCTTTTGTAAATACTCTGTTCGGATTCTGAGCCAGAAATGTAAGAAGGTCAAATTCCTTGGTAGTAAAATTTTTCTCCTCTCCATTTACCCATACCCGCCTTGCAGTCTTGTCAATTTTCAGGCCCCGGATCTCAATAATATCATTTTCCTGAACACCTGTGCCGATCAGTCTCTCATACCTTGCCAGATGGGCTTTTACTCTGGCAACCAGTTCACTGGGGCTGAAAGGCTTTGTCATATAATCATCTGCTCCCAAACCCAGACCCCGGATCTTGTCAATGTCATCTTTCTTTGCAGATACCATAATGATAGGGGTATTTTTTTGGTTTCGGATTTCCCGGCAGATCTCAAAGCCGTCCACCTCCGGAAGCATAAGATCCAGGATAAACAGGTCAAAGTCTTCTTCCAAAGCTCTTTTCAGACCTACGTCCCCCCGGTGTTCAATCTCTACCTCAAAGCCGCTGAGTTCCAGATAGTCTTTTTCCAGATCAGCAATGGCTTCCTCATCTTCAATAATCAAAATCTTACTCATTTACTGGTACCTCCTGATATTTTCTAAGGACAAAATACATAACTGTCCCGATATTTTCTTTACTTGTAGCCCAGACCTTTCCTCCATGATCTTCCATAATCTTTTTCACAATAGAAAGTCCTATGCCGCTGCCTCCCTGAGAGGAATTTCTGGATGCGTCTGTACGGTAAAACCTGTCAAAAATATTAGGAAGGTCTCTTGCGGCAATACCCTTGCCGTTGTCTTCCAGTTCTACCTGTATAAAATCTCCTACATCCTTTACCCGAAGATTAATCCTTTTCTGCCTTCCGGGAGCCATATATTTCAAAGAGTTGCTGACAATGTTATTTACCACTCTCTTGATCTGCTCTGCATCTGCAATGACCATGACTTCCGGTTCAACGAAATTAGAATAAGAAAATTCTACTCCTTTCGCCTCCAGTTCCACACTTAATTCTTCAGCGCAGTCGTCAAAGAATTCGATCACGGAAATTTTATTAAATGTGTAGGGAATCCTGTTGGTATCCATTTTGGAATAAAAGGTCAGCTCGTTGATCAGCCTGTCCATCTCATTTGCTTTCGTATAGATGGTCTTAATATATTTTTCCCGTTTTTCCGGCGTGTTGGCCACTCCGTCCATAATTCCTTCCACATATCCTTTAATAGCTGTAATAGGGGTTTTCAGATCATGAGAAATATTGCTGATCAGTTCTTTGCTTTCCTTGTCAAATGCTACCTTTTCCTCTGCATTTTCTTTCAGCCGCTGACGCATATCCTCAAAATCCTGACAGAGATCCGCAATCTCACTGACGCCCTCTGTAGTTACAGAAAAGTTCAGATCTCCTTCTTTGATCTTCTGAGTCGCCATACGCAGTTTATCCAAAGGTGAGATCACGCCCCTGTAAATCCACCAGGTCAGCCACAATGCTGTAATTGCCAGGATCAGGATCACTGTAATAAGCATAGTCTCCGCAAGATTCTGGATCTGAGGAAGAGTTTCCAAAGCGTTGGAAACAATATAAACATTTCCCTGCTGGACTTTTTCCGTAGAAAAATTTATCTGCTTCACCAGAGACTGTACCTTTCCTCCAAGATACATCCTGTCGCTGATTCCTGCATTATCTCCCTGATAACTGTCATCTAGTTTTTCAATCAGATCACTGGGATAACTGTCGCAGCCATAATAAGTCACTCTCCCGTCTTCCCGTACCAAAATATAGGAATTGCTCTCCTCCAGTTTCTCGTTCAGAGATTCCAGATACTGAAGATCTGTAAAAAGTTCCGGATCTGTCTGGGCGATCTCCTCCATTTCTTCTGCCGCCTTATTCGTTAAATGGGCTACTACCTCAGCTGAATTCGCCAGAGTCTCATAAGTCGGATCTTCTATCCCATATTGCTTTTCAATCACGCCCAGCTGATATTGGCTGAAGAACCAAAATGCCAGCAAAGTAAAAAGCAAGGGTTCCAGCACGATTATAAAAAATGAAATGATGATTCTTGTTTTCAGCTTCATATATTCTGCCTCTTTTGCTGCTTTTATGATAAAAATATTTTTACATATGCTTTAATTATAGCATAGATTCTTTCTTTTTCCTCTAAAGAAAAAAGAACCAAATCTAAACTTTCTATAAAAATTCTATCGAAATGCTTTGACTTTCCCTCAAATCCACTCTAAAATGAGAAAAAAAGACGAATTTTGTAAAACTTTTAACTAAAAGGAGAAATCATGTTTATAGACCGAGATCAGATACTTATGCGCCTGGATCAGATGTACAAAGAAAATAAATCTCTTTGTGTCTCTGTATATTCCCGGCATGGAGAGGGAAAGAGCCGGCTTCTCCAGGAATTTTCCCAGGGAAAAAAAGTTCTATATTATACCGCTTCCTGCGTGCCATGGGATGAAAATTTTGAACTTTTAAAGGCTTTATGTGTCCGAAGGCTTGGGGAAGCTTTTTCTGCTCCGGAAAAATTTTCTCAGCTCCTTAAAATGTTAAAAAAGGAGTCTGTGAAAGAACCTTTCGTACTGATACTGGATCATTTTCAGTATCTGTCCGCTCAGAACCGCCGGCTTCTTTCACAGCTGACCGCCATTTCCAAGGAAAGCCATTCTTCTTCCAGGCTAATGATCATACTATGCAAACCTTCTCATTTATGGGAAAAAGAATCCCCAAAAGAAGAGTATGCTTTTCTGCTGCGTCCTTTTCACTTTTTTGAAATGCGCCGGCTGTATCCGGATCTTTCATCCATTGATCAGATTCTGTTATACAGTATAACCGGAGGTATACCGGGACTGATGGAATATTTTTCTCCGGGCACTTCTCTTCAGGAATCCCTGGAAAGTCTGTTTTTTACAGAAAAAGGGGCTTTGTACCGGTTCATACCTTTAGAAACCGGCAGGTACTACGGCAGTTCCGCCTTTATAGGCGGAATTCTGGGGGCTGTGGGGAAATCCCCCAAACATCTCCAGGAAATCTGCGACCGTACGGATCTTTCCCCCAGTGCTGCGGGAAGCCTGCTGGGGTCTCTGGAAAATCACGGAATCATTGAAAAAATCGTACCTGTAACAGAAGATATTTCCAGCAGACGGGCTCTGTACAGAATTTCTCACAGTGCTTTCCGTTTCTGGTATGCCTTTGTATATCCTTTTCAGTCAGAAATAGAGACAGGAAAAGGTTCTGAAGTTTTTCACAAACAGGTTCTGCCTCTGCTGCCTTCTTATCTGAAAGACACTTTTCAGGATATCTGCCGGGAATTTTTAAGAGAGTCCTCTAAAGCCGTAACTCATCCATTTCCAATGGAACGTGTAGGAATGTGGTGGGGACAGCATCCAACCAAAAAACGTACGGAATATATTTCTATCGCTGCATCCTGGGAAGACCAGATCCTTCTGGGAGAAAGTTTCTGGACCGACGACTGGATTGATGCCGATGCCCTTTCCCGTCTTCAAAAACACGCGGGCCTTTTTCCGGATAAGGAAAAATGGTACTACCTTTTTTCCACTTCTGACTTTGTCTATGGATTTGAAGCTATGTCCGGCAGCCATGTCCGTGTATTCAGTTTAGACAAAATGTGCCGTATTATGGACAATTTGTAATTTGCATTTTATAACTGTATATTGATTTATACTCTGTTTTTCTTTGCATTTGCAAATATATAGTTTGTTTTTGCCATTTATTTCCAATGCTATAGTTTAGCAAAAAGGAGATTGGCAATGACTGAAGATAAAAGACTGAAGCAGCTGCGGGAACTTGGGCTGACTATATCCTATTATCGAAAACTAAAAGGACTGACACAGGGACAGCTTGCTTCTTTGGTCGGATTAAGCAGGACACATATCAGCAATATAGAAGCGCCAAATATAAAAACTTCCATATCTTTGGACAGTCTTCTGGATATTGCTGATGTTCTGGGAATATCCGTGAAAGAACTTTTTGATTTCCGCGGAGTTTAAAAATTCCTGCCTAAACAGGGAGCAGCCCTGTCAGAGAAATGTATCTGACAGGGCTGCTCCCCTTTATATTTCATCATTTTTTGCCTATTTTTCTTCCAGATATTTCTTAAGGATATCTGTTTTATCCAGTTTTTCCCAGGGCAGATCCAGATCATTTCTTCCGAAATGTCCATAGGCTGCCGTCTGCTTATAAATAGGACGGCGAAGATCCAGCATCTTAATAATTCCTGCTGGTCTGAGGTCGAAATTTTCCCGAATGATCTCTACCAGGCGGCTGTCGGAAAGTTTTCCCGTTCCAAAGGTATCTACCATAATGGAAGTAGGATGAGCAACGCCGATGGCATAGGACAGCTGGATCTCGCATTTCTTTGCCAGACCTGCTGCCACCAGATTCTTTGCCACATAACGGGCAGCATAAGCGGCTGAACGGTCAACCTTTGTGCAGTCCTTTCCTGAGAAAGCGCCGCCGCCGTGACGGGCATATCCGCCATAAGTATCCACAATGATTTTACGTCCTGTCAGTCCGCTGTCTCCATGAGGACCGCCGATCACAAAACGTCCTGTAGGATTAATAAAGAATTTCGTATTTTCATCTACCATTTCTGCCGGCAGAATCGGATCAAAGACATATTTCTTGATATCTTCATGGATCTGTTCCTGAGTCACTTCAGGATCATGCTGTGTGGAAAGAACAACTGCATCCAGGCGGAAAGGTCTGTCGTTCTCATCATATTCTACTGTTACCTGAGTCTTTCCGTCAGGTCTTAAATAAGTCAAGGTTCCGTCTTTGCGGACTTTTGTCAGCTGTCTTGCCAGCTTATGAGCCAGCGCGATCGGATAAGGCATGTATTCCTCTGTCTCATCTGTGGCAAAACCGAACATCATGCCCTGGTCTCCGGCTCCGATGGCATCCAGTTCTTCTTCGGACATTTTATGTTCCTTTGCTTCTAAAGCTTTGTCCACGCCCATCGCAATATCCGCAGACTGTTCGTCAATCGTTGTGATCACACCGCAGGTATCCGCGTCAAAACCATATTTTGCTCTTGTATAACCGATTTCTCTTACAGTATCCCGGACAATTTTAGGAATATCTACATATGCTTTTGTGGTGATTTCTCCCATTACCATAACCAGTCCTGTGGTGGTAGCAGTCTCGCAGGCAACCCGGCTCATAGGATCTTTTTCCATAAGCGCATCTAAGATGGCATCAGAAATGGCATCACACATTTTATCCGGATGGCCTTCGGTAACAGATTCTGAAGTAAACAGTCTTTTTTCCATAATATTCTCCCTTTCTTTTTTCTTTCGCCCATTCAGGAAATCTGAGGTTTTCAGACATAGGAAAGGGTCCGCATAAGCGGACCCACATCTTCTATAGGAATCCTCTTATTGTTCGATTATTCGCTCAGGTTGGCACCTTCCGCATGGCGGGGTTGCCGTGACTTCACAGTTCCTATGTAACTCCATCACTCTGAATAAGAGAAAAAATATTCTATCTTTAATTTTCGAATAATACATTAACTCTTTTTTGTATCTGAGTCAAGTACTATTTTTATCCAACACGCAGCCGGAACTTTTGAATCTCTTTTTCGCTGGAAACTTTCTCGATTTCCGCGCCAAGATTTCTCAGTTTTTCTTCAAACCGTTCATATCCTCTCTGGATATAAACAATATCATCTACAATGGTGATTCCTTCGGCGGCCAGTCCTGCAATAACCAGCGCAGCCCCTGCCCGAAGATCCGGAGCACTTACCTGGGCTCCTGCCAGTTTGGAAACGCCGTTAATGATCGCAGTGTTTCCTTCGACCTTAATGTCCGCGCCCATTCTCACCAGCTCGTCCACATATTTAAAACGATTTTCAAATATACTTTCCGTAACAATGCTTGTCCCCTCAGCCAAAGTCAGAGCCACGGCAAACTGAGGCTGCATATCCGTAGGATATCCCGGATAAGGCATAGTCTTTACATTTGTGCGTCTTAAACGCTTATTGGCCACTACCCGGACCGCATCGTCAAATTCTTCTACCTGACATCCGATCTCTTCCAGCTTGGCTGTAGTCGCCTCTAAATGTTTTGGAATAACATTTTTCACCATCACATCTCCCATGGTAGCCGCTGCAGCGCACATAAAAGTACCTGCTTCGATCTGATCCGGAATGATGGAATAGCTGGTGCCGTGGAGTTTTTCCACTCCTTTGATGCGGATCACATCTGTACCAGCGCCTTTGATGTTGGCTCCCATACTGTTCAAAAAGTTTGCCACATCGACTACATGAGGTTCTTTCGCAGCATTCTCGATGGTCGTATTTCCGCTTGCCATAGCTGCTGCCATCATTATATTGATAGTAGCGCCTACGGAAACCATATCCAGGAAAATATGCTTTCCTGTCAGCTGCTCAGCCTTAGCCACCACAGCTCCATGAATAATGTCCACAGACGCTCCCAGCGCCCGGAATCCCTTCAGATGCTGATCAATTGGACGGCTGCCGATATTGCATCCTCCCGGAAGAGGAACTTCCGCATTTTTATATTTTCCCAGCAGAGCTCCAAGCAGATAATAGGATGCTCTGATTTTCTTAATATACTCATATTCCACAGTAATGTTTCCGATAGTAGCACCTACGATCCTAACTTCTGTAGGCCCGATACGGTCTACAGTAGCGCCGATTTCTCTGATCGCCTCTAACAAAACATTTATATCCCTTACATCGGGCAGATTCTCAATGTGTACTGCTTCATCTGTCATGATCGCCGCCGCTAAAATAGCAAGAGCTGCATTCTTTGCACCGCCGATTTCTACTTCTCCTACTAAAGGATTTCCACCTTTGATAATATACTGTTCCATATACACACCTCTTATTTGGCCAAAGCCGCTTATACTCAAATGCCTGTCCCAAAAACGGTACGGCTCTTATACTCCATTTTCCCCTGTTATTATTTTATGGCTTAACAAATATATTATAACAGATATTTGTTTTTGTAAACAAGAATTAAAATTTTAGCCTTTCTGTTATTTAAAGTGCTTTTTCATTTTCTGTAATCACTTTAAAACCTCTAAAATTTTCTGCAAAGTTCCCTCTGCATCCGTGTTTTTCTCATCAATAATATATTCCCCATATTTTTCATAAAGGGGAACCCGCTCTTTATACAGGTCTTCCAGAGTCTGTCCGTCTTTAAGCACTACGCCTCTGCCGATAAGGTTGCTCAGCCTTTTCTTCAGGATCTGATAATCTAATTTCAGATAAATAACCGTTCCGATCTCCTGCAGATGCTTCATGGCTTCTTCACAGTAAACTACGCTTCCTCCGGTAGCGATCACAGAATTTTCCGTCTCAATAGAGGCATTGACCCTGTTTTCAATCCTGAGGAATCCCTCCTGGCCTTCCCTGGCTATAATGTCCTTCAGCAGCTTTTTTTCTTCTTTCTGTATCAGCAGATCCGAATCAATAAAGGTATAGCCCAGTACTTTGGCGAGAATAACCCCTACAGTGCTTTTTCCTGATCCCGGCATGCCGATCAACACAATATTTTTTTTCATTTTTTCTGTTTTTTCTTTCTCCTTTTTTTGATACTGTATCCAAAGGTCCCCAGTTTTTTTCCGAGACCGTAATACTCTCCATGGGAATAAACAATAGGGCGGGCCAGCGCCAGATCAAACTTTCCTTTTTCGTCCATATATTCTTTATCCACATGAACAGCCAGTACATCCGCCGTAAAAACACAATGACTTCCGTAATCCTTGGTTTCCCGTACCCGGCATTCTATAGATACCGGCGACTCCTTGATCATAGGCGCGCCCACATGGGATGCGGCCTCTCTTGTAAGGCCGGTTTCCAAAAACTTATCTACTTCTCTTCCTGATTTTACCCCGCAGTAATCTGTGGCAAAGGCCAGCTTTTCTGTGGTAAGGTTGATCACAAACTCTCCGGTCTCCCTGAGCATCCTGTAAGTGTACCGCTCCGGTCTGACAGAGATTGAAACCATGGGAGGATTAGTGCATATAGTGCCGGCCCAGGCCACAGTGATAATATTATCCCGGCCTTCTTCGTCCGCCGCTGTTACCATGACAACAGGAAGAGGATACAGCATATTTCCAGGTTTCCATTCAATTTTGCTCATATCCGCCTCCTGCTTAATTATTATTCTGCTGCAGTGTTCCGATAAATGCCGGGATCAGCTGCTTCTTTCTGGACACAACTCCGGGAAGCATATAGCCTCCGTCTTTTTCTTTCACTTCAAAGGACTCTTCCACCAGTCTTCCGCTTCCTTCTCCGTAACAGATGATCTCCGAGGACTCTTCCAGAATATCGGTAAGCATAAAGAATACCATGGAAATACCGTTTTTTCCGCATTCATGCTTCATAACCGGCAGCAATCTCTTTTTCAGATCTTTCAGTTCCTGTGCATTCATCGAACTGATCTGCCCTACGCCGAAGTTCACCTTGTCTGAAGTAAACCTCTTAAAATCCTGATAAAAAATAACTTCTATAGTTTTTCCCTTCAGATTGCTTCCGGCGGTAAACATTTCTTTTGCAAATTCCTCAATATTGATCCCTGCGATCAGCGCCAAAGCTCCTGCCGCCATTTTATCTGAAGATGTGCAGGTAGGAGAACGAAACATCAAAGTATCGGAAATGATAGCTGCGCAGAGAAGTCCTGCGATCTGAGGACTGATTTCCAATGATTTTTCTACATACATCTGATAGAGGATCGTGGCCGTACATCCCACCGGCTGATTGCGGAACATAATCGGCTGAAGAGTTTCTAAAGATCCCAGTCTGTGATGGTCTATGATCTCCAGGACTTCTGCAGAATCAATGTTGTCCACAGCCTGGGTCTTTTCATTATGGTCTACCAGGATCAGCTGTTTTTTCTTCATTCCCAAAAGATTTCTCCTGGATACTGTCCCGATGTATTTGCCATGTTTATTTACTACAGGAAAAGCTCTGTGGCGGTTTTTCACCATAATATCCTTAATATTATCTGTGTAATCATCTGTCTGGAAAGTAATGAGGTTATCCTTCTTCATAATATGCTTCACCGGAATACTCTGGTTGATAAGTCTGGCCACGCTGAAGGTGTCAAGAGCCGACTCTATGATCACACACTGATTTTTTTCTGCCGCCTCCTTGATATCCTGGGTAACTTCTGTATGATTGCAGACAATCATACAGCTGACATTCTGTTCTATGGCGCAGAGATGGTCTTCATGCCGGTCTCCCAGGATCACCAGATCATCCTCTTCCAGAAATTCGCCCATTTTATCCGGATGGGCGGCGCCGATCACTACTTTTCCCTTCACAAAATATCCATGGGGATTTCCTGTGACTACCTTTCCCTCCACAGTATTTGCTATGCTCCTGTACTGCGTTCTTGCATTAGACAGGAAATAATTATCATGGGCATCCATATAAGATTTTGCAATATCTCCTGTGGTGATCAGTCCCTCCAGCTGTCCGTCTTCTTTTGTAATAGGCAGAGTCACCGCGCTGGTCTGCTTCATGATCGCCCAGGCGTCTTTTATAGAAATGCTGTTTTCTACTCCCGGAGTCTCTCTGATCTCCATATCTTTTACCTGCGTTCCCACATCAGAAAGATACCCTGGCGCTTCTACGCCAAAGCGTTTCAATACATATTCTGTTTCTTCATTTATCTGACCCGCTCTTTTTGCAGCATACTTGTTTCCTTTATTCAGGCGGTTCTTAAACTCCGCATAGGCAATGGCGGAACATATAGAATCCGTATCCGGATTTTTATGTCCGATGATATATATCTTTCTCTGTTTTGCCATCTTTCTTATCCTTTCTACAGGTAGTTTCCACTTCTTTTTTTATACTATCACACTTCTAATTTTCTGGCAATTATGATATGATACTAAGGGTGCAGGCTGATATTCTGCCTGCCTGTGTCCCTATTAAAGAAGCATGATTTTAAGGAGGAGTAATATATGTCAGAGGAAACAAAAAAACAGGAAACCATGGAAGATTACATGACTGAGATCAACGCGTCCTTTTCTGATTTCCGGGACGACGATATGCTGATCTGGGACAAGCTGGCTCAGATGAAAGAAGATAAAACCGACTTTGAAGTTACCGTGGAAGGGATCGTAAAAGGCGGCGTGATCGCCTATGTCGAGGGAATCCGGGCTTTTATCCCTGTATCTCAGCTTGACCTTCACTATGTAGAAAATCCGGAAGACTATTTAAAAAAGACACTGACTGTAAGAGTTCTGGAATTAGACGAACAGGAAAACCGTCTGGTGCTTTCCGCCAAGGAGGTTTTGAAGGATAAAGCACAGGCCGAAAAACTGGAAAAGATCCAGAACATCAAAGTAGGCAGCATCGTTGAAGGTACTGTGGAATCTCTGCAGACCTATGGTGCTTTTATTGATCTTGGAGATCATATTTCCGGGCTGGTACATATTTCCCAGATATCGGAAAAAAGAATTAAATCCCCAAAGGCAGTCCTGTCTATAGGAGATTCTGTAAAAGCAAAAGTCATTAAGAATGAAGATGGAAAGATCAGTCTGAGCATGAAAGCTTTGGCAGAGCCCCAGGAAGAAAAGTCTGAAGAACCGGATTTTGAACTTCCAAAAAGCGAAGACATCTCCACCTCTCTGGGATCCCTGCTGAAAAACCTGAAGATAGACGGCTGACAGGAGAATTGCCCGTGAAAAAAATACTGAATCGAATTTTCATCGAAGGACTCAGCGGAATGGCCTGCGGTCTTTTCGCTACCTTAATTATTGGAACGATCATCCAGCAGATCGGAAATCTTGTAGGCGGCGGCTGGGGAACTCTTATTTATCAGTTCGGGAAAATTGCCTCAGCCATGACCAGCGCCGGAATCGGTGTGGGAGTCGCCTGCCGTTTCAAAGAAAGTCCCTTGGTGGTTCTTTCTGCTGCCACTGCCGGCATGGCGGGGGGCTATGCCGGCAGTATTTCTTCCGGAACAGTTTTTACGGCAGAAGGAGCGCTTCTTCTTTCCGGCCCGGGAGAACCTCTGGGAGCTTTTATCGCTTCCTATGTTGCTATCGAACTGTCCCGTCTCATTGCCGGAAAAACAAAGCTGGATATTATATTAGCCCCTATGGCCGGAATCTTTGGCGGCTCCCTTGTGGGAATCCTGGTAGGTCCCCCTATCAGCCGCCTGATGAATGAACTTGGTGCAATGATCAACTGGGGAACGGAGCAGCAGCCCTTTCTTATGGGCGTAGTGGTCTCCGTACTCATGGGGATGATCCTTACTCTTCCGATCAGTTCCGCCGCCCTGGGAGTTATCCTGAACCTTTCCGGTCTGGCTGCCGGAGCCGCTACCATCGGATGCTGCTGCAATATGATCGGATTCGCCGTGGCCAGCTACAAAGACAACGGTCTCTCCGGTCTTCTGGCCCAGGGGATCGGCACTTCCATGCTTCAGGTTCCCAATATCATGAGGCATCCTTTGATCTGGCTTCCTGCTATCATTTCCAGTGCAGTCCTGGGACCTGTGGGAACGATGCTGGCCGGAATGACTAATAACGCCACCGGTTCCGGAATGGGCACCGCCGGTTTTGTAGGCCAGATCATGACATGGCAGACAATGACTGCTTCAGAAGACCCTGTAATGGTGCTGGTCAAAATATTGCTTCTGCATTTTGCCCTTCCGGGACTTCTTTCCTATGTAATCTCAGAAAAAATGCGTAAAATGGGCCTGATAAAGCCTGGACATATGAAACTGGATATGTAATACATAAGTTATAAAATGACTTTTGTTAAAGTTTTGACTCTTTGCCGCTTTTCTGTTATACTTTAGAAAAGCGGCATTTTTGTCTCCTAAGTGCAGAGGCAGAAAAACTTGGTCTAAAGGAGGTGAAATATGCTTGGATAAATTTCAGGACCTGAAATGTTATGAGGATGTAGACAGCTGGGAAACTCTGATGTTCCTTTACAATGCCGCATTAAAGGAAATCAACACAAAGATTGAAATACTTAATGATGAGTTTCAGCATGTTCATCACTACACCCCTATCGAACATATTAAATCCAGGATCAAAACACCGGAAAGCATTGTCAAAAAGCTGAAAAAAAACGGCTATGAAGTAACCGTTAAAAACATGGTAAAGCATGTAAGAGATATTGCAGGAATCCGTATTATCTGCTCCTTTACCTCAGATATCTATCTGATCGCAGATATGATCACCAAGCAGGGAGATCTGAAGATCATCTCTCTTAAAGATTATATCAAGCATCCAAAGGACAGCGGTTATCAAAGCTACCATATGCTGGTATCTGTTCCTATCTATCTTTCCGGAGGATTTGTGGACACTATAGTGGAAATACAGATCCGGACTGTGGCGCAGGATTTCTGGGCCAGCCTGGAACATAAAATTTATTACAAATTTGAGGGGAAAGCGCCAGACTATATCAGCCGTGAACTTCAGGAATGCTCAAAGATCGTGGCAAAACTGGATGCAAGAATGCTCTCTTTAAATAATACGATCCAGGAATTCAGCGCCAGAACTTCCAACGACATTCTTCCGTCAGATGCCTGAATCTCTTAAAGAATCTGCTTAGGCAGATTCTTTTTTTATTATCATTTAAATTAGAAAGATAAATTCTCTATATGCTCCATTTATTATATGCAGGATTTATGCATATAATATAAAAAAATTTCAGGAGCAAGGGTAATGGACTACTCAGGGATCGGGAAACGGATTAAGAATTATCGCGAAAAACTGAAGATGACACAGCAGATGCTGGGAGAAGAGACTGATTATTCTGTTCAGCATATCAGCCATATTGAGACAGGAAAAACCAAGCTCAGTGTAAAATGCCTTCTGGATATTGCCAATGCCCTCCAGGTATCTGTAGATGAACTGGTCTGCGGATATGTCGCATCCTCATCTGTGATCGTAGACAAGGAGATCAGCGATATGATGGAAGATTGTTCTCCCCAGGAAAAACAGATCATCCTGGAAACTATCAAGGCTCTAAAAGAAAGTTTAAGAAAAAACCGCAATATATAAAAGAGGAAGGAAGAACCATGCGGAACTTCCTTCCTCTTTTCTTTATGAAAACAGACCTTTGATGAAATCCAGGATTTTTTCAAAAAATCCTTTTACCTGTTCTTCATCTATATTCAGGTTCAGATTCAGTCCTGCAATCCTGTCATAGAGATTTTTTGCCTGTTGCCGCAGACTGTCTATGTTCAGATCCAGATCGCTGATCTTCTTCATCAGATCAATGATAGCCTGACGGTCTTCCTCTGAAAGGCTCACTTTCATTTCCTGTGCCGCCTGATCCACTACATCTCCAATTTCTTCAGAAGTAGTTGCATTGCCGTCTACAACCTCTCCCTTGACTGCGCCGATCAGCTCTTCAGCCTTCTCCTGGTCTCCCACATTCTCCGCTACCTGTCCGGTAACTACCAGTTCATTAGTAGCAGTGTCGGCGCTTTCTTCACTTACCTTTTCTCCAGTCATATTCTCATAAGCTTTAATGGCGCCCACCAAAGCTGCGGTTCCTGAAATATTAAAGGGACCTGCCACCTTAATGTCCGCATTTTCTATTCCCGCAGTAGCCAGGGCATTTTCATACATTCCCGGCGTACAGTATGTGATGTTGCTGGTAGTCACATTGATTCCGGAACCGTCTTTCTTCCCTTCTACCAGAACAGAAGACAGAGCGCGGGAACCAATAATACTGTTGCTCAGATAAGAATCCAGATATTCATGCTCCTCAGCATTGGTAACTGTCGTCACTGTATATTTCTCCAGATCAGATTCGCTGATACCTAAAAGCTTCAGAACAGTGGCTCTTTCTTCCTGGTTCAGATCCGCCCCCAGAGAGACGTAGGGAACACCTGTATCTTTGTTTCCACTGGAAGCAAACGCATTGACAGGAAGCGCCACAGCCATAATGCCAGCCAGCAATACTGCAATACCTCTTTTTTTCATTTCAATCACCTCTGTAAAAATAGCCCGGACCCTTCCGGGCCTGCTCCGGTCTTTCAGCCGGAAAATATAGTTTTTGTAGTGCTTTTTATTATAACATAGTTTCACATTTCCTACATCTAAACTTTCTGTGAACTGTCTTTTCATTTTGTATAGCCCATAAACAAATTCTTCTTGCTCTATATTTCGCAATAGTGTTATGATAAAGAAAAATTTCGTAAAATCCGGTAAAAAAGGAGTAGATAAGTATGCCTATCGCCAATCAGGAAATGATCCGCGACAACAACCGGCGCCTGGTCCTGGAATATATCGTTAATAATCCCCCTGTATCGAGAGCCGACCTTGCAAAACAGCTGAAGCTGACAAAGGCCACTATTTCTGCAATTGTCCAGGAACTGATCCAGCAGAACCTGATCCAGGAAATCGGAAGCGCCAAAACCTCTCTGGGACGCAAACCCATTCTTCTGGAGTTCAACCAGGAATATGGTCTGGCTATGGCTATCGATGTCCGGCCTCGTCAGATCCTGACTCTGATTTCTGATCTGAAAGGAGAAAACTGTCATGTAAAAGAATATCCTTTTCATTCAGAAGATCCCCTGTTTTCTCTGCTGTCATCTATTATTGAAGAAAATCAAAGATTCTTTGAACATGCTGAAAAAAAGATCATCGGTATCGCCATTGGCATTTACGGCGTTGTCCAGCATAATCAGATTATCTTTACCCCTTATTATCCTCTCCCGTCGGAGGATCTTGGCTCTCTTCTGGAAGAAAAATTCCGCATTCCCATTATTGTCGAAAATGAGGCAAATCTTTCCGTACTGGGAGAATCTGCTTTTCACTACGGCTATGAAAATATGATCCACATAAATGTCCATGACGGTATCGGAATGGGGATCCTGATCAACGGGAAGTTATATAAAGGAAAAGACGGATATGCCGGGGAATTCGGACACACAATTCTCTTTCCCGACGGCAAGCCCTGCCCCTGCGGAAACCGGGGATGTTTTGAGCTTTACGCTTCAGAAAAGGCCATTTTGGAAGAGTACAGTCTCCGGACAGGGAAAAACGCCGTTACTATCGATGGATTTCTTTCTGATTACAGCCGGAAGACTCCCGAAGCTCTGGATATGATGGAACTGTTCGTCAAATATATGTCTATCGGCATTAATAATCTGATCAATACTTTTAACACTGATCTGATCGTGCTGAACAGTTCCTTTTCAAATTTCATACCAGATATTAATTCCAGGATCATAGAGTATCTGTCCAGACATCAGAACCGGGACTGTGAGATCATCTCCTCCAGTCTCCAGGACATTTCCGGGCTGATCGGCGGAATCCGTTTAGATTGTGAACATTTCCTTGGAATCCGGCATTTGAAGATCCGGACCAGCCCTCTGGATCTGGAGCGTTGACTCTTGCGGGTTCATTCATAAATCATTTTAATTTCGTTCATGAAAACTTCACAAGTTACACATGATTTCAACATATTTAGCGGATATACTAGTATCATAAAAATAATACAGAAAAATTATTTTTATATTTTCTTTTTCATATGTCGGCCCTGATAGGGTCGGCTCTCCTTCCTTTAATATTTATAGAGAAAGCCATCGCAGTAAAACTGCGGTGGCTTTTACGTTGTTAAAAGCTGATTTGTCAGATCTGCGAAGTCTTGCAGAGTCAGCGCTTCTCCTCTGATCCCCATAGGAAATCCGCAGGCAGACAATGCCTTTTCAATATCCTCTTTTGAAAATTCCAGATCAGAAGCGTTTTTCAATCCATTGACCAGAGTTTTTCTTCTCTGGTTAAAAGAAGCCCGTATGATCCGAAACATAAGTTTTTGGTCTTTCACATCCACAGGAGGTTTTTCATGCCTTGTAAGCCTTATCACCGCACTCCCCACCTTAGGCCTGGGCATAAAGCAGTTGGGAGGCACATTGGCTGCAATATATGGCCTGGCATAATACTGAACCGCCAGGGACAGCGCGCCATAATCCTTTGATCCCGGCCCGGTCTGCATTCTTTCTGCTACTTCTTTCTGTACCATTACAGTAATAGATTCTACAGGCACATCTTCCTCAAACAATCCCATAATGATCGGCGTTGTAATATAATATGGCAGATTCGCCACAACCTTAACAGGTTTTCCCTGATTGTGCTCCTCTGCCAATTTCTTGATATCCACTTTCAAAATATCCTGATTCAAAATTGTCACATTCCCATAATCCTTCAGGGTATCCTCTAATATGGGAATCAACGCCCGGTCGATCTCTACGGCAAAGACCTCCCTGGCCCTGCACGCCAGGTACTGGGTCATGGTCCCGATCCCGGGACCAATCTCCAGAACAAAGTCTTCCTTCTGAATGTCTGCCGCATTCATGATCTTATCCAGTACATGGGGATCGATGAGAAAGTTCTGCCCGAATTTTTTCTGAAAAACAAAATCGTATTTTTGAAGAACTTCAATAGTCTTCTTAGGGTTTCCCAGATATGGGTCTTTCATCCGATCGTCCTCCCTTATAAATCAAAATCTTTTTCATATAGCATGATCCTGCCGCTTGCATCCAGATGACGCTTTCCTATTCTCTTGCCAGGGCGGCGTCCCTTTTTGGCCGCTCTTTTCAGGGCATCATCCATCATCTCTTTCACCATTCCTACAGATACAGGGTTCTCCTCATTCTGGTTATCTCCGATCAGTGTGTACAAAGCCAGAACCGCCATATCATCGATCTTATATCCCAGCTCTTTTGCATATGTTTTTGCAAAAGAAACCAACTCATCGTTGGTGAATACCGGGATTACGATCCTGGAATCAAATTTTTTCATAAATTCCGGATATTTTTCTTCCAGTTCCCAGATGCCGGGTTTCAGATCTTCCAGAATCACAGTAAGACGGTTTGTTTTAAACTCCATGGCTTTTGACAGGTTTTCCACAACTTCCCCGTCCATATCCCCTGCATGTTCTACCACCAAAAATCCTCCGGATAACTTATCTACCACAGCCGCCGGATCCTTTTTATTCAGCTCTTCAGCTTCAAGATAAGCCACCCTGGCTCCCTGCATCTGTCTTTCTTTGCACAGAGCCTTGATCATGCCTTCAGAAAGCTTGGTTTTTCCTGTTCCTTCTCTTCCGGTAACAATAATGTTTCCGGATCTTGAAGTTTTGGAACACGCCGACTCCTGGGCCGTGTCCAGAGCCTCATTGATCTGCTGGCTCATCCCAGGTACAGGAGCAAAATAGGTAAACAGCCTTCTGTGTTCTTCTTCCGTCAAATGATGCCGCATAAGCCCTGCCGCTGCAGTACTGAAAGCGCCGGCATCTGAAGATGGCCGGTACTCCTCGTCCTCCTCCGGCAGAGTATCCTGAACATCCGGGATCACTTTCGTTTCCCCGAGTTCTTCCTGGGCTTCCTCAGTTTCAGAAACCATTTCTTCCTGATTCCCCTCTGTCTGGGGACCTTCTTCCTCCTGAGCTTCCCATGTTTCCGAAGCCGCCTCTTCCTGGAATTCCCAGGTTTCCGGAACCATCTCCTCCTGGGTGCCTTCCGTCTCCGGGGTTTTCTCCTCCTCCTGAAACTCTTCCGTACGAAAGTTTTCCCTCCCGGAGGTTTCTTCTGAAATTTTCTGTTCCTCAACAGGGCTCTCTTCAAAAACAGCCTCTTCCACTGCTTCTACGACAGGCTCTCCATCCTGTGTATCTATGATCTCTTCCGTAACAATCTCTTCAGATCCTTCTTCCTCCGCTTCCTGCTCAGTCTTATCATCCTTCTCAAATTCCATTGCTTTTTCCATTAAAGCGGAAGTAATGGCATCATCCTCCGGACTTTCTTCTTCCTGAACAGCTTCCTCCTTTGCCATCTCTGTCTCTTGGGCAGAAGAAGGAATCTCCCCTGTCTCTTCTGAAACTGCCTGCGCCAGTTCACTGGCAGTCTCTGCCAGCAATGCCTCCAGATCCAGCTCTTTTTCCTTAAAGTCTGTTTTGAAATCCTCCGGATTCATATCTTCCTCTTTGATAGGCTGGGATTTGGGCGCCTGAGCTTTTACAGACCCTTTCATGGAATTTTCCATATGGAAGGGCTTCACATCCGACATTCCGCCGATATTTTCCGGTTCCAGATCTTTCACCACATACTCTTTTTTCTCAAACGGCTCTCTGGTGGCTGCCGTCTCTTCTTCTGCCGTATTTCTGCCCGGCAGAACGTCCATGATATCCTGAGCAGCCTTGTCCTTGATCTCCTGGGTATCTGCGATCTGAGGCTGATTATCCCTCCCCTGCTCCATAACATGTTTGATAATCTCGTCGATTTCTTTTTCTTTGTCCTTTACAGGAGAGGTTTCTCCATGAACTGCTTTTTCTGCAGCCTGTGCCGCCGCATCCACCGCCTTTATAGCAGCTTTGGGAACATAGCCTTTTTCAAAACGGTGGTCATATTTCTCCTGCTGTATAGGCGTCAGGGGAGCAAACTTTCTCTTCAGCTCCATTGCTTTTGTCACATACTTGCCTTCACTGAACCACAGGATCAGATCATCACATTCTTCTATACAGGCTTCTTTCATTCCCGCCTGAGCATAAAGCCGTGCCAGTACATAAGACCATCTTTCTGTATATTCCTGATTCTTATATTCCTTCAGAATAGCAATCTGCTCTTCCAGAGGAGCTCCTTTTCCTCGGGCCAGCTTATACTGAAGAATGTAGCGGCTGTTGTCCTTCGGGGATAATTCCATAAATTCTTTGTAATATTCATCTGCTTCATCAAAATTCCCCATTTTTATAGACAGTTCCACCAGGCGGTATAGAACTGTTCTGCCGATAGGCGCTCTGTGACGGGCCATTAAAAGCAGCTTACGGCTTTCAGGATAACGCTTATTCGCCTCATAAATCTCGCCTACCATACATAATGTCCTGGCGCTTCTTACTCTTCGCCAGTCGATGGTCTCTACGATTTCAAGGGCGCCTTTGTAATCCTGACGGTCTACAAGATCATTAATTTCTTCCAGTTTTGCCCTATACTCATTCTTATCCACTTTGTTCACCTCTATATATTTATTTTTCATCAGTTCCATGTCAATGATGTCACCGAAGCCTGAGGGGTATAAGACTCCATAATTGACTTTAGTTTATCATAATGGATATGTGATGTCAAAACAAAAAAGAGTATCCCCTCAAACCGAAAACCGGCTTTTCAGGAATACTCCTCTTTAAATATATAAAAATTTCCAGCACAGCCTTACGTCCGGCTGAAAATCCGGTTTCTGTATCTTCCCAGGACAGAAACCAGACAATTTCCCAGGATCCCGCAGGAGACTACTTCTCCGATCCCTACTGTAAGCATCAGAAACGGGATAGGAAGCACTACGCCATAAGCATATCGAAGTACAAAGGGTACGATGCAAATGTTCGCTGCAATCGGAGGAAGCACTGCAAAAATCCTGTTGGAATTTCTCAGAAAATAAGTTCCCACAGCACCGACCAGGGTAGCTATACTTCCGAAAATCACATCTGGAAGCATGGCTCCTCCGGTGATGTTTCCGATCAGGCATCCCACAAACAGGCCAGGTATGGCAGCCGGTGTGAAAATTGGAAGCACTGTGAGCATCTCTGCAATACGGATCTGCACTTCACCGAAACTGATAGGTGCAAAAACAAAGGTCAGCACCACATAAATGGCAGCGATCATAGCCGCCTGGGTCAAAAAAGTAACTTTCTTGTCTCTCATCTTTTATTTTCTCCTTTAGTTTTGTTTTACGAGTGGAAGGTCTCGAACACT
>DWUX01000171.1 GCA_019120545.1 Candidatus Blautia stercoripullorum | reverse complement strand
GCTGTGTATCCGGATGCGGCGAGATCAAGATCAACGAAGAAGAAAAATGGTTCACATTAGGGGGCTATACCTTCCACGAAGGTGATTACATTTCCTTAGATGGTACAACAGGTAAGATCTACAAAGGAGATATCAAGACTGTAGAAGCTTCTGTAGGCGGAAACTTCGGCCGTATCATGAGATGGGCTGACCAGTTCCGTAAATTACAGGTTCGTACAAATGCTGATACACCTGCTGACACAGAGAATGCTGTTAAATTAGGCGCTGAAGGTATCGGACTTTGCCGTACAGAGCATATGTTCTTCAACGAAGATCGTATTCCGAAGATCCGTAAGATGATCCTTTCTGATACAGTAGAACAGAGAGAAGAAGCTCTTAACGAGCTGATCCCATTCCAGAAAGAGGACTTCAAAGCTATGTACAAAGCTCTGAAAGGCCGTCCAATGACCGTTCGTTATCTGGATCCGCCTCTGCATGAGTTCGTTCCTACAGATCCTGAAGACATTGCAGCTCTGGCAAAAGACATGGGTCTTACAGCAGAAGAAGTACAGGCCCGCTGCGATGAACTCCATGAGTTCAACCCAATGATGGGACATCGTGGATGCCGTCTGGCTGTGACATATCCTGAAATCGCTAAGATGCAGACAAGAGCTGTTATCGAAGCCGCTATCGAAGTAAAAGATGAAATGGGCTATGACATCGTTCCTGAGATCATGATCCCATTAGTAGGCGAGAAGAAAGAGCTGAAATATGTAAAAGATATCGTTGTTGCTACAGCAGAAGAAGTTATGAAGGAAAAAGGCGAGTACATCAACTATCATGTTGGTACTATGATCGAGATTCCTCGTGCAGCTCTGACAGCAGATGAAATTGCTGAAGAAGCAGAATTCTTCTCCTTCGGTACAAACGACTTAACACAGATGACCTTCGGTTTCTCCCGTGACGACGCTGGTAAATTCTTAGGTTCTTACTATGAGAACAAGATTTACGAGTCTGACCCATTTGCAAAACTGGATCAGAAGGGTGTTGGCCAGCTGGTTAAGATGGCAGCAGAAAAAGGACGTGCTACAAACCCGACTCTGAAAATGGGTATCTGTGGAGAACACGGCGGAGATCCTTCTTCCGTAGAGTTCTGCCACAAAGTAGGACTGAACTATGTTTCCTGCTCACCATTCCGTGTGCCGATCGCAAGACTGGCAGCCGCTCAGGCAGCACTGAATAATAAATAATCATTTATTGAATATTGTCCCAAAATAAAATCTGCCCTATCTCCGGCTTATGTTGGAGATAGGGCATTTTTGAACTACAGAAATACGCTTTATAAAGATGAATTCTATTGTTTACGGCGTTAATCGGTGGATATCCCTTGGAAAGAGACAGGCTCTCCGGACGTTATCCTGCTCCAGCAGACGGCTGGTCAGCCGCTCCAACCCAAGGCCAAGTCCTCCGTGAGGGGGCATTCCACACTGATGGATCATCAGATAACTGGAGAAATCCTCCGGGTTTAAACCCTTCTGGCGCATTTTTTCCACCTGGGTCTCATAGCTGTGGATCCGCTGTCCTCCGGTAGTGACCTCCATTCCCCGGAACAGAAGGTCGAAGCTTAAAGTCTCTTCAGGATTCTGAGGATCGTTCATGGCATAGAAGGGACGTTTGGCAGAGGGGTAATGGGTTACAAAGACAAATTCACTGCCGGTTTTCTCCCGGATCAGCCGGCAGAGCTTTTTCTCCTCTTCCGGATCGAGATCCATAGGGTTGTTCTGAGAACAGCCTTCTTTTTGGAGAAGTTCTTTTGCCTCCTGAAATCTCAGACAGGGGATTTCTGTGATCTCCGGTATCCGTACGCCAAGGAGAGCAGCTTCTTCCGGACACTGTTCTTTTACTGAAGCCATGGCTGATCTCAACATACCGGTCTCCATTGCCATCAATTCCTGAAAATCTTCAATAAATCCCATTTCAAAGTCTACGCTGGTGTACTCGTTCAGGTGACGGGAAGTATCATGCTTTTCCGCACGGAACACAGGTCCGATCTCAAACACCCGTTCAAATACACCTACCATCATCTGTTTATAAAACTGAGGACTCTGGGCAAGGAAAGCGTCCTGCTCAAAATACTTCAGATGAAAAATGTTGGTCCCCCCTTCTGCGCCTTCTGATACGATCTTGGGAGTATGGATTTCTGTAAAATGCTGCTCCTTCAGAAATCTCCGGATCCCGTCTGCCAGGGCTTCCTGAATTTTGAAAATGGCAGCTTCCCGCTGATTCCGAAGAGTAATGGGCCGGTAATTCAGCAGAGTCTCCAAAGACGCGTTTACAGTTTTCTGATTGATCACCACCGGGCTGTGCCGGGCAGGAAGGGAAAGGATCTGAACGTGAAGGAGCTGAAGATCAAATCCTCTTCTGGAACGAGGTTCTTCTTTGACAAAGACCGCTGCCTTTATACAACACTCTTCTGTAAGTTTTTCTAAAGGGAAGTCTGTTCTGGTTTCTTCATATACGCATTGGAGGATCTCTCCGCCGCTTCTTAAAAGGACAAAGGCAAATCCGTGCATTTTCCGGATCTTATAAACATTGCCGTGGATGGTCACAGTCTCTCCGATCATATTTTTCAACTGCCAGGCCTGGACGTTATTGGAAAAATTTTCGTTGCTTTCGATAGATGTAATTGTTTTCATGATTAGGATCTCCTTTTCTCAGATTTATAGAATGGATATTTAGATTGCCGGCTGCACAGATAATATCGCGCAGCGGCGTAAGATCCATCCGGACATCGTCTGTATGTCCCATGATATCACCACCTCATAGAGTTTTCGGGGAAAATGCCAAAGGAAATATTTCGGCATTTTCCAGCTCTGTGCGGCTCCAAAAAGAAGAGCTCCTTTCATCTGGTGAACAGGAAATTTTCAGGAGATTCCAGATTTTTTACATAGGAAGGAGGACTTTTCTGCATAAAAAAGAACCGCACAGAACAAATGGATTCCTGTGCGATTCTGTTATGAGGGAACAGTCCGGATCCTGCTGTTCCCAAAGACATCACGTATTCACACAGGCACAACCACAAAAAGCGCTTGTACCTGTTAGAAGATACAAGCGCTATCTATCGTCGTCCCTGTTAGTTTTCCATAAGGAAATTGTCTGACACATAAACAGCACCTCCTGAATTGTGATAAGAATACCACGGAGAAGACAGATTGTCAATAATGTAGGGTGGCTGACCTCTATTCATACATAGAATGGGGTGGTGCTGATGGACAAAAAACCGTTTGACTTTAAAGACCTTATGGCCTTTGGTATGTTTGTTCTTGCATTGCTGACATTCGTTTTTACGTTTTTAAAGTAGTGCTGTCTGCATAGAAAACCACCCTCATAACTTTGACCGGTTTAGGGTGGCATTTCTATGATTTACCTTATCAGGTCAACCCCTTGTGGGCGGTTGTTCCTTTTTATGTTTATAATATAACATATTTGCGGGTGATATTCAATAATATTATTGTCTGACATTTTCAAATTTGGGACATACTAAAGAAAACAGCTGGGTGTGTTTAATATGAAAAAAGAAGACGTTTTTAATAAGACCTCAAAGGAAATCCTGGCCCCAGCCTTAAATGACTTTGTGCTGTGGATTTTGGATAAGGCACAGAACAACGGGATCCGGCGGCTGTATTTTCTTGCGAGGGACGGGTATCTGATGTATCGGTGTGCCGGGATCTATGTGGAAAGATTTCACCTTCCCATAGAATGCAGATATCTGTGCTGTTCCCGGTACTCTCTCAGACTGCCCATGTATCACAGGGATATGGGGGCGGCTCTGGATTATATATGCAGAGGCGGTACGGAAGTGACTCTGGACAGGATCCTTGACCGTTCCGGCATCAAAGAGGAAGAAAAGAGGATCACCCTGGAGCGGCTGGGAATGACAGGTCAAAGAAAGAAGCCTATTTCCTATCCCCATTTAAAGAGAATCCGTCAGAAGCTGGAAGACTGTCCTTTTTTTCTGAAAGCAGTGGAAACAAATTCCCGGGAAAAACTGCCTTCCCTTTTAGGTTATCTGGAACAGGAAGGGCTGACGGAGGAAGTGCCTATTGCCCTGGTTGACAGTGGATGGACTGGCTCTATGCAGAAAGAAATCTGTCAAGCTCTGGGGATACTGGGAAAAAAAGGAAGATTGACAGGATATTACTGGGGGCTTTATGAACTGCCCAAGGGAGTCAGAAGAGAGGACTATCACTGCTACTATTTTTCACCGGAAGCAGGTCTGAGAAAAAAAGTTTATTTCAGCAACAGTCTGTTTGAGAGCATTTTCAGCGCGCCCCAGGGTATGACCACAGGTTATGAGAAAGTACAAGGGCGGTGGAGACCCGTATACGCCCGGACAGATGAAGAGAGAAAAAGGTTTCTGGAAGAGCTGGAAAAAATACTGCTGGAATATGCGAGAAATCAGGCGGCCTCCATGAAACATATAGAGGATTCCCATTTGATCAGAGACAGACAGGAAACAGAGAAGTCATTAAGCCGTTTTATGGGAAAGCCGGAATTCCAGGAAGCACAGATATTCGGAAATCAGCCCTTTTCTGATGATATTTTCGATACAGGGGATCAGACAGCGGCAGGAAGAATGACGGAAGAAGAGTTAAAGGCAAACCATGTCTGGAATAAGATGGGGAAGATGAGCGGCTTTTCTTCAGGCTATGTAAAAGAAAGCCCCTGGTATGAGGGCAGTGCTGTGCTTTATGGGAAGAGGCCGGGATATCATATCTTTATGTATCATTTGTACAAGTACCTTTTGTATTTGAAAAAGGAAACGGATTTTAAATACAGAGAAAAGAAAAAACTGTTCCATCCCAAAAGAAATCTGTGAACTTGCGGGAGCTGCCCCATGGATCAGAATCCAGAATATGACTCATGGGACAGCTCCGGGAAAGATTCCTCTTTGGCGGAACAGTTTTTTGCTATATGTGACAATAGATGAGAGGTAAAAGCATCCCTTGCTACTTGCCGGAAGTGCTCTGTTTTTTCTCTTCTTTTGGAAGGATCACATTTAAAAGAATTGCTACGATGGTTGCCAGGACTACCGGTGAGGAACCGAAGATAGTGGTTACCCAGTCCGGGAAAGCGGCTAAAGAGGCAGGCGCCTGAGTTACGCCCATTCCCAGAGCCACGGCCAGCCCTACGATGGAAGTATTCCGGAAATTCATTTCCTGCTGCATGACCAGTTTGATCCCGGTCATGGCAATGGAGGCAAATACAGAGATAGTTGCTCCTCCCAGGACACACTGGGGAATAGTGGTCAGCAAAGCGGAGAATTTCGGTACCAGTCCGGCGATGATCAGAACGATGGCAGCCAGTCCCAGCACACAGCGGTTGATAACTTTAGTAGTGGTTACGATACCTACGTTCTGACTGTAGGTAGC
>DWUX01000170.1 GCA_019120545.1 Candidatus Blautia stercoripullorum | reverse complement strand
CGCTGACCAATATGCGGTATATAAGTGGTTGGGTCGAAAGTATAGTCCTTCGCCGCAAGGCGAGGGACTTTTTCCATAATGAGGACAAGTAAATGAAGAAAACAGGATTTTATATTATCAAAGATAAATTTTTTGAAGATATGCCAGATCCGTATCTTAAAGGAAATAAGGCGGGAAACAGACCGCATTATTACTGCTTTGAGGATACAAGTATAGGAATATACTGGATGATACCATTGTCCAGTCGTATTGACAAATACAGACGAATTATGGAGAAGAAGGAAAAAGCAGGGAAACCTTGTGATATTCTCCATATCGTTAAACTGGACGATAGCCGGGAAAGTGCGTTTCTGATACAGGATATGTTTCCGATAACAGAAGAATACATAGAACGGGAATATACAATTGCTGGAAATCATTTGATGTTGACCAGTGAGCATACTGCCAGAGAGATTGAGCGAAAAGCGAGAAAAGTTGTGGGAATGTTGAAACGTGGTATTAAATTTACTCCAACGCAGCCAGATGTTATGGCGATATTGAAGAAGCTGAAGGAGCACAGATAAGTGGTTCAGACTGGCTCTATTTTGGCTCTAATTGTTTCCTGCGTAGTTATTTTCGGAATAATAGCGGAAGGCTTTCACGATATATTCGCTGCTTCCTGCACCATGTTTTGTGTCAAATACTTTGCTAAGATAATTATTAGAATAGGTGTCGATCATCATTCGGCAGTAATTTTCCGCACTTCCAACCAGCAGTTTTGAGGTAGTGGTTGGTATGCTGGATATGATTTCCTCTACAATGCTTTGAACCGGTTCCGAAGCTACATCTTCTCCTTTATGAGAAGCCAGCTTAAGAAATTTATCTTTTTTCAGCATTTCTTCTGGTACTTGTGAATACCATTCATTCATAATTTCAGAGAAATGCTCCAGATTATGTTTCATTTCTTCGGTATATTTTTCAATACTGCCAAACTACTGGATGGCGAGTTTTGCCACATGGTTTTCATCATCTTTGATTTTCTGGATGAACATATCAAAATTTTCAATGTTTCCCCAGTGCTGAATGACAGTTTCTGTCTGATTGGATTTGAAATCTTCCAAAGCGTTGATGTAATCAGATAGGTCAAATTCTTTAAAGCTCATACATTGTTCTCCTTTCTCCAGATGTTCCAGAAGTTGTATAAGCCGGTCAAGGCGATCTCGTTTCAACAGTAATAGCTCTTTTTGCTTTTTGAAAGCAGAGACCCTGTCAAAATATGGTTTTTCTAAAATCTGCTTTATTTCTTTTAGTGGAAATTCCAACTCCTTAAAAAATAAGATTTGTTGTAAGGTCTGCAATGCGTCATCATCATACATTCGATAACCGGATGTAGTGAGCTTGCTTGGTTTTAGCAGATCGATTTCATCATAGTATTGAAGGGTTCGTATGCTGACGCCAGTCAACTTGGCAACCTGACTTATACTTTTCATTGAAACAGCTCCTTTCGTTTCAGGGAAGAACAGGGGGGACCGGTCAAATCTGTTATATTTCCCTTAAGAAAAGAATACCGTATCACGCAACGTAGGAGTCAAGAGAATTTGACGATTATTTTTTTGGATAGACGTTGATGGTAATACCAGAGATACTTTTTTGAAAACAATATTTGCATCAAGTAAGTGCTGGCTGATCTGTTTACAGGTTGGGTTCATCGGTGCTGCTTCTTACCGGAACATTTCTTCTCTTGAAAATGAGTCTTTGGGGTCAAGCAGATTTGGCGGCTACATTTTTGTTTTTGACCGTGCGATTAAGGTGATTTGAGTTTACAGTGTTCATGGCGGAGTGTATAATTTGAGATAAACGAATGAGAATTTCCGGAGGTAATCAATGATAAAACGAATTAACTACTCGGTGCAGTTCTAAAAAGCTGGCAGCAGGCTGTATCGAGGTTCATATTTTGCTGATGTTGTCAGGAACTGCGCCTATCAAGAAACTTAACCATTTTAATGAAAGGAAAGCAGTTTTATGAATAAAGAAGCATATTTGAGGAACATTTGGAAACAGGAAGAAGAGGCCGCACACATTCATGGCTGGGATTTTTCACACATCCATGGCAGATACGAAGAAGAAAATGATCTGCCATGGGATTATGAAGAGATTGTAAGGCAGTATCTGCATAGAGACCTGGATCTTCTGGATTATGATACTGGCGGCGGCGAATTTTTGCTGTCTTTGGATCACCCATATAGCAGAACCGCTGCAACAGAAGGTTATCCGCCCAATGTTAAACTGTGCAGAGAAAAGTTATTGCCATTGGGAATCCATTTCAGGGAATGCCATGATCCGTCAAAAGTTCCATTTGAAGATGGATCCTTTGATCTGGTCATCAATAGGCATGGCGATTTTGATGCAAAAGAATTGTTTCGGTTATTACGTCAAAATGGTCTGTTCATTACAGAGCAGGTAGGCGGAGATAACGATAGGGACTTGGTGGAAATGGTATTGCCTAAAACAGAGAAACCATTTCCGCATTTGAATCTGACAGAACAGAGAAAATATTTTGAAGATGCCGGATTTGAAATTGTCCGGGCAGAAGAAGCATACCGCCCGATAAAATTTTATGATGTGGGAGCGTTTGTCTGGTTTGCGCATATCATAGAATGGGAGTTTCCCAATTTTTCTGTAGATCAGTGTTTTGAACAACTTCTAAATATGCAGAAGATGATCGATAAAGATGGCAGGATCGAGGGAACCATTCATCGGTATCTGATCGTTGCGAAAAAATAAATTTAGAATCAAAGGAGAAACCATGGAAATATCAAAAAGAGACTGGAAGCTTTTCAGAGAAAAATTACCTGCCTGGCAGGAGAATTATATGGATCGTCTGATAAATGAGTATATTGGTCTGTTAAGTGATCAGGATAAAAAGGCGTCTGATAAATTCTGGGAGCTTGACAAACAGATCAAGGCTGACAGGCGCCATCCGGGAGTGATTCTGAATGTGGGAAAATCTGAAGCTATATATGATATGGTTAGGCTCATCAGACTCGAAGTGATTACTTTTGATGACCTGGCCGACTTCAGTGAAGACTTGCAGCAGGCAGTAAAGCTGATCCTAGGCAGAGAGCGGAAATAGAGAAAGCTGAAAGAGGCATTTCAGGATTTAAATCATTTTATCCTTGAATGGTCGCATATGATGGGATGGACAGGAAGGAATATCAGCCCAAAACAGACCTTATAGAAATTTTACAGGATACAGCAAAAGGAGACAAAGAATGCAGGACGAAAAGCTACAGGGAAATGAAAAGATTGAGGCAGCCATTGAAGGCCTTAAAAAGGAGCCTACCCAGGATATGCTTGCCCATACTCTGACAGTGATCCGCCGCCGGATGAAAGAGGCGGACAAGGTTATGTCCGCCTTTATGGGGAATATGAGACAGCTGTTTGAAGCAGTCTTAAAAACAGAAGAAGTGAAGGGGATCATCGTGAATCCCTGGAACCGGACGATCATGCTGGACAAAAATCTGATCCGCATTATCTTGGGCGTGACGGCATAAAGGAATAGCAGCTGATGGGAAAGGGAACTGTCATTAAACAGAGGACGGTTCTCTTTTTTGTGCGATACGCCCGGCAAGCGGCTGCCATGCTTGCACGAGCAGACATTTGCCGGGCAAGTATAGCGAGCAGCAAAGCAGCGAGCTGTGCGTTATCGCAGTAATCGTGAGGCGGAGCCGAAACGATTAGATACGCCCGGCAAGCGGCCGCCGCACTTGCACGAGCAGACATTTGCCGGAAAACCTTTCATTCGCTGTAAGTGTTATCTTTTCTCCTCTTATGTTATCATCAGATCAGAACAAGGGAGGTGCTGATCATGAAGACGATTCTTGAGATTGAGAATTTAAGAAAATATTATGGGAAGCAGGGCAGTCAGACAAAAGCCCTGGACGGAATTACACTTCAGGTTATGGAAGGAGAATTTCTTGGCATTATGGGGAGCAGCGGTTCTGGAAAATCAACGCTGCTGAACTGTATTGCCACGGTGATACAGCCGGACAGCGGCAGGATCAGGATGAAGGGAAGGGAGATCCAGTCTCTGAAAGGAAAGAAACTGGCACAATACAGGGGAAGGGAGATCGGCTATCTGTTTCAGAATTTTGAGCTGATCGATAATCTGACTGGAAGGGAAAATATTACGCTTCCTATGTCCCTGCATAATATATCGGATCAGGAGAGCAGGGAGAGGATAGAGAAACTGGCGTCTTATTTTGAGATTACAGAGGTCCTTGAGAAATTTCCTGCCCAGATGTCCGGGGGACAGAAGCAGCGGATCGCCGCCGCCAGAGCTTTGATCATGAATCCGGGGATCATTCTTGCAGATGAGCCTACCGGGGCTCTTGACTCCAGAAATGGGAAAATACTCATGAAGAAGCTGGCAGGATTAAATCAGGATGAGAATGCAACAATTCTCATGGTGACTCACGATACCAATGCGGCCAGTTACTGTAAAAGAATTCTTTTTATCCAGGATGGGGAGATCTTCCATGAACTCCGCCGGGATGTTCCGGAGGAAACCCAGCAGGATTTTTATAAGAGGATTCTGAAGGTAATGGCACAATTAGGAGGGGGTAGTGCAAATGTTCTTTGAACTGATCAGACGCAACAGCAGAAGAAGCAGGAAAGAGAACGGGCTGTTTTTTGCCATGCTGCTGATTGCGATCATAGCATTTTACATTATACTGTCATTGTCCAGGCAGGATATTATGCTTTTTCTCAGGGAGATGGAAAGCGATGCGGTGAATCGTCTCCTCAGCCTGATCCCTGTTTTTTATGTAATGACTCTGGTGATCCTGTTTTTCCTGATCTATTTTGCCAGTAAGTACCAGCTGGAGAGACGGAGGCATGAATTTGGAATGTATCTGATGATGGGAATGACACGGAACAGACTGTTCTTACTCCTTCTGGCGGAAGATGTGGGCAGCAGTCTTGTGGCTCTTCTCATCGGACTTCCCGCAGGAGTGCTGCTGTCTGAAGTGATCAGTCTGGTGACTGCACGTCTGGCGGGGCTGGGGATCATCGGACATCAGTTTACACTGTCTCTTCAGGCGGTCTTATTGACAGCAGCAGGTTTTTTCGCTATTAAATTTGCCGCCTTCCTGATACTGAGCGCAAAGATCAGCCGGCAGGAAATAGGCTCTCTTCTGGCAGAGAGGCCGGAGGAAATCCCCGTACAGCTTTCGCCTGGCGCCTATGGTCTGGCGTTTTTTGGAGGTCTGTTCTGCCTTGGCACAGCGTATTATCTGGCGGTCCGGGGGACGGCGTGGAGAGAAATTCCTGTGATGGGGCTTACCCTTCTTCTTGGACTTTCGGGAACCTTTCTTGTTTTTTACGGACTTCGATTTGTGTTTGAGCTGATCATCAGGTCAAAAAGGGGAGACAGGCGTCTTTATGTTTTTAACATGCGCCAGCTCCAGGAAAATGTGATCCGCCGGTCCGGCGCAATGGCTGTCAGCTCCCTGCTGATTCTGGGGGCGCTCTGCTGTTTCGGAGCGGGAGCCTCTATGGCTGCCTATTATGGACAGTCAGAGGAACATGTGCTGGATTATACGTTTATGCCGGAAGAAACAGAGGTTCAGGAAGAAAATCCGGAGCAGGAAGCCTGGAAAGTCCTTGACACACTGAATGACAAGGGGCTCTCCGGAGAGTTTTCACAACTGTTTGAGATGAAGATCGGACATATCCGTACTACAGAGGAGTACGAAGATGTTTTTACAATGGATGAGATCATGGACCGTGTCAGGAGTCTTCCTGATTCAGAGGATAAAGATGTGCTTCTGAATAATCTGGAATATGCAGATTATCCTCATCTGATCGCTCTGTCCAGCTACAATCAGCTTCTTTCCGCAGCAGGGCTTCCACGGCTGGAACTGGGGGAAAAGGAAGGGGCGGTATATATGGATCCTGAGTTTGTTACAGACGGCCGTATAAAGATCATGGATGAGATTCTTGCTGAAAGACCAAAGACAGAGCTGGACGGAGATCCTGTCTGGCTGACCGGGGATCTTCAGACCACAGCGGTGGTGACGGATCAGTCGATCACCTTGTCCTTTGCCCTGATCCTTCCGGACGAAACTTTTGCTCATTATACCCGGAACCAGTACGATGTCTATATAAATGGAATCCTGAAAAGCAGTGGTTCAGGAAGCGCCAGCCTTTTGGAAAGGATTTCTGAAATGAACCACAGACTTGATGATACGGGCCTGAACTATGAGAGCTATCTCCAGAATATGGGCCGCCAGCTTTTCTATATAGCCGCGGCAAGCTACCTCACCATCTATCTGGCTATTATTTTCATCATTGTGGCCAATACAGTGATCGGGGTCCAGTTCCTGATGAACCAGCAGAAAGCCAACCGGCGGTATAAAACCTTGATCCGGCTTGGGGCGGTGTATGAAACTCTGCGCGGATCTGCAGATAAACAGATTAACTGGTATTTCGGCATCCCGGTTCTCGCAGCGGCGGTCAGCAGCCTGTTTGGAGTAAGAGCATTGTTTTCCGGTCTGCTTTCCTCCAGGACCCAGGGGTCAGTAAAAGAACTGATGATAATATCGGCGGCTATGATTCTGGTGCTCTGTGTGGTAGAATATATCTATATGACCGCTGTGAAGCGTTCCAGCAGCCGGTACCTGCTGACGCTTATGGAGCCGGAGAGAGAAGAGTAGGCGGCACAGTCTCTGAGGCACGGCAGGAATTTTGAAAGCAGGAGACTGGGAGGTGGATATAAGGAATGAAGAAAATCGCAGTTGTGGAGGATGAGCCTTTGATGCGTGAGGAACTGGCTTTAATGCTCAGGAAAGCAGGATATGAAGTAGAAGAGATCCGGGAATTTGACAGAGTTGCGGATCAGCTTGAAATGCTATCCCCGGATCTGGCGGTGCTGGATCTGAATCTTCCAGGTGTCAGTGGATTCCAGATCTGCCGGGAGATAAAGGGCAGAAGTTCTTTTCCGGTTCTTGTGCTGACCTCCCGGGATCAGATGAAGGATGAACTTCATGCTCTGGAGCTGGGCGCAGATGAATATCTGACAAAGCCCTGCCGCAGAGAACGGCTTCTTGCCCGGGTGTCAAATGTTCTGAAACGCTATGAGGGAAGGCAAAATCTTCTGGAAGGCCCTGGTTTTCTTCTGGACCGGCAGACTTATACGGTATATGTCCATAATCATTCTGCAGTTCTTCCAAAGAATCAGGGAAAACTGCTGGAGACTTTTCTCTCCCAGGGAGACCGGACGGTGACGAAAGAAGCGCTGTGCCTGGCAGTATGGGGAACCACAGAGTTTATTGATGAAAATGCTCTGCAGGTGAATCTTACCAGGCTTAAGAAGACGATGGCAGGATTAGGTATGACCCAGAAGATCATCCCGGTCCGCGGTATGGGATATCGTCTGGCTGAGGGGACAGAAGAAAATCAGAAACTTTGAAGGGGGATATAATGGAAAAAACAATAAGGAACATAAAACGGAGGGTATCCTGCTTATGCAGATACCTTCCGTGGCTTTTTCTGCTCCTGGGGGTGGACGCTATGGCTGCACTTTTGCTCTGGATTTCTGAGGCAGAGGCTTTTGAGGTACTGCTTCCGATGATCCTTCTTGGGACAGTCTTGCTGTTTACGGGGACGGCTGTTGTGCTGGGAAACAGGGAACTTAGGAGAGAAGAGGCTTTCCAGGCTTTTTTAGATAATCCGGATCTTATAAAGGAAGAAGATCTGCTCAGAATAGTCAGTAAGCCTGAGAGGGAGTCGGTCCGCCTGCTGGGAACTGTACTCAGGGAAAAGGATCTGGCATGCAGCAGGGCAAAAGCTGATGCTGAAGACTATGAAGAATACGTGGAAGCCTGGGCTCATGAGACAAAGACTCCTTTGTCTCTTCTCACGATGGTGCTGGATAACCAGAGAGAGGAAATCCCGGCTCCTGTTGCTTTTAAGCTGGAATATATCCGCAGCCGGCTTCAGGAGCACATCAGCCAGATCCTTTATTATGCCCGGCTCAAAAGCGGCAGAAAGGATTATTTTTTTGAGTATGCAGATCTGAAGGAATGCATTGAAGAAGTCCTGGAAGATTATGATCTGCTTCTGACAGAGAAGAATTTCCAGGTCAGTCTCCAGGTACCTTCTATATTGGTATTTACTGACAGGAGAGGGGTCCGGTTTTTGATCGGACAGATTGTGAGCAATGCAGTGAAATACTGTCGGGATCTGTCTGAAGCCTCAGAAAATCCTGGGAAGAGGACCGGCAAAAAACAGCCAAAGCTTAAGATCACTCTGGAATCCGGGGAAACAAAAGACATTCTGTATATACGGGATAATGGCATCGGAGTGAAAGGATGCGATATGCCGTACATCTTTGAAAAAGGCTTTACCGGGGATTCCACAGATCCGGAAAAGAAAGCTACAGGAATGGGTCTGTATCTGTCTAAGAAGATGGCAAATGATCTGAACCTTGGGCTAGAAGCCTGGTCTGAGCGGGGAAAGGGATTTGAGATGAAGATCAGCTTTCCCAGAGTAGAATCTGTATCCTCATTTAACTAATAACATGTCTGAATTGATATCTGCGGGAAGAATAAGGAGGAAATATTTTTGGAAAGAATTAGGCGGCGGTTCCCCATACCGGGACAGAGAATTCTGCGTTCTGCCTGTGCGGTTGGGTTATGTTTTGGGATTTATTTTTTAAGAGGACAGAAAGGAATTCCATTTTATTCTGCCCTTGCGGTACTGCAGTGTATGCAGCCATACCATGAGAATACGTTAGCAGTGGCAAAGAGACGTACCATAGGAACTTTTATGGGGGCGTTCTGGGGGCTGATTATTATTTTACTTGAGATTTATGGATTTGAAGGAAAGCTGTATGGAACGGCAGCTGTGTATCTGTTGATTGCGTGTTTTACAGGAGTAGTGCTCTATTCAACGGTTATTCTAAAGATTACGGACACGGCCTATTTTTCCTGTGTTGTTTTTTTAAGTATTACGGTTATGCACATAAAAGATGCTGATCCATATTTGTTTGTGCTTAACAGGATAGTGGATACGCTGATCGGAGTTGTATTGGCGCTGCTGGTTAATTCGCTACACCTTCCCCGGAAAAAGAACAAGGATATTCTTTTTATTTCAGGAGTGGACGACACGATTCTGGACAGTCAGGGTTCTCTGAGCACATACAGTAAAGTGGAATTAAATCGTCTGATTGAGCAGGGAGCAAACTTTACTATTTCTACTATGAGGACCCCGGCTAATATACGCGGCGCTTTTGCAGGTGTCAATCTGCGGCTGCCGGTAATAGCCATGGATGGGGCGGTTTTGTATGATTTGAAAGAAAATTATTATCTTATGTCTTATGAGATCAGTGACATACTGGCTTCCGGAATTTCTGCTTTTTTAGAGCAGATGGAGGTGGAGTCTTTCACAAATGTACTGATTGATGATATGCTGGTAATTTATTATAAGGACTTTTCTAATGAAGCGCAGTGGGATATCTATACAAAACTGCATAAATCTCCCTACCGGAATTATGTAAAAAGACCTATTCCCAAAGGGGAAAGAGTGCTCTATTTCATGCTGATCGAGGAAAAAGCGGCGGCAGAGCATATATATAACTGTTTGATGGAGCAGCCGTGGAAGGATGAGCTGAGGATTATCATGTATGATTCTCATGATTACCCCGGCTATGCCTATATAAAAATCTTTAACAAAGAGGCCACAAGGGAAAATATGCTTCAGAATTTAATGAAACGGCTTAACATCCAGAAGTCAGTCACATTTGGAAGCATTGAAGGCAAATCAGATATCTATATTCAAAATGCAGATAAAAATGAGATGGTAAAAGCGCTGAAGAAGCAATTTGAACCGGTTATATGGGAGGCAAGATAAAAATTTAAGCTGCGGAATGAAAAGAACCGATCCCATTTTTTATATCTGCATACCTAAAAATATATGCTGGCATCCTTTGAAAACGATTTGTTCTTCAGAGGATTCTTCCTTTCATAAAGCAGAGTTTGGGTAGCGTTTTTTGGGAAAAGCTGTATAATGGAGATAATAATAAATAGAGGAGCGGAAATTATGGAGAAGAGGATTGCAGTAATCTTTCCAGGGGTGGGTTACCATGTGGACAAGCCCCTTTTATACTACAGCAGAAAGCTTGCAGGCAGATATGGATACGAGATTGTCTGCGCAGACTATGGGATTTTGCCTTCCGGCATCAAGGGAGATGAAAAAAAGATGTATGCCGCCTATGAACAGGCTCTTGCCAATGTGACGGCAGGATTGTCGAAAATTGATTTTTCCTCTTATGATCGGGTACTGTTTATTTCCAAAAGCATCGGGACGGCGGTGGCTGCTTCTTATGACGCCGGGAATCAGATCAAAGCGGGACATGTTTTTTATACTCCGGTGGAGGCTTCTTTTCAGGCAATCGGCAGAGAAGGAATTGTTTTTCATGGGACAGGAGACGACTGGGCAGAAACGGATGTGATCGCGGCGGAGTGTGAGAAACGTGGATTGCCTCTGTATCTGACAGAACAGGCAAATCATTCCATGGAGACCGGAGATGTATTCCGGGATCTGGAGATTTTGGAAACCATTATGAAGGAGACAGATAGGTATATCAAAGACTTTTCCGGCTCCTGTAAGCTGGAAGAGCGCTTTGAGTTCAGGTACATCCTTCCGGAAGAAGGGGACCAGGCGGCAAGGATCGAACAGATCTGTTTTCCTCCTAATGAGGCGTGTACAGAGAAAATGATGATAGACCGGGCAGCGGCAGCTCCAGAGCTGTTTCTGGTGGCGGCTGACCGGGAAAAGGGACAGCTTGCAGGGTTTTTATGTGGATTGGCTACAGATGAAGAAAGATTCCGGGATGAATTTTTTTATGACAATACCTTGTATCGGCCTGAAGGAAAGAATGTCATACTTCTTGGACTGGATGTGCTCCCGGAGTATCGGGGACAGGGAGTAGCAAAGGAGCTGATGTGCCGGTATCTGCAAAAGGAAAGGGAACGCGGCAGAAAGAAGGCGATCCTTACCTGTCTGGAAGATAAGATTCCTATGTATGAAAAAATGGGATTTACCAGGCAGGGGCTGTCCCGGTCTGTCTGGGGCGGCATACCATGGTATGAAATGAGCTGCCGGCTGAATAGCTGAGCGTACAGGAGAAAAAGTTATGATTGAGGTAGAAATAAAGCTTCCGGTCCAAGACTTGGAAAAAATCCGGAAAAAGCTTCTGGAGTCCGGATTTCGAGAGAAAAGTCTTATTGAGGAACGGGACCAGTATTTTGATAACGCCCAGGGAGATATCCGGGCCGGACAAGAGGCTCTCCGCGTCCGGGAGACCAGGGACTGCCTGACAGGGAAAATATGGGCTCAGATGAATTTTAAAGGAAAGAAGCTGGATGACCGGACTATGACCAGGAAGGAACTGGAAACAGAGGTAGAAGACGGAAGTATCTGTCGGGAGATCTTGCAGGCGATTGGTTATAGGCCGGTGAAGCCGGAAGTGATCAAAGTAAGAAGAATGCTGTCGAAGGATTCTGTGACAGCATGTCTGGATTCTGTACATGGCCTTGGGGATTTCCTGGAACTAGAGGTTCTGACAGACAGGGAAGAGAAAAGGAAACAGGCCCTTGGCAGGATAGAGGATATTTTGGAGAAACTGGGATATAAGATTTCCAACACTGTCAGGACCTCCTATTTATCTATGCTTCAAAATCAAGGGGAAAAAGAACTGTGATTTGATCTTGAAATCCAGGTGAAGAAAGAACGGGACTGTGGTATACTTTTTTTATGAGAAGAGACCCAGCTAAGGATGCTGCAGGCATTTTTACGGATACTGGATACAAAGAAAGACAGGAATTAAATTTTATGGAAAAGAAAAGTGAAATTATCAATAGAGAAGATATGCTGGAACTGACCAGAAGGATGACTCCTGCCAGAACCTCTTTTACCAGGATCGCAGGCTGTTATGTGGATCAGGAGGGAAATTTCGACGGAAGCTTTAATATAAACTTTTTAAAGCTGTCCCAGAAGGATAAGGCAAAGAACCTGGAGATCGCCAAAACCATTCCTTTTTCAAAAACCAATGTGCAGCTGAAGAAATATAAAATTGAAGCCGCCGCCGGGAAAGGGCAGGAGCTGTTCCGGCTGCTGAGTGCGATAAAAGAATGCGGATTAAAGAATGACGCGCTGATGGATACCTTCTATGACAGGATCATGGAGAATTATCAGTCCAGAGAACCCTATGGGATTCTGGTCTTTCACGACCGGTATGATGTTCCGGTTAAAACTCTGGATAAAGAGAGACAATGGGAGTCCGAGGAGGTTTATGAGTACCTGATCTGTGCCCTGTGTCCCCTGGCGGATGAGTATGAACCAGATAAACCTTTGTGGGGATTTTTATTTCCGGCGTTCACAGACAGAAGCTGCGATGGGAATCATATAAATATTTTTCATGCCGACGGCAGGAACTATGATAAACTGGACAGCCTGTTTGGGTTGGCAGGAAAAGAATAAAAGAAAAGGAGGGGTTTTTATGAGGTATGAGATTAAAGGCGGCGTATTTCCCATTGTTGTATGCTATCTGGAAGACGGGGAGCAGATGATCACAGAGAAAGGCTCTATGGTATGGCAGAGTCCAAATGTTAAGATGGAGACTTCAGGAGGAGGTCTGGGAAAAATGTTTTCTAAGGCTCTTTCCGGGGAGAGTATGTTCCAGAATATTTATACGGCCCAGGGAGGTCCGGCTATGATCACTTTCGGCTCCAGCTTTCCCGGAAAGATCCTTCCTATAGAGATCGCTCCGGGAAAAGAGATCATTCTTCAGAAAAAGGCTTTCCTGGCATCAGAGAGCAGTGTGCGGCTGGATATTCATTTTAACAAAAAGCTGGGCGCCGGATTCTTCGGCGGAGAAGGATTTATCATGCAAAGACTTTCCGGAAACGGGATGGCCTTTGCGGAGATTGACGGAGAACTGGTGGAATACGACCTGGCGCCGGGAGAACAGATAGTGGTAGATACAGGAAACGTAGCCGGATTTGAACCGGGGGTTTCTATTGACATCCGTCAGGTGGCCGGGATCAAAAACAAACTTCTGGGAGGGGAAGGATTTTTTAATACGGTACTGACAGGGCCTGGAAAGATCTGGCTGCAGACCATGCCTATCTCAGGAGTTGCCGAGGCTATCCGTCCGTTTATCCCTACAAGCGGAAACGGCTGAGTTTTTGCATAAGCTGATAATTACAGGGAACAATCACTGAAAAAAACCAGAAGGAGGTTCAAGATGGAAACACTGAAACTGAGAGACAATTTTTACTGGACAGGTATTGTAGATGATAAGCTCCGGGTATTTGATATTATTATGTACACAGAGTTTGGAACCACCTATAATTCCTATGTTATGAAGGCAGGAGATAAAACGATTTTATTCGAAACTGCCAAGGCCAAGTTCTTTGATGAATATCTGGAAGAACTGAAGCAGATCACAGATGTGGAAAAGATTGATTATCTGGTGGTGAACCATACAGAGCCGGATCATGCGGGAAGCGTGGAAAAGCTCCTGGAGATCAATCCGGGATTAAAGATCATTGCTACAGGCTGTGCCATTAATTTTCTGAAAGAAATCGTCAACGGAGAGTTTACGGCTCTTCCTGTAAAGGATAATCAGGAAATGAAAATCGGAGACAAGACTCTGAAATTTATGATCGTGCCCAATCTTCACTGGCCGGATACTATGTACACATATATAGAGGAAGAGCAGATCCTGGTGACCTGTGATTCTTTCGGCTCCCATTATGGATTTAAGGATATCCTTCTGAGTAAGGTTACAGACCAGGAGGGATACATGAGAGCCACCAAATATTATTTTGATAATATTATCGGTCCCTTTAAGCCTTATATGTTAAAGGCCCTGGAAAGAGTCCTGGAGCTGGATATCTCTATGATCTGCACCGGCCACGGGCCGGTCCTGGATACCAGGATCGATTTTATCCTGGACACCTATCAGGAATGGTGCACCGTGGTAAATCCAAATAAGAAAAAGACAGTAGTTATCCCCTATGTCAGCGCTTATGGATATACAAAGGAGCTGGCAGGAGCCATAGCCAAGGGAATCCGGGAAAGCGGAGATATTGATGTGCGGTGCTACGACATGGTGGAAGCGGATCAGGCAAAGGTACTGGAAGAACTGGGATTTGCCGACGGATTCCTTCTGGGATCTCCTACCATTGTGGGAGAAGCTTTAAAACCCATCTGGGACCTGACTACTTCCATTTTTGCGGGAACCCACGGGGGCAAGCTGGCCAGCGCTTTCGGAAGTTACGGCTGGAGCGGCGAGGCGGTGCCTCATCTTATCGAGAGACTGAAACAGTTAAAGATGAGAGTGCCTGACGAAGGATTCCGGGTGAAGTTTAAGCCAAGCCAGGATAACCTGATCGACGCTCATGATTATGGATACAATTTTGGCTGTCTTCTGCAGAATAAGGAGAATGTGAAGAAATCTACAGGACCGAAAAAACTGGTGAAGTGCCTGGTATGCGGAGAGATTTTTGACGCTTCTCTGGAGGTATGCCCGGTATGCGGCGTGGGGAAAGAGAATTTTGTATCGGTGGATGTGGAAGAGAGCTCTTACAGAATGGATACAAAGAACTTCTATGTGATCCTGGGAGGCGGAGCGGCAGGATTTTATGCAGCCTCTGCTATCCGGGAGAGAGACAGGACCGGTTCCATTGTGATGATCTCAAACGAGCCTTATCGTCCCTATAACCGTCCTATGCTGACAAAGGCTATTATGGCAGAGTTAAATGAGGAGCAGATCGCTATTGAAGAAGAAAAGTGGTATGAGGAAAACAATATACATCTGCTTCTGGGAAAACAGGTAACGGGCATTGATACGAAAAATAAAGAGGTGCTTCTGGATGAAGACATGAAGCTGGCTTATACAAAGCTGATCTATGCCCTTGGCTCTGAGTGTTTTATTCCACCCATCAATGGAAAGGATAAGAAGGAGGTTATCGCCATCCGCCGTCTGGAAGATATCCGGAAGATCGAAGCCATACTTCCTCAGATCAGGAATGTTGTGGTCATCGGAGGCGGCGTCCTGGGACTGGAAGCAGCCTGGGAGATGAAGAAGGCCAAATGCTACGTAACTGTACTGGAAGCTGCGCCCCTTCTTATGGGAAGACAGCTGGATGAAGGTGCCGCCGATATGCTGAAGCTGATCAGCGAAGGAAAGGATATACAGATCCATACAGGAGTCCAGATCACAGACATCCTCGGAGAAGATCATGTTACCGGCGTGAAGCTGGCAGGAGGAGAGGTATTCCCGGCAGATCTGGTCATTGTTTCCGCCGGTGTAAGAGCCAATACAGCCATTGCCGGAGAAGCGGGTATTGAAACAGACCGGGCAGTTGTGGTCAATGAGAAAATGGAGACCAATATCTCGGATATTTACGCCTGCGGCGACTGCGCTCAGTACCAGGGAATCAATTATGCTATCTGGCCTCAGGCTATGGAGCAGGGCAAGGTTGCCGGCGCCAATGCGGCAGGAGAATCTCTTGTTTATGAAGGGGTATCTGCGGCACTGAATTTCCATGGTATGGGAACCGCCCTGTTTGCAGCAGGAGATAATGGAAAGAATTCCAATCTGGTGTATAAAACTGTGGAATTTAAAGACATGGGCAAAAAACAGTACCGGAAATATTATTTTCTGAATAACCGGCTTTGCGGTGTGATCCTGATCGGAGACGTAAGCACTATGGCTAAGATGACACAGCTGCTGGAAAAACATGCTACTTATCAGGAAGTGATGAAATAGAAAATGCAGGCAGGAACAGCTTAAAAATTTCCTGACAGAAAAGGAGACGGATAATACAGACAATGGAGCAGAAGCTTTAAAGTTTATATATCCGTCTCAATTTATGTCCGGGCAGTCTAAAAGAGGAAGATGCCCGGCAGTCAGAAAAATTTTTATTTTTTTAGAAATGTATGTAACGAATCTTCTCTTTTCTGGATATATGGGTAAAGGAGGTGAGAAACAAGATGATAGATATGGACTCCATATACAGAGAGTACGCAAATCCAGTGTTCAAGTATCTTATGACACTGTGCTATGAGGAGGAGACGGCACAGGAACTGACTCAGGAAACCTTTTATCAGGCAGTGAAAAGTGCGGGAAAGTATGACGGCTCCTGTAAGGTGTCTACCTGGCTATGCCAGATTGCCAAGCATCTTTGGTACCAGGAACTGGACCGGAGAAAAAGAAAAGGGACCAGTCCGTTAGATGAGAATCTTGTTTCCCCCAAGACAGCCCTGGAAGAAGAATTATGTATCCGGGAAGAAAAGATGGAATTATTCCGGAAAGTTCATGTTTTGGAGGAAACCGCGAAGGAAGTAGTACTTCTCAGACTGACGGGAGAGTTCTCCTTTCGGGAGATCGGAGACATTTTTGGAAAGAATGAAAACTGGGCCAGGGTGACATTTTACCGGGCCAAACAGAAATTAGTGAAAGGATGAGAAGATATGAAGATAAAGTGTGAAGTTATCCGGGATCTATTTCCCAGCTACATAGACGGTCTGACCAGCAGGGAGAGCAACCAGCTGATCGAAGAGCATCTGGGAGAATGCAGGGAATGCAGAGAATATTTAGATGAGATGAAAGAGGACATTGCAGGTGAGGCGCAGCCTGTGAAGAATAAGAAGGCCATACAGCCTTTTCGGAAGCTGAGGCAGAAGACCAGGAAAAAAATTCTTCTGGCAGCAGTGGGAGCAGTTCTGATCTGCGGCCTGATCTTTGGAGGAGGCCTTCTGTATTACGGGAGAACCTGGACGGCAGATTCTGAAGACGTAAAGATGACCATAGAGACCTGGGACGGGGTTGCCTCCATTCGTTTTTCTCCAGAGAAGAAGAACAGCAGGCTTTATGCAGAAACCGGAGAAGACAATACCATTACCATAGTGGAAGGTAAGCTGGCTCCCTTTACAAAAGCCTATAATGCCAACGCTTACTGGAGCTGTACGTTTATTGACGAAGACACAGTTATGGGATTA
>DWUX01000169.1 GCA_019120545.1 Candidatus Blautia stercoripullorum | reverse complement strand
GACATATCAATTTTTTAATGCAGTTTGCGAAAACTCAAGTTATAGCAATGAAAAAGAAAAGGCTTTCTCCTTTTATTAAGAAAGGCTATAATAAATTCTATCAAAAGGTGTGGAGAACATTTTGGACAGAATATTATTGAATAGGATTAACAGGAGGAACGGATGGCAGAACATATTAAATTTAAAACAGACAGATTATTACACGGAGGCGACTACAATCCGGAACAGTGGCTGGCATATCCTGAGATTTTAGAAAAAGATATTGAACTTTTCAAAAAAGCCGGAATTAATGTGGTGACAATGGGAATGTTTTCCTGGAGCGCCTTGGAGCCTGAAGAAGGGAAATATAATCTGGAATGGCTGTCAGAGATTGTAGAGCGGCTGTATCGGAACGGAATCTATACGATCCTGGGAACTCCTTCGGGGGCCAGACCAAAATGGCTGGCGGAAAAATACCCACAGGTTCTGCGGGTAGACGGACAGCGCAGAAGAGATCTGTTTGGAGGAAGACATAATCATTGTTACACCTCCCCGGCATACCGGGAGAAAGTCTGGCAGATAGACAAGCTTCTGGGAGAAGAGATCGGAAATCACCCGGGAGTCATCCTCCTTCATATTTCCAATGAATTTGGGGGAGAATGTCATTGCCCTCTGTGCCAGGAGGCTTTCAGACAGTGGCTGAAAGAAAAGTACGGAACTATAGAGGAATTGAACAGAAGATGGAATACAATTTTCTGGAGCCATACATATCAATCCTTTGACCAGGTGGAGAGTCCTTCCCCAAGGGGAGAAAGTATGCTGCACGCACTGAATCTGGATTGGAAACGCTTTGTTACTCATCAGACGGCGGACTTTGCAGAAAAAGAAAAAGAAGCTCTCCAGGCAGGAGGCTGTTATAAGCCGGTGACCTTGAATTTTATGGATGATTTTGATGGATTAAATTATCGAAAATTCAAAGATGTGATCGATGTGGCGTCCTGGGACAGTTATCCGGAATGGCACAGGAAACCAGAGAAGATAACGGCTGTAGAAACGGCAATGCAGCACGATTTCATGCGTTCTCTTCTGAAAAAGCCTTTTCTGCTCATGGAATCTTCTCCATCCTCTACAAACTGGCAGGATGTGAGTAAATTGAGAAAACCAGGGGTGATCCAGGCCGCTGCCCTCCAGGCGGTAGCCCATGGATCTGACAGCGCTCTTTATTTCCAGATGCGCCAGAGCAGAGGAGCCTCAGAAAAATTCCACGGGGCGGTAATCGACCATTATGGAGGAGCGGATACCAGAGTTTTTCGGGAAGTTAGCGAAACGGGCAAAGCGCTGGAACTGCTGAGAGAGGTTGTAGGAACCCAGGTATCCAGTTCCGCTGCTGTTGTCTATGATACTGAGAACCGATGGGCGCTTCTGGATTCTCAGGGCCCCAGAAATATAGGAATGCCTTACCGGGAAACTTCTCAGAAAATGTATGGGGCAGTGAGAAGACAGGGACTTAACACAGATGTAATAGATATGGAAGATTCTCTGGAGGGGTATAAAATCGCGCTGATCCCAATGCCCTATCTGTTCCGGGCAGGATTTGAGGAAAAAGTCAGCCGGTTTGTGGAACAGGGCGGTATTGCGATTATGACTTTCTGGTCTGGTGTGGCGGACGATACAGACTCCTGTTTCCTTGGAGGAACACCATGGAAATTAATGGATGTATTCGGCCTCTGCAGCATGGAAATTGACGGGCTTTATGAAGGAGAATTCAATGGTGCTGTGCCGGTACAGGGTAATTCTCTTGGATTAAACAGAAAGTATTCCTGTAAAAACCTGTGCGAACTGGTGAAAGTGTCAGACGCGGAAGTGCTTATGGAATATGAAAAAGATTTTTATCAGGGAATGCCGGTTCTGACCTGCAAAAAATACGGAAAAGGCAAGGCATACTATGTCTGCGCCGATATGGAGCAGGAATTTTACACAGATGTTTTAGACAGAATCGTAAGGCAGGAGAATCTGGAAGTGCCTTTGAAAACCATACCTGAGGGAATCGAGGTCTGCACTAGAGAGTCTTCGGAGTGGATTTACACCTTTGTCCAGAATTTTAACCATCAGCCGGCAAAAATATCTATAGAGGAAAATATGGAAAGATGGTTTGGCGGGGACGAAGATGACGGTATTCCAGAATATGGAACGGCGGTGTATCGAAAAAGAAAATAGAATTCTGCCCGGAGGCGAAGTTTTAAGACAAAAATGCCGCCCTCCCCTTGACAATATGACAAAAGACTCAGTATAATATTTCCGTAATTGACAAAGACAGAGATGGAGACAGTATTTTGCCAGATCCAACGTTCCAGAGAGCCGGGGAGGGTGGAAGCCCGGCACAAGTAGGGGCAGAAGAAAATCACTCCGGAGTTGCCATCTGAACCAAGTAGGAGAGGCCGGTTTCCCCACGTTACAGGGGACACATATAAAGGCGTATGCTTCGTATGATGTAAGAGGTGGTATAACGACAGCGCAATAAGGCTTTCGTCCTGTTACAGGGCGGAAGC
>DWUX01000168.1 GCA_019120545.1 Candidatus Blautia stercoripullorum | reverse complement strand
GCAGGTCAATGACTGCTGGCCGGTGATCTCCTGGTCCTCTATTGATTATCACGGCCGTTGGAAGGCTCTTCACTATTACGCCCGGCGATTTTTTGCTCCGGTGCTTTTGTCCTGCCAGGAGGAAAGCTGGATGACACAGGAGGCCAATATGAACCGGCAGCATTTTGAATTTGAAAAATCCATTCATCTGAATGTTTCCAATGAGACTCTGACGGAGAAAAAACTGACAGTGAAATGGCAGGTACGCAATGCAAAGGCCCGGATCCTTTGGAGCAAAGAAAAGGAGATCCTGGTCCCTCCTCTTTCCAGTGTCTGGCTGGAGAAGGAAGAACTGCCGGATATCAATGTGTTTGAAGAATACGTCAGCTATCAGGCCTGGGAAGGAGAGAAGAAGATTTCAGAAGGAACGGTGATCTTCTCTTATCCTAAATATTTCCGGTATGAAGATCCCAGGCTGTCCTGTACAGTAGAAGATAACAGGATCACGGTGAAAGCGGAAACCTATGCAAAAAGCGTGGAAATCCTCAATGATCAGGAGGATCTGGTGTTATCCGATAACTATTTTGATCTGAACGGCGGCTCTAAGACTGTGGAGATCCTGAGAGGAAAACCGGAGAATCTCCGGCTCAGAAGCGTCTGGGATATCGGGCAGGATCCGGTATAAAAAAGGAAAATAGTGGAATACTTATCTGTATCTGGTAACCTTTACTTCATAAAAATGTAATAAAATGTTCCCGTAATGCTCCGCTTTGTGATATACTAGCCACAGAGTAGCTGGCATTGACTTAGATATTCCGGCTTTTGAGGGGGGTCGGTATAATAAGAGAGTACCATGGTTAAAGCCATGGACAGACAGATAAGGTGGGATAATTAATATGGATTCAAGGAGACATACAAGATACAGACGCAGATACAAAGGTAATATTAAGCGTATTCGGCAGAGAAACCGAAGGCTAGGGATTTTTCTGCTGGCAGTATTTGTGGCTATTGCCGGCGTGACAAATATAGTTAGGACAAAACACCGGGAGGCGGCAGCCCAGGCCTATGCAGAAAAACAGGCTGAGAAGGAGAACCAGAAGGCGAAAGAGCAAGAAGACAGCGGTCTTAAGCTGGCAGATGAGAAGGAGAAAGAACAGTGGTATCTGAAACTGGTAAACGCTAAAAATCCCATGACCCAGGAAGATGTCCCAGAAGTGGCAACAGAAACGATCGACTCCAATGGATATCAGGTTGACGCCAGGATCATGGGGGATCTGGAGGATATGTTTGCAGCTGCCAGGGCAGCAGGAAGAAACCCGGTAATCTGTTCCGCGTTCCGGGCCTGGGAGACCCAGGAATATCTTTATCAGAACAAGATCCAGCGGGTAATGTCAGAAGAAGGCCTGCCGGAAGATCAGGCCGCAGTGGAAGCCGGAACAGTAGTGGCAGTGCCGGGCACCAGCGAACATCAGATCGGACTGGCTCTGGATATTGTATCTTCAGAATATATGAACCTGGACGAGAAGCAGATGGAGACGGAAGACCAGCAGTGGCTGATGGAAAATTCCTGGAAATATGGGTTTATCCTCCGCTATCCTCTGGATAAAAGCGATATTACCGGAATTATCTTCGAACCCTGGCATTACAGATATGTGGGAAAAGAAGCGGCTAAGGAGATCTATGAGCAGGATATTACTCTGGAAGAATATCTGGGGGCAGAGCCTGTAGGATCTTCCCAGGCGATTGAGAGCGACAGCGAAGATAGTTCTTCAGAATAAAAAAACCGTTCAAAAAGGGAAAAACAAGAATCTGGAAATCCCTTTTTGAACGGTTTTTCAGTTTCGGTATAGATTTAAGGACCGGAGGCCTGACGGGAGATCGCTTACTGCCAGATCCGGATCAGCTCTATGATCACTTCCACAGATTTTTCCATTGCCTGGATGCAGGCAAATTCAAAATGTCCGTGGCAGTTGTGGTCTCCTGTTCCCAGATTGGGGCAGGGCAGACCTTTAAAGGAAAGCTGGGCTCCGTCTGTGCCTCCCCGGATAGGCTGGGTCTGGGGACGGATCCCCAGTTTTTCGTATACTTTCAAAACATTGTCGATCAGGAACTGGTGAGGCTGGATCTTTTCCAGCATATTAAAGTAGGAGTCTTCAATCTTTAAGGATACAGCCTGGTAACCGTATTTGAGATTCATTTTCTTCGCCATATCCTGCATATGTTTCTTTTTTTTCTGGAACAGGGCCATGTCATGATCCCGGATGATATATTCTGAACGGGCATGGTCCACAGAGCCCTGGAGAGCATCCAGATGGATAAAGCCTTCCCTTCCCTCGGTGCATTCCGGCCGCTGATCCTCAGGCATAAGCGCCTCGTATTCCATAGCCAGGCGCAGGGCATTTATCATCTTTCCTTTGGCAGAACCGGGGTGGATGCTGACGCCATGAAAATTTACGATCCCTTCAGCGGCATTGAAGTTTTCATATTCCAGTTCTCCGCATTCCCCGCCGTCCATAGTATAGGCAAAGTCCGCACCAAATCTTTCTACATCAAAATGATCTGTGCCCCGGCCGATCTCTTCGTCAGGGGTGAATCCTACCCGGACCGGACCATGGGGAATTTCCGGATGAGCCAGAAGATATTCCGCGGCTGTAAGGATCTCTGAGATACCAGCCTTGTCATCGCCTCCCAGAAGGGTGGTGCCGTCCGTGACAATGAGATCCTGGCCCTGATACTGGGAGAGGTTGGAAAAGTCCCGGGGACTCATGACGATCTTTCTTTCTTCGTTTAATACAACGTCCTTTCCGTCATAATCTTTAATGATCCGGGGACGGATATTTTTACCGGATTCCGCACAGGAAGTATCCATGTGGGAGATAAATCCCAGGATTTTTCCCTGATAATCTTCAATAGTAGAGGGAATGGTCCCGAAGACATACCCGTAGGAATCTACAGTGACATTCTCAAGGCCCATTGCCTTCATTTCCTCAGCCAGCATATTGGCAAAATCTATCTGGCTTTTGGTGCTGGGGAAAGTCTCGGAAGAAGGATCTGAGGTAGTATCCACAGCAATATATTTTAAAAATCGTTCTGCAACTGTCATATTCTGACCTCTCTTTCTATTTCGTATTAGTATAGCATTACTATATTATCCTATCACAGGGAAAAAATTATGTCTATGTTTTTCAGAAGCATTGACTTTAAAGAAAGAGGCTCCTATAATGGACTGGTACTACCACTAATGAGGAGGAAAAAGTGAAGTTTTTAAAGCAATTTAGTATCATCCTATTTATTTCATTTCTGGGGGAGATCCTCCATATGCTGATCCCGCTGCCTGTGCCTGCCAGTGTGTACGGACTGGTCCTTATGCTGGCCGCGCTGATCACAGGTATCTTAAAGCTGGGGCAGGTCCGGGAGACAGCCACTTTTCTGATAGAGATCATGCCGGTGATGTTTATACCGGCGGGAGTGGGACTGATGGAATCTTGGTCTTCTCTTCAACCTGTCTGGCTTCCTGTGATCCTGATAACCATTGTGACTACAGTCCTGGTAATGGCGGTGACAGGAAAAGTAACTCAGGCAATGATCGGAAAGGAGAAAAAAGATGAAAGAGTTTCTCACTGATTCTGTATTTTTTGGCGCGGTTTTAAGTTTTCTGGCTTATGAGATCGGCCTGCTTTTGAAGAAACGTTTTAAGTTGGCGCTGCTGAATCCTCTGCTCATCGGGATCCTCTGTGTCATGGGAGTCCTGGCGGTGCTCCATGTAGACTATGATCAGTATAACGGGGGAGCTCAGTATATCAGCTATCTGCTGACTCCGGCGACGGTCTGTCTGGCAGTGCCTCTTTATGAGCAGCTTACATTGCTAAAAAAGAATTTTAAAGCAGTGGCGGCAGGTATTTTGTCTGGAACTGTGGCAAGTCTGGGAAGTGTATATCTTCTGGCGCGGCTTTTCCGGCTGAACCATGAGCAGTATGTGACCCTTCTGCCCAAGTCTATCACTACGGCTATCGGCATGGGCGTTTCTCAGGAACTGGGAGGCGTAGTGACCATCACAGTGGCAGTGATCATCATTACCGGTATATTGGGAAATGTTATTGCAGAAGGTGTATGTAAAATATTCCGGATTCAGGAGCCTATTGCCAAAGGATTGGCCCTGGGAACTGCTTCTCACGCCATTGGAACTGCAAAGGCTATGGAGATGGGACCGGTGGAAGGCGCTATGAGCAGTCTGGCCATTGCGGTAGCGGGACTTCTTACAGTTTTGGGAGCATCCGTTTTTGCGGGGCTTCCTGTATAGGAAAGCGGAAAAATAGAGGAGAACAGGTATGGAAAATTTCAGGATCACCATTGGCAGGCAATATGGAAGCGGCGGAAAGGAAGTCGGCAGAATTTTGTCGGAAAAGCTGGGAATTCCTTTCTATGGAAAAGAAGAATTAATGAAGATAGCTAAGGATCAGCCTGATTATGAAGAGGTTCGGGCATTTTATGAAGAACAGCCGGTGAACAGCCTTTTGTATGCCATTGCAATGGGACAGGGGGAAAACCGGACAGGAGATGTGCCCTTTCAAAAAATCAGAGAGCTTTGCGGCAGCCGGTCCTGCATCCTCATAGGAAGATGCGGCAGTTATATTTTCCGTGGGGATCCTTCCTGCGTAAAGATATTTATATATGCGGGAATGGATAAAAAAATAAAATGGATAGAAAAGCAGGAGTGTGTTTCTGCCAATAAGGCAAAAAAAATGATTGAGAAAGTAGAAGAAGAAAGAGCCCAGTTTCATAAATTTTATACAGGTGGCAGCTGGGGAAATGTAAATGATTATGACCTTTGTCTGGATGCGGGGATTACAGGAACAGAAAAGGCAGCCGATATTATAATGGCATATTTGGAAAACAGAGGATTTATAAAACATGAGTGAAATAACAGAAAACACAGGAGAAAATGAAAAGATCTATTTTCTGGTGATTGACTATATCAAAGAGCTGGTAAAAAAAGGAGAAGTGAAATTCGGAGGCAAGATCCCGTCTGAAAGGGAATTGATGTCAACTTTAGGAATGAGCAGAAATTCCATCCGGGAGGCATTGAGAACTTTGGAAAACATGGGACTTTTGGAATGCAGGCAGGGACAGGGAAATTTTCTGGTAAACCACGTGGGGCAGAGCCTCAGCAGTTTGTTTTCTGTCTTGCTTTTTACAAAGGAAAGTAATTATGTGGAAATCAGTCAGCTGCGGAGATTTATTGAGATCGGCGCTTTTCTTCTGTCGGCGAAAAACCCTGATCAGGAAGAAAGAAAAGGGCTGAAAGAGATCCTGGATAAGATCGATCAGTGCCAGATAAAAGAAAGGGTAAAGCTGGATAAACAGTTTCACGACTATCTGATCCGGATTTCAGGCAATCATCTGCTGGTGCTCTTAAACGAGGCTCTTTCGGAACTGTTTGAGACAATGATCAGCAACTATACTCTGCATATTACCCAGAATAACTGGGACAGGCTGCTGGAATGCCATAGGAGAGTATACGACTGTCTGATAAAGAATGATGTCCAGGAGGGCGTGAAAGCTATCCGGGAACATTACAATATTATTGACGAAGATCTGATAAAATATCAGATTGAAGAATAGTGGTGTGCTTCCTGTCAAGTAGACAGTGAAACCATATAAAGTTTTTTGGTTGCCCAGTTATTGCTGGGCAACCAAAAAACTTTCGTTTACTGACGAATAGATTCCTGACTGTCAGGAGTCTCTGGGTCATAAAAATCTCTGACCATGGCCTCCTGCCCGTTGATATTGATATTTTCCATATGGCAGAAGCACCACCGGCCTGATTCCGGAGAATATTTAATCATCACCGGGATCCAGCTGTTCTTTACTTTGAAATAAATAAACTGACCTGAAGTAAGATCCATTTTTCTGTGTTCTGCATAACTGTCTAAAGAAATCTTATTTTCCCTATTAATATGTAATACTCCCATCATAATGATCACTTCCCTGTAAAGAAAATATAAAATTTTAAAGATATCATAGTTTCAAAACAGTTCAGAAATAGTATACTTTATTCTCCTGTTGAACTGGAACTGTCGGAGTCCAGGTCATAGGAACTTGAGTTCTCAGAGTCCAGATTATGCGAAGCGCTGCTGTCTTCTGCAGAATCCAGAGAAGGGTCTAAACTGCTGGAATCAGAGCTGCCGGAAACAGTTTCGGAGCTGCCTGTATCTGAGTCAGAAGTCTGCGTACTATCCGTACTGGAACTGTAGCCGGAAGAATCCGAACTGTTGTCTTCCTCATTATTGCTGCAGGCCGCAAAAGCGGACACAGATAACATTGTGACACATGCTAATGCCAGTAATTTTCCGTATATTTTTGCTTTCATTATAATCTGCTCCTTTCATATTGCAGTAAAACTTAATTTCCTTGTTACTGAAAATCAGTTTAAAAGGAATCTGTGTTTTTTGTGTGACAATATTTTGAGAATTTGATGTAAATTCTGTGAAAAGGAGCAGAATTTGAAATTATAATTCTATTACAATAGCCTGGTAACCTTTTAAGTGAACGGCAGAGCTGTCTTTCTCCATATCCAGATCTTTATAATTGTTCAGCAGTACGTTTTTGCAGGGAGAAGGGAGAACTGCTGTCTGGGGTTCTTTCTGGAAGTTTCCGATCACCAGGAGATCTTTCTCCCCTTTTCTATGGTATGCCATAAGATTGTGCTGATCCTCCAGATATGGAACTACATCGCCGTAGACCAGGGTTTCTTTGTAAGCCGGATTTTTTCTAAGGGCAATCAGCTCTTTATAGAAAGAGAGAACAGAATCCGGATCTTGTTTCTGAGCTTCCACGTTGATAGAGGTATAATTGGGATTTACCATAAGCCAAGGAGTGCCCTGGGTAAATCCTGCATTTTTCTCGCTGTTCCATTGAACCGGAGTTCTGGCGTTGTCTCTGCTGTAAACAGAGATCACTTTCAAAGCTTCTTCCGGTGTAAGCCCTGCGTCCAGACTTACCTGATACTGGTCTAAAGCGCTGATATCGTCTACCTTGTCAATGGGAACGATGCCCAGATTTTCCATTCCGATTTCCTGTCCCTGGTAAATAAAGGGAAGCCCTCTCATCAGGAAATACATAGCTGCCAAAAGTTTCTTGCTGGCGTCGCATACGTCTCCTTCTGGAATATAGTAGCTGACACCTCTGGGTTCGTCATGATTTTCAATGATATTAGAATAGAAACCAACGTCTCCCATTTTTTTCTGAGATTCAAAATAACATTTCTTATAGTCATCCGGAGTAGGTTTTTTGCAGGCATACCATCCTTTGTCATTTTTCCCAAAAGAGGTAGTGGCAAAGTCGAAGATCGAAGAAAAGTAACCTTTATCTCCCACAAAATCCGGAAGTTCGCCATCTTTAATATTAAATACTTCACCAACAGAGAAGGCGTCGTGAGGCCTGAAGGTGCGTTCCTGCATTTCCCCTAAAAATTCCCCGATTCCTTGAGCATCTGCAAGCATCAAAGAAATATCGCAAAGGCCGTCATCTCTGTCAGAAGGATAATTTTTATAAGGAAGTTTTTTCTTGATGTTAATGATGGCATCGACGCGGAACCCTCCGAGGCCTTTATCCAGCCACCAGTTTATATTTTTGTAGACTTCCTCCCTTACTGCGGGATTTTCCCAGTTTAAGTCAGGCTGTTTTTTATGAAAAACATGCATATACTGTTTATCTGGATGCCCAGGGAGAGGTTCCCATACGGGACCGCCGAAATAGCTCCTCCAGTTGCAGGGGAGTTCTCCCTCTTTCCGGTCCTCTATATAGAAAAAATTGCCGTATTCCCCGCTGGGGTCAGCGCAGGCTTTTTCAAACCACTCATGTTCGTCGGAACAGTGATTTACTACCAGATCCATCAGGATATACATGTCACGTTTCTGGGCCTCTCTGATCAGTTCATCCATATCTTCCATAGTGCCGAATGCGGGATCAATATTGTAATAATCAGAAATGTCATATCCCTGGTCGGCAAAAGGAGAAGGATAAATAGGGGAAATCCAGAGGATATCCGCACCTAAATCTTTAAGATAGTCCAGTTTACGGATGATACCCTGTAAATCTCCAATACCGTCTCCGTTTGAGTCATAAAAACTTTTTGGATAGATCTGATATGCGACTTTGTCATGCCACCATTTTTTTTCCATTGTATATAACCTCCATTGATTTGCTTTTTTATAGGACCTTTCAAGTTTCGGGCCGGTCCTGTGTTTCTAGAAACAGATTATAATGTGCAAATCAAAAGAGGTCTTACAAATATTTGATTAAAAACTACGATATTATGACTTTTCAGAAGAATAATGTTTTCGATATTGAAGAGGCGTAAAGCCTGTGTCCTTTTTAAACTCCCGGAGAAAATTTCCGAGATTATTAAAACCGCAGTCCAGACAGATATCCATAACCGGGGAATCTGTAGTCTGGAGAAGAATGATCGCCTGTTTGATACGGTACTCGTTAATATAAGTAACAGGAGACTTCCCCAGGATCTTTTTGAAAAAGCGGCAGAAATACTGTTCATTCATACTGGCATTTTCCGCAAGATCCTTGATATAGATTTTTTCCTGATAGTGTGTACGGATGAATTCCAGAGAAGACTTTATGATCTGAACCCTGTAGTCATCTGCTTTCTCCGGCTGCGTAAGGAGGGAAAAAGAGGAGAGAAAGCCCAGTATTTTTAAAAGTCCTGCCCGGATAAAAAGCTGAGAGGCAATATCTTCTGTAACTGTCTGATATTCTGAAGACAAAAACATGCCCGTCTGATGAAAAACATTTAAGATATCCAGATATTCTTTTTTTATCTTGCTGAAAGCAGGATGAGAGGGATCCAGGAAACGAGGCAGCTGGATTTTCCCTTTTGTAAGAGGCTGGATAAGCTGTGTCTGAGCCAGATCATAATGTTCAAAATTCAGGATACAGGGGTGAAAAACAATGGCAGATTCTGTAGCAGGAACAGAACAATCTACGGAGTGTATTTCACCTGGATTTACAAAGAAAAAGCATTCCTCTTCCACAGGAAAGCTTTCCATATTGATCTTTACTTTAAAACTGCCTTTCATGAAATAAAGAATTTCAATTTCATCATGCCAGTGGTGTTTAACGCCTTCCCAGGGAGCATTGTCAAAGACCTCGTAAAGGCCGCAGGGGAATACCGAGGTACCATGATCTTTCTGTTCTTTTAGTTTTGATGTCCGGTTCATAATATGCTCCTTTTTATACTTTCATAGGATAAAGGATAACACATTAATTTCCTGTGAACAAGGAAAAACTGGATAACTTGAGTTTTCGCAAACTGCATTAAAAAATTGATATGTC
>DWUX01000167.1 GCA_019120545.1 Candidatus Blautia stercoripullorum | reverse complement strand
AGCGGGAGACTTTTCCATAGGGATTTTTTTCTTCTGGCATTACATTCCCTCCAAAAGTACGTTTTTCTTGATCCATTCCACTACCTGATCCACATGTTCGCCGCTGCGGATGTTCGTGAACAGGAAAGGACGGTCGCCACGCATTTTTTTGGAATCTCTTTCCATAACTTCCAGGCTTGCCCCTACATAGGGAGCCAGGTCGATCTTATTGATCACCAGCAGATCGGAACGGGTGATCCCGGGACCTCCTTTTCTGGGGATCTTGTCGCCTTCTGCCACATCAATGACAAAGATGGTGGCGTCAGCCAGTTCCGGGGAGAAGGTAGCGGAAAGGTTGTCTCCGCCGCTTTCTATGAAAAACAGCTCAATATCCGGAAATTTTTCCGCCATTTCTTCTACAGCTTCCAGATTCATGGAAGCGTCTTCCCGGATCGCTGTGTGAGGACAGCCGCCGGTTTCCACGCCGGTGATCCTTTCCAGAGGCATGATACTGTTTTTCGCCAGGAATTCCGCATCCTCTTTGGTATAGATATCATTGGTGATAACACCGATACTGTAATCTTTGGCCATGCGCCGGGTAAGGGCTTCTATGAGAGCGGTCTTACCGGAACCGACAGGGCCGGCTACGCCGATTTTTACATAAGACATAATTGTGTTCCTTCTTTCTATGTTTACTATGAGAGCCCGGCCGAAAGGAGAAGAGGTCCGGGTCTTTCATGCATAAAGGAGTCCGCAGAGGCGGACAGGAAAGTCTGACACAGGAATATCCCTGTATCAGGACATATACAGCCGGGAATACAGACTTTCATGCTGGATCGCCCGCAGGTCAAAGCCGGGGGCAGAAGCGCAGAACATTTCTTCTCCCGCTGCAGTCACAAGAAAAAGAACTTCTTCCAGAACCTGGTGGAGGGAGAGAAGGATCTTCTGTCCCTCTGACTGGCTCAGAGGAATGGTCTTTACACAGTTTGTGACCATAGCAGAGGTCTGGGCATAAAGAAAGGCTGCCATAGAATCCTCCAGAGGGATCCCGGCGGCACAGCAGAAAACTCCGTAAGCACAGGGATGACTGGTTACTTTTCCCCGGCGGAGTTCCTGATATTTCTGAAAAATATCTTTCTTCCAGGAAATCTCCATGTGCCTTAGAGTTTTCACAAAACGGCTGCCCAGTTTTCTGGAGGCTTCCCGCAGCTCCATGGGGATCTTGGAGGCGTCCAGGACGTCCTCCAGTTCCTCAAGCTTTTCCAGATCTTCTTTGGCTGCCGCCTCATAGGCCAGCCGGACAGCCAGAAGATCCGTATAGAGAAGGCTGTAGCGCAGCCGGTTTTCTATGTAAAGCCTGGCAGTGCTTCCGTCGTTTACCAGGCCTTTCTGTATATAAGTCTCCAGCCCATAGGAGTGGGAATAACCTCCTATGGGAAAGAGAGAATCATTTATCTGAAGGAGGAGAAAACGGGCCTCCATATCCTGGCGGTTCATGGCGTGGCTCCTTCCTGGTTTCCATGATCGTGGTGGTGGGAATGGCCGATCTGAGAGGAAATCTGACCTTTAAAGTTCAGAGGCTCTACAGTTTTCCATACCTCTACGCCATGAAAAGAGGAGAGGAGACGGAGCATAGGCTCATTATAGGGAGTTACAAAGGTGCTGGGATCCTCACCAAAGAAAAGAGGAGCATGCCGGTTCCCGATCTCATAGCAGACTTTAGGGATCATCTCCGGATGATGGGGAGATACCTTTGCTTTGACTACTTCACAGGGCGGGGTGTGAACGGCAATGACCAGCTCCGGATCTGCGTAGAGTACATCGCCTTCTAACAGGCCGGTTTTCAGCACCGAGTCATCCAGACGGATCCCTACTTCCCGTCCGGTATCTGTAACCTTCCGGTGGATCTTTTTAAAGGCTTCATGCCATTCCACGGTGACATATTCCAGTTTTTTTCCCTGAAGATCCATATCTTCCAGTTTTCCCAGTATTTTTTCACAAATCATAAAATTTTTCTCCTACCATTGACCGATTAACATAAGAAGTCCCGGTATCCAGGCAGTGACTACTCCTTCAAATACCTGGAGACAGGGGACGAATTTCCCCAGCTTTTTCCCGCAGATATCTTCCACAAAGGAAGTTCCCCAGAGAATGGCCCAGAGGTACCAGATAGCAGCCCACCGCCAGTCTGCGGTTACATTTAAGGCAGAGCTTCCTGTAACGCCTTCAATGGTTCCGAAGACTACGGCATTTACTGCAACGAAGGTGGAAAACCACGCAAAGGGAATAGGGCTTAAGTTCCACAGTTTGGAAAAAGCTACAAAAATATAAGTGAAGCCGAAGAGCAGTCCGGTTCCCGCAGCATAATAATTTCCCATTACCAGGTTTACCGCATTAATAAAAATGGAAAGTCCTCCGGTAAGGATATTCATCACCGCCGCTGATCTTCCGTCTACCTTGTATAAGGTACACATACCGTTATTGATCAGGACGATCCCTACAAATAATAAACATACGCCTAACATAGAGCACCTCCTTAGAATAAGCTGTAAAGCTGTGTCAGAGGAAGCTTGTCAGCAGGTTTGGAGGTAATATGTTCTCCGTCTACTTTTACTTCATAGGTTTCCGGGTTTACTGTGATCTGGGGTGTTTCACTGTTGAATTTCATATCCTTTTTGCCGATATTGCGGCAGCCGGATACAGGAACCACGGTTTTTTCCAGATGATATTTTGTCTTTACGTCTTCTTCCATGGCTGCTTTGGATACAAAAGTCAGGCAGGAAGCGTATTTTGCCTTTCCGTGAGCGGCAAACATAGGTTTATACATCACCGGTTCACAGGTAGGAATGGAAGCGTTGGCGTCGCCCATCTTTCCGGCAATGATCATGCCGCCTTTGATGATCAGGTCTGGTTTGATACCGAAGAATGCAGGATTCCACAATACCAGATCGGCGAATTTTCCTTTTTCCACTGAGCCTACATAGTCAGCCACACCATGGGTAATAGCCGGGTTGATGGTATATTTGGAAATATAACGTTTTGCCCGGAAGTTGTCGTTTCCATGGCCTTCGTCCTCAGGAAGAGGTCCCCGCTCCCCTTTCATTTTGCTGGCTGTCTGCCAGGTACGGGTGATAACTTCGCCCACACGTCCCATAGCCTGAGAGTCAGAACTCATCATGCTGAAAACGCCCATATCATGGAGGACATCTTCCGCGGCAATGGTTTCCGGACGGATCCTGGAATCTGCAAAGGCTACGTCCTCAGGGATCCTCTTATCCAGATGGTGGCATACCATCAGCATATCCAGATGCTCGTCCAGAGTATTTACTGTATAAGGCATAGTGGGGTTGGTAGAAGAGGGAAGTACATTGGGAGCTGCCGCTGCCCGGATAATGTCAGGAGCATGGCCGCCGCCGGCGCCCTCTGTATGGTATGTATGGATAGTCCTTCCCGCAATGGCTGCCAGAGTATCTTCCACACAGCCGCCTTCGTTAAGGGTATCTGTATGAATGGCTACCTGTACATCATAGTCATCTGCCACATTGAGACAGTGATCAATGGCGGCAGGAGTAGAACCCCAGTCTTCGTGAAGTTTCAGTCCCATGGCTCCGGCTTTGATCTGCTCTGCCAGAGCTTTCTCGTCAGAACAGTTTCCTTTGCCTAAAAGTCCGATGTTCATAGGATATTCTTCACAGGCCTTTAACATCATTTCCATGTTCCAGGGGCCTGGAGTACAGGTGGTGGCATTGGTTCCGTCTGCCGGACCTGTACCGCCGCCGATCATCGTGGTGACGCCGCTGTACAGAGCGCATTCTACCTGCTGCGGGGAAATGAAATGGATATGGGTATCCAGTCCGCCGGCGGTAAGGATCAGGCCTTCACCGGCCAGGGCTTCTGTGGAAGCGCCTACGGTCATTCCGGGAGTTACCCCATCCATAACTGCAGGGTTTCCGGCCTTGCCGATGCCTGCGATCTTTCCGTCTTTAATTCCGATATCTGCTTTGTAGATCCCTGTATAATCCAGGACCAGGGCGTTGGTGATCACCAGATCCAGATCTCCGTCGGCGCTGGTGGTCTTTACAGACTGGCCCATGCCGTCACGGAGGGTCTTGCCGCCGCCGAATTTGCACTCGTCCCCGTAGGTGGTGTAATCTTTTTCTACTTCAATGACCAGGTCTGTATCTGCCAGCCGTACCTTATCCCCGGTAGTGGGGCCGTACATCATGGCATATTTCTCTCCGGATATTTTTGTGCTCATATTCATACCTCCAAGATTAGTTTGTGTATTTTAAAGGAATCCTTTCTGTTTTGCCTTTTCCATGGAAGCGGCTTTTGTTCCTTCCACAGCCTGGGCGCAGGTCAGATCATTCAGTCCGAAGATCCGCTTGGTGCCTCCCATGGCAGTGAGGGCAACCTCTTTTTCCTCTCCCGGCTCAAAGCGGACAGAAGTTCCTGAAGGAATGTCCAGATGGAAGCCGTAGGCTTTTTCCCTGTCAAAAGACAGACAGCGGTTTACTTCAAAAAAATGAAAATGAGACCCTACCTGTACAGGACGGTCTCCGGTATTTGTGACCATCAGCGTAAGAGAAGGCTTTCCTTCATTTAATGTGATTTCCCTTTCCAAGGGCATGATTTCTCCGATTTTCATTGCGTTACCTCCTGATTGGATTACTGAATAGGATTGTGGACAGTGACCATTTTGGTGCCGTCAGGGAAGGTGGCTTCCACCTGCACCTCTGTGACCATATCCCCGACTCCTTCCATTACGTCATCTCTGGTAAGAAGTTTTGTCCCCAGACGCATAAGCTCTGTGACCTCTTTTCCATCTCTGGCCATTTCCATTAATTCTGAACTGATATAGGCTACCGCTTCCGGGTAATTCAATTTCAGTCCTCTGGCTTTCCGTTCTTTTGCCAGATTTCCGGCCAGATGAAGCAGGAGTTTTTCCTGTTCCTTAGGTGTCAGTCTCATACTTTCTTCC
>DWUX01000166.1 GCA_019120545.1 Candidatus Blautia stercoripullorum | reverse complement strand
ATCCTGCCAGTCAGCCTGCAAGACATCCTGCACAGTAGGAAATCAGAGCTGCGAGAATAAATAAGAAAAACGGCATACGAGGAGTGGGGCTGTTGTGTGAGACGGAGAAATCTGTTTCATGCAGCAGCCCCATACTTTAGTGCATAAGAGAAAAGAGAAAGGGGAAGCACGGTGATTCATCGTTATAAAAATAATGGCTATAACATTGTGCTGGATGTAAACAGCGGTTCTGTACATGTGGTGGACGAACTGGTATATGAGATCATCGGTCTTTTAGATGAAGGAAAAGACCGGGAAGAGATCCATCAGGCCTTAGATACAGATTATGGTAAAGAAAATGTAAATCAGGCACTTGGAGAGATCCAGGAGCTGAAGGATCAGGGAATGCTTTTTACTGAGGACATTTACAGAAATGCCATTGAACATTTCAAAGAGAGGCAGACGGTAGTCAAAGCCCTTTGCCTTCATATTGCTCATGACTGCAATCTGGCCTGCCGGTACTGTTTTGCAGAAGAAGGAGAATACCATGGCAGAAGAGCCCTGATGTCTTATGAAGTAGGGAAGCAGGCTCTGGATTTTCTTATTGCCAATTCCGGAAACCGTACAAATCTGGAGGTAGATTTCTTCGGAGGAGAGCCTCTGATGAACTGGGATGTGGTAAAACGTCTGGTAGAATACGGAAGAGAGCAGGAAAAGCTCCATAATAAAAAATTCCGTTTTACCCTTACTACCAACGGTGTGCTCTTAAATGACGAGATCATGGAATTTGCCAATAAAGAGATGGCCAATGTGGTACTGAGTATTGACGGCAGAAAAGAGGTCCATGACTATATGCGGCCTTTCCGTAAAGGAGCGGGAAGCTATGATCTGGTAGTGCCGAAATTCCAGAAGTTTGCCAAGAGCAGAGGGGAGAAGAGCTACTATGCAAGAGGCACTTTTACCCGTCACAATCTGGATTTTTCCAAAGATGTTCTTCATCTGGCAGATCTGGGCTTTGACCAGATCTCTGTGGAGCCGGTAGTGGCTGACGAAAAAGAGGAATATGCCATCAGAGAGGAAGATGTGCCGAAGATCTGTGAAGAATATGACAAGCTGGCACAGGAGATGATCAAGAGAAAGAAAGAAGGAAAAGGATTTAACTTTTTCCATTTTATGATAGACCTTACAGGAGGCCCCTGTGTGTATAAGCGTCTTTCCGGCTGCGGTTCAGGTACCGAGTATCTGGCTGTAACGCCTTGGGGTGACTTATATCCATGCCATCAGTTCGTAGGAGAAGAAAAATTCCTTATGGGCAATGTGTGGGACGGGGTAAAACGTGACGACATCCGGGAAGAATTCAAAAACTGTAATGTTTATGCAAAGGAAAAATGTCAGAAGTGCTTTGCAAAGTTCTACTGCAGCGGCGGCTGCGCGGCAAACGCCTACAATTTTCACGGCTCTATCAATGACGCCTATGATATCGGCTGCGAGCTTCAGAGAAAAAGGGTGGAATGTGCCATTATGCTGAAGGCCGCAGAAGCGGAAGAAGCAGAAGAAAATTAATCAGTAAAGAAGGGAAAAATCATGAAGAAAAGCAGAGGCGTACTGATCCTGGTGCTGACGGTTATCGTAACAGCCCTTTTGATCTTTACATCAGCGGTGGGCTGGGGCCCTACAGGAACAGGAGCCGCAAAAAACATTAACACAGGTCTGGACCTGGCGGGAGGCGTAAGTATCACTTATCAGGCCTCTGAAAAAAATCCAAGTGCAGAAGATATGTCAGATACGATCTACAAGCTCCAGGAAAGAGTGCAGCAGTACAGTACAGAGTCCCAGGTATACCAGGAGGGCAACAACCGTATTGTTGTGGAAATCCCCGGTGTGACCGATGCCAACACCATTCTGGAAGAACTTGGAAAACCGGGATCTTTGTATTTTATTGCCCACAAGGATTCAGAGGGCAATGAAAACTATACCCTGAATACTCAGACGGGAGAATATGAACTGACAAAATCTATCGAAGAGATCCAGGAAGACGGCGGGATCGTCCTCACTGGTACAGATGTCAGCGACGCCAAGGCTATGGTGGGACAGGACGACCTGGGAAACAACACAGAAAATGTGGTCAGCCTGACTCTTACAGATTCTGGAAAGGATAAATTTGCGGAAGCTACGAAAACGGCCTATGAAGACGGACAGGACAGCATTGGTATTTACTATGACGGTCAGTTTGTAAGTGTCCCAAGCGTAAGGACAGAGATCACGAATGGTCAGGCCCAGATTGATGGTATGGCAGATGCCCAGGAAGCGGAAAATCTGGCTTCTACTATCCGTATCGGCGGTCTGAACCTGGAACTTTCCGAGCTGCGTTCCAGCGTAGTAGCCGCCCAGCTTGGCGAAGAAGCCATCTCTACCAGCGTGCTGGCAGCGGCTATCGGTCTGGCTCTGATCATTCTGTTTATGATCGTTGTTTACCGGGTCCCGGGATTTGTTGCCGGCGTAGCTCTGGTGATCTATGTATGTCTGGATCTGATCGCTCTGAATGCTTTTGACCTGACCCTTACCTTACAGGGTATTGCAGGTATCATTCTTTCTATTGGTATGGCCGTGGATGCCAACGTTATCATCTACGCCCGTATCCAGGAGGAGATCGCGGCAGGAAGAAGCGTGAGGACAGCGCTGAAAAATGGTTTTGACAAAGCCTTTTCCGCTATCTTTGATGGAAATATCACTACTCTGATCGCAGCTTTCGTTCTGAACTGGCTGGGTACAGGTACCATCAAAGGTTTTGCCCAGACTCTTGCCCTTGGTATTGTGATCTCCATGTTTACTGCTCTGGTAATTTCCAGGCTCCTGATCAATGCCCTGTATGCGGTAGGAGTGAGAAATGAGAAGCTTTACGGCAAGCGCAAAGAAAGAGCGCCTATCCATTTCCTTCAGAAGAGGAAAATATTCTTTACAATATCCATCATCCTGATCCTTTCAGGTCCGGTAGGTATGATCGCTTACAATGCGGCAACAGGCAGTCCTTTAAATTACAGTCTGGAATTCCAGGGAGGAACTTCCACAAATGTTACCTTTAATGAGGAACTGTCCATGGATGAGATAGACGCCCAGGTTATCCCGGTGGTAGAAGAGATCACAGGAGATGCAAATGTGCAGGCTACGAAAGTAGTAGACAGCAGTCAGGTGATCATTAAGACTTCAACTCTGAATGTAGATCAGAGAGAAGCCCTTGAGCAGGCTATGGTAGATGATTTCGGAGTAGACGCAGATAAGATCACATCAGAGAGTATTTCTTCTACTGTCAGCGGTGAAATGAGAAGAGACGCAGTATTGTCTGTAGTCGTAGCTGCTATCATGATGCTCTTTTACATCTGGTTCCGGTTTAAGGATATCCGTTTTGCCAGCAGCGCGGTCCTTGCTCTGCTTCATGACGTGCTGATCGTATTTGCTTTCTATGTGCTGGCAAGAGTTTCCGTAGGAAACACCTTTATCGCCTGTATGCTGACGATCCTGGGATACTCTATTAATGCGACCATTGTTATCTTTGACCGTATCAGAGAGAACCTGAAGTCAACGAAAGTGAAAACCGATCAGGAGCTGGAGACACTGGTAAATGCCAGCATTACCCAGACCCTGACCAGAAGTATCTACACTTCACTGACCACTTTTATCAGTATCTTTATGCTGTTCCTGCTGGGAGTATCTTCCATTCGGGAATTCGCCCTGCCTCTTATGGTAGGTATTGTCTGCGGCGGATATTCTTCCGTCTGCCTGACAGGTGCTATGTGGTATGTGATGAAAACAAAATTGAAAAAAGCAAAGAAATAAAGAAAAGAGGCTGCCGCATGGAAGTTAAATGCGGCGGCCTTCTTTCTATACATACAGAGGAGAAACAGCTATGGAAAAATGGGTGGTGTCTGCCAAAAAGGCGGATTTTCAGGAAATCGGGAGAAAATTTGGCGTGGATCCGGTGATCGCCAGACTGATCCGGAACAGGGATCAGATCACAGATCAGGAGATAGACAGATATCTTTACGGAAAACTATCCAGCCTTCATTCCTGGAAGCTTCTGAAAGATATTGAGAAGCTGCTGGATATATTGACAGAGAAGATATTGGAGCAGAAGAAAATCCGGATCATCGGGGACTATGATATTGACGGGGTATGCTCTACTTATATATTGCTGAAAGGTCTCTCCAGAGCAGGGGCCGTGGCAGATGCAGATATTCCGGACCGGATCAAAGACGGCTACGGGATCAGCCGGGAGCTTATCGACCTGGCGGCAAAGGCAGGGATCGATACTATCATTACCTGCGACAACGGGATCAGCGCCGCAGAACAGATCGGATATGCAAAGGAACTGGGAATGACCGTACTGGTCACTGATCATCATGAGGTGCCTTATGAAGAAGAGGAGGACGGAACGATCCACAGCATCCTTCCTCCGGCAGATGCGGTTGTGAATCCCAAGCAGCCGGACTGCCCTTATCCTTTTAAAGGGATCTGCGGGGCCATGGTTGCCTATAAGGTCATTCAGGGACTTTATGATCGGTTGGGAATACCGGAAAAAGAGACGGAAGAATTGATCCCTTTTGCGGCTATCGCTACAGTGGGAGATGTGATGGATCTGAAAGACGAAAACCGTATTCTGGTAAAAGACGGGCTGAGAAGACTGCAAAATCCGGAGAATGAAGGTTTAAAAGCACTGATCCGTGTCAATAATCTGGAAAACAGGGATATTTCAGCATATCATATCGGCTTTGTCATCGGTCCCTGCATGAATGCCAGCGGAAGACTGAGCACAGCCAAGCGGGCTTTAAGACTTCTTCTGGCGGAAGATCCCAGTGAAGCTGCTGACTTGGCCCAGGATCTGAAAGACTTAAATGACAGCAGAAAGGATATGACGGCAAAAGGGGTGGAAGAAGCGGTAGAGATGGTAGAGAATACAGATCTGAAGAATGACCGGGTACTGGTGATCTACCTGCCGGACTGTCACGAGAGTCTGGCGGGGATCATTGCCGGCAGGGTGCGGGAACGGTATGTACGTCCGGTGTTTGTATTGACCAAGGGAGAAGAGGGAGTAAAAGGTTCAGGGCGTTCTATTGAGACCTATCACATGTTCCATGAACTGGTGAAATGCAAGGATCTCCTTACCAAGTTCGGCGGACATCCTATGGCGGCAGGGCTTTCTCTTCCTGAAGAAAATGTAGAAGTTCTCCGAAAAAGACTTAATGAAAACTGCACCTTGACCCAGGAAGACATGACAGAAAAAATCGTCATTGACGTGCCTATGCCTATGTCTTATGTGACGATCCCTCTGATCCGGCAGCTTTCCCTTCTGGAACCCTTTGGAAAAGGCAACACAAAGCCGGTTTTTGCTCAGAAGAATATGAAGGTACTCAGCTGCCGGATATTGGGAAAGAATAAAAATGTAGTAAAGATGGATCTGTCTGACGACTATGGATTCCGGGCTGAGGGAGTCTGGTTCGGAGAAGGGGAAGAGTTTGTCAGAAGACTCAGGGAGAAGGAAAAATGGGATATGATCTACTATCCTTCCGTCAATTCCTATATGGGAAGAGAAAGTATAGAGATGATCATACAGAATATCCGATAAAAAATTTGCGTATGGGAAAAAAAGATGTTATACTAAAATCTACATATTAATCAGATAAAAGACATTATTCGATATAAAAAAGGATGGAGATAAGATGGGCAGTTGTGAAAAGAAAAAAATTGAAGACTATATAGTAAGCATTCCCGATTTTCCGGAGAAGGGGATCATTTTCCGGGATGTGACCAGCATCCTTCAGGATGCGGAAGGGTTTGCACTGGCTATTGATTCCCTTCAGAAACTTTTGGAGGGGACAGAAGTGGATGTGATCGCCGCTGCGGAGTCCAGAGGATTTATTTTTGGAGCGCCTATCGCATACAAT
>DWUX01000165.1 GCA_019120545.1 Candidatus Blautia stercoripullorum | reverse complement strand
CTCTTGTTTTCGGTTGCTTGCTTCTTTACCGTACATGAGCATTGTTTTAATGATTGTATCAGTACGGCCCTGTTCAATATCTTCTCCTGTTCTTTTAAGGTTTTATCCACTGGATAAATGCCGTCTTATCCTCGCTGTTATATCCTGCACGTTTGTAAAAATCCAGTGTTTTCTGATCTTTCGCTCCTGTAAGGAGCATCATTTTATAACAGTTGTTTTGTTCCGCAATATTCCTGGCGTAATCAAGACACTCCGTAGCATATCCCCGGCCTCTGAACCCTGACAAAGTCACAACATTTTCAATAAACGCATAAGGCCTGACGTTCCTGGTAAGATTAGGAATGATCACACAGACACAGGAAGATACAATTCTATCCTGCTGCACATTTACAATTAAATGATGGTTTTTATCTGTTATGATCTGTCTCCATACAGATTCCAGATGTTCCGACTCCTCAGGAATCTCTTTCTCGTGGAGATCCAGATACAATTCCAATATCTCCTTTAAATCTTCATATACTGCTTCCCGAACCATATCTACACTTCCTTTAATTTTCCATTTTCCAGACAGTAAATATTTTCCCACTTATACCCATACTGAGAATTTTTCCTGGAAATATGGGGTTCAAATGTAAAGTAGGATACTTCCCTGAGTTCCTTCTGGTTGCCCTTTTCTATATAAATCCGGTCTTCTTTCCTTTTCTCTATGGAATGTCCCAGATTTCCCAGGAAATCAAGATTTATATATCCCTGGTCGGTGATCCTCTTATTCATATAATAAAACAATTCTTCAAATGTGGTATCTGCCGTCACATAATCATACAGCTCCCGGTGAAGCTTCTGCTCCATCCGCAGGCCTGCCCTCCATTCTTCATTACTGATACCGTCTATATTCTCCACTACCTTTCCCTTTTCAAGAATAATGGTCCTAGCATAGTCTCCCCAGATCTGTTCTCTCTGAGGGCTAAGATCAATAGTGATAATATCTTCTTCCTGGAGAACTCTGTCAAAGGTCGCATATTCCCTTCCAGAAACAGAAAGAGTAGTCTCTTTTCCGGAAAAGACTAAAGCCCCAACATTCCAATACCAGAAGGAATCTGCTCCCAGCTCCAGCATTTTCTCCTCACATAACCTTCGGACTTCTTTAAGATTCATTCCCGGTTTCAATACGGTTTTTATATATTCCATCGTGGCTTTGCCTATGGCCTGCACTGCCTTATGATCCATATTCCCTCCTGCAGACAACTTTCAAAATACTTCTGACCGTTTTTTAATCTTTAGGAAGATAATAGCAAATCTCCCCGGCTTACACAATAAATTTCCGGTTATAACATGAAAAAAACCTGCCTTGTACCGCTTTGCACAAAGCAGGCTTACTTTCTAAAAAGCAATCCTCCGAAAAATGTTACCGTATTTTCGCCGTTGTTGTACTTGATCCCGGCAGCCTTCGCAAGTTCATAGATTTGAAAACCATAACCTTCTATAGAATGATGCAGATGCTCTGGGAAACGGCAGGGCGAATCAGGATAGGTGCATTTCTTACATCTTCCACACCCTTCATTGGAAAGCAGCAGATAATCCGACAAAAACAGTTTAAGTTTTTCATCGAAAATATCTACGCTGTCTTTAAAAGAAAACAGGGCATTTTCCATCCCTTCAAAGTCATAGGAATCTTTCAAGTTATATTTGATAGAGAACAGGAGCATTTTCTCGTATTGCATAACTCTTTTTTTACATTCCTCTATTGTGCCAACTGCAGGAGGACAGGCCCAGGTTGTTCCGTAATTGCGGCAACTATTTTCTTTACAGATTTTCCGTATTTCCGAGTAAAACAGCAAATCCTGTGTATTAATATAACCCGTCTGCCACATACCGCTCTGCATGGCAGTTTCTTTGACCTTTTCGTAAATATCCATTTTTACCTCCTCTAATGAGAACTTTTTCTTTTCCATTTTATCTCCGACAGTCCCAGCCCTGCCAGGGTAAGCAGAACGCCCAGAGCCGACATTATGCCTATCTGTTCATGTAAAATGAGAACTGAGGTGACCACAGTGATCACCGGTACCAGATAGATATAAATACTGGTCTTTACCGCTCCCAGCTTCTTTACGGAAAAATTCCAGGTCACAAAGCAAAGAGCCGAGGCTCCGGCTCCCAGATAAAGAATATTCAGCAGATTCACCGGTTTTAAAAGGGGCGCCCCATTCAGCCGGAAATCCAGAAGAAAAGACGCCGGTATCATAAACAGGAGCCCGTAGAAAAAGGTCCTTCTGGTCGTCAGTACTACTGGATACCCCAGACTGCTGATCTTTCTGGATAAAATAGAATATACCGCCCACACCAGAGCCGCCAGCAGGGCCAGAAGATCTCCTGCGGGATTCAGCTTTAGTTCCGCTCCGTTAAAACTGATCATGATAATTCCGGCCATTGCCAGGAAGAAACCGATAAAAAACGGGATTCTCAGCTTCTCTTCTTCCCTCATGAACAAATGGGCCAGTATGGCGGTGAAAAAGGGGGCTACGGAGATAATGACTCCCACATTAGAGGCCAGGGTATAAGTCAGGGCAATATTTTCCAGAAGATAATAGAGGCAGATCCCGGATAAACCGGCCCCTACAAACAATAGCTCTTCCCCAGGTCCTTTGGTTTTTAATCTTCTTGGGCTGAGCAGCAGCAGGATCACAAATCCCAGTATAAATCGAAAAACCAGTATTTCCACAGGCTGAAAATCCTCCAGAAGGACCTTGGTAGAAATAAAAGTAGTCCCCCAGATAAGGATGGTCAAAGCTGCTGTGAAATGCCCTATATAGTTTTTATTCTCCATGTTCTCCTGTTCCTATCCTTTCTTTAAGACGGGATTTCTCTTTTTCCCATCCTTCTTTTATCTGATAAATATTTCGATAGCTTCCGGGAGAGATTCCTGTAAAACTGGTAAAATAATTAGTAAAGTGACTCTGGTCCGAAAATCCCGTTTCTAAAGCCGCCTCTGTGAGAGTCCTGCCCTCTTCCAGAAGTTTTCTGGCTTTGTTGATGCGGAGTGTCTCCAGATAACGGTATGGGGTGATCCCTTTTTCTCTGGTAAAGGCTCTGAGTAGGGTAGATTTTCCCAGACCGGTATGCCTGCAGATCTGCTCCAGAGAAAGGGGTTTATCCAGATTTTCTTCCATGAATCTGCAGGCCTTCTGGATCTCTTCTTGGCACAATGGGATTTCTCCCGAAAAAATCTGTCTGTATTTTTGCAAAAGCAATTCCAGCAGAAGGAGCAATTTTTCCTCTTTGCCGAAATCTTGTTTTCCCGCCATAAGTAGTTCATGAAGATTCTTCAGACAGCAGGCAGTTTCCTGGTCCCTGATCAGATTTTGAGAAAAGCCAGGCAGTTCTGGCCTGCCTGTCAGTTCCTCCACCAGCACTGACATGATATTTGGGGAAATGTTCAGTCCTCTGTAATCCAGTTCTTCCTCATCTTCCTGGGTACAGGCGTGATTATCCCCCGGGTGAAACAAAAGGATATCTCCCTCTGCAGCCAGATACTCTCTTCCTCTGCAGAAAAGCTTCCTTTTTCCTCTCTCTATAAGACCGATCACATAATATTCATGGAAATGATTTGGAAATGGCTGGAAAATTCCCTTCAGGTGAAAGGCCTCGATCTTCAAAATTTCGTCATATACAATCTTTCTTGCGGTTGGTTTCACGTTTCTCTTTCCTCCTGCCAGACTTTATTGTATCATTCCGCCGGAAAAAAAGCTTGCAAAATATCTTCATTTTCAAATAAGGGAATAGAAAATACACTTTAACGCCGCTCTATCGGTATAAAAAACAGCGCCAGATTCAGGATTTGTAAAATTCCTGAACCTGGTGCTGTTTTTTGTTTTAATCTGACTTTTGTCAGTATATTTCAAATTAAATTTCAGCCAGTTTAAGAAGATCTGGTACCTTTGACTCCCAGCCAAGGGCCATGATATGTACGCCCTGGCAGTATGGTTTACATTCTTTGATGATCCGGGCAGCAATCTCTACGCCTGTGATTCCTGCTTTTGTCTTCTCTTTATCTTTTTTCAGCTCCTCGATCATTTCATCAGGAACATGAATGCCGGCTACGTTATTGTTCATAAACTTAGCCATTCCTGCAGACTTCGGAATGATGATTCCTACCTGGACCGGTTTTCCAAACTGTTTTGCTTTTTCCATAAACTTAATGAATTTTTCCGGTTCAAAAACTGCCTGTGTCTGGAAGTAATCGGCTCCAGCCATTACTTTTCTCTCCATTTTTGCAAGCTGTGCGTCTACAGAATCGCTGCAGGGAGATACCACTGCTCCCTTTGCAAATTTAGGAGGTTCCCCGATCAGTTCGTTTCCGCCCAGATCCACGCCTTCTTCCAATTTGGTAACTGCATGGATCAAAGAAACAGAATCCAGATCAAATACAGGTTTTGCCTGAGGATGATCGCCAAGTTTGGTATGATCTCCTGTAAGAAGAAGCAGGTTCTCAATTCCGAACATCGCAGCGCTTAAAAGATCGGACTGGAGGGCGATACGGTTTCTGTCACGGCAGGTAAGCTGATAGATGGGCGTCAGTCCTTCATCCTTCAGAGCCTTGCACATTGCAAGAGATCCCAGACGCATAACAGAAGACTGATTATCTGTTACGTTAACCGCAGTAATACCGCTCAGATATGTTTTCGCTTCTTCCAGTAAATGTTCTACATGAAATCCTTTCGGCGGACCAACTTCCGCAGACACAACAAATTCACCACGTTCAAATAACTCAGTAATTTTCATTATACATTACTCCTAATCATTTAATTTTTAACAGTTTCTCTATTTGGAAACTTCTTCATCCGTTGCAAAATTCCGCACCTGGGTGGGACATTTCAGCGCGTCCAGACGTCCGATCTTTTCAAGGCGTCTGTAGATGCGCTCCCAGCCGCATTCCATGTTGCTGTCTACTTCGCACATTCCGTTTTTCGCACCGCCGCACTGTCCGTTTACCAGACTCTTGGAGCAGGCAGTGATAGGGCAGATCCCTCCGGTCAGGTTCAGATAGCACTCGCCGCACTGGTCGCATTTATATTCCAGAGGAGTCACTCCCTGGAATCCCGGCAGCGGATAGGTATCACAGGCTGCGCATACCTTTTTCTCTTCCAGGTAAGCGGCGATGGTCTGTACTCCTACTCCGCAGGATAAAACAAGTACCACATCGGCAGCTTCGATCTCGCTCATATGATTCTGGAGACGGAGCTCCATATTTTCCGGATTACATATGTAGTCAGTAGTAATAGCCCCGGTCAGGCTTCCATTATCTTCCAATTCTTTCTGAAGCTCTTTGGCTTCCTTTTCCGGAAAATGAACTTCCTTGCATCCCTGACAGTTGATCATGAAAACTTTTTTTCCATTTACCAGGGATTCAATGGTTTCTCTGGGTTTTAATTCGGTAATCAACATATCACTTCATCCCCCTTACTGCATTTTTTCCGGCTTTGATCTTGGTAACTAATGGAATCTTGGATGAACAGATATACTCGCAGCATCTGCACTCGATACAGTCCATAACATTTTTGTCCTTCATGCCCTGCCAGTTCTCCTCATCTGCAAATTTTGCAAAATACAGAGGAGACAGTTCCATAGGACACACATCCATACAGCGTCCGCATTTGATACATGGCTGTTCTACTGTATGATCTGTATCCACGGCAATGATTCCGTTGGAGCCTTTCATGATCGGCACATTTGTATCTGTAAGAAGGAATCCCATCATAGGTCCGCCGGCCTTAATGGTAACGTCGTCTCCGATTATACCGCCGCAGTAGTCAATAAGGTCTTTTGTGTTGGTACCGATCTTTACGATAAAGTTTCCAGGGTTCTTCACCCTTTCTCCTGTTACTGTCACAACACGCTCGATTAAAGGCATACCCGTTAAAATCGCATCGGCAATAGCTTTTGTGGTGCTGATATTGCTGACGATACAGCCTACATCTGCCGGCAGACCGCCGCTTGGAACCTTTCTTCCGGTCACACGCTTGATCAGCATTTTCTCAGCGCCCTGGGGGTATTTTGTCTTGGCCGCAACTACTTCGATATTATCTAAATCTGCTGTCTTCTCATTCATCAGCTGGATGGCGTCCGGTTTATTGTCTTCAATGACAATCACACCTTTCTCCGCTCCTACTGCCTTGATGATGGCCTTAAGTCCATAAATCACATCATCTGCGAACTCCAGGAGCACTCTGTGGTCCGCAGTCAGAAGGGGTTCACATTCACATCCGTTCAAAAGGATGGTATCTACAGGTTTGGCAGGTTTCAGCTTTACAGATGTTGGGAAGCCGGCGCCGCCCATACCTACGATTCCTGCTTCTTTTACGATCTCTACGATCTCATCAGGAGTCAGCTCTTCCAGACCTTTATGAGGCTGTACAGATTCATGAAGGGTATTCTTTCCGTCAGACCGGATCACAACAGAGAGACACTCTCCTCTGGTAGCGTGGCCCCGGTTTTCAATCGCAGTAACTGTACCGCTGACGCTGGAATGTACAGGACTGCTGATAAAGGCAGCCGCCTCTCCGATCTTCTGTCCTACTTTCACTTCATCTCCGACCTGCACTACAGGATTGGCCGGAGCCCCTGCATGCATGGACAGAGGGATCACCACTTCTTCCGGATCCGGAAATCTCTTTAAGGCCAGATGTTCTGTATATTCTTTCCGTTCAGAAGGATGAACACCGCCGTAATAACCTTCCAGTCTGTCTGCCCGGATAGACTTCACATAATCATTTACAAACTTAAAGTTCACCTTAGAATAATCTCTCAGCTGGATCGGCTGATTCAGGAACTCTTCAAGACGTCCCTGTTTTTCCAGTCTTCTATAGATTTTTTCCCAGGCGCAGTCTTTGCTGCTGTCTACTTCGCATTTTCCGTTTTTCGCACCGCCGCACTGTCCGTTTACCAGACTCTTAGAGCAGTCAACGATGGGACAGACACCGCCGGTTATATTCAGATAACACTGTGCACATGCATCACATTTCCGCTCTGTGAGCGCCATACCATGATATCCTGTATAATTAAGTGAATTGCTGGCCGCATACACAGGTTTATCTGCTAAATCTGCAATTGTCTGAATTCCCAGTCCGCAGGAAATCACGATAACATTTTCTGTGCCTTCAGGGATCAGATCCTGCATTTTCCTTTCTGTCTGAGTTTTGTTGCATAAGAAATCAACTCTCGCACTGCCCACAACAGTCTTTCCGCACTCGGCAGCAAGCTTCTCCAGTTCGCCGCACTCTGGTTCATCAATGGTTTCAAACTCTTTGAAACACTTATTGCAGGCAATGATGAACAAATTGTCTTTATCGGCCAATAATGACTCCAGTTCATCCTTCTTTTTTAATTTGTACTTAGTATAATTTTCCAATTGCTCACCTTCCCTTCAAAATTGATTTGCAAGCCTTATCTTTTTTGTCATTTTTCGCAATCAGCACGTATTAAAGATACCACATTTTAGCCAAATTATCTAGTCTAAACATGTTTTTTCCACGTACAAAAACATTTTTTTATGTATACAGATTTTATATTTCTACTTTAAAAGGAAGACGGGCCAGGATATCCTGTTCCACATCTACCCCCGGATATACTTCAATCAGCTTAAGCCCCTTTGGCGTCAAGCGAAAAACGCACCGTTCTGTCACGTAAAGGACTTTCTGTCCATTGGCGATGGCTCTCTTTGCCGAAAAACTGATGCTCCTCACATGGTCAACAAATTTAGGGATGGAGCCCTCCTGATGGATGGTCACAACCCCTTTTTTCTGAGATACCTCCAGACCTTTTGTGTTAAAGGTCATACAGAACACCACCGTAGGCGTTTTTGCAGTAATATTGGCAAAGCCTCCGATCCCGGCAAAGGCCCCTGTACCTCTATGTGCGTTCACATTGCCCTCTTTATCCACTTCCAGAGCGCCCATAAAGCAGATGTCCAGACCTCCGTTATCATAAAGATCAAACTGATTGGCCATATCATAAACGGAAGAGGCGCCGATCATAGCTCCGAATACCTCTCCGGAAACAGGAAAGCCTCCGATTCCTCCAGATTCAACGGTAAGGGTCACCATGTCCAGCATCCCGTTTTTCCTGGTATGTCTGGAGACCATTTCCGGAATCCCGATGCCGATATTGACAATATCGTCCACCCGCAGCTCCTTGGCCGCTCTCCTGCCGATGATATTTCCCACCACACTGTTTTTCGACTGCTTTGAAGAAACTGTATCAATTTTCTCATTCCACATACTCCAGTCCTCATAAGGAATCTCAAAACTTCCGGTCAAAGCCTTATAGGCTTCATTCTGCTCCTCCGGCTCCGCCACTACGATAGCGTCTACCAGACAGCCTGGGATAATGGCATTTCTCGGACGGGAAGGGGTATTTACCAGGCGGTCTACCTGAACGATCACTTTTCCATGGTTTGCTTTTACGGCCTGGCAGATAGACAGGGCGTCCCCGGACATAAACATATCGTCAAAGGAAATATTTCCCTTGCGGTCCGCTGCCGTTCCCTTGATCAGGGCAACTGTGATCTTTGGCAGTTTATAATAAAGAAATTCTTCTCCGTCCACTTCTACATATTTGACCAGAGAATCATCAATAGAAATCCGGTTGATGCCCGGGCCCTCTTTTCTGGGATCCACAAAAATATCCAAACCTACCTTGGAGAGAGCTCCCGGAAGCCCTCCCGCCTGGGCCCGGATCGCATGGGAAATACAGCCCAGGGGCAGATTATAGGCCTCAAACCGATCTTCCAGCACCAGCTTTTTGGTGCTCAGCATTGCCCCGAAATGACCGCAGATCAGCCGGTCCACCGCGCCTTCCCGAATATACCCTTCCGCATTATGCTCTTCATCCCAGACCCCAAAGCCGGCACTGGAAATGATGGTCAGGTGGCGGGGGGACTGCATCCTCTGGTATCTCCTGTAAATCGCCTCATGGAGTTCCACCGGATTTTCAATACCCACAAAAGAATTCACACAAATACAATCTCCATCCCGGATCAGGCGGATCGCCTCATCCGAACTCATTATTTCATACATACTATGCCTCTCCCTCTGAATATTCTGAAGATAATACTAGCAGAATCTTTTTCCGAAGTCCAGGGCAATCTTTTATTCATGGGTATCCCGTTCTTCAGTTCCCTGAAACTATACTTCTTACCACTCTGTCTTTTCATAGATTAGCGCAGACAGAAAGCAGGATCCTCCATAGACCGCCACACTGATAAGAAGAATAATCCCCAGACTGATATAATACTGAGTATCTGTCACACCGCCCTCCCCTGTCAGGAAATTGATCAGCATGCTCAGCGCCAGGATCGCCGCCACAGCCCCTATAACGGCCAGGGCTATAATGATTTCTGTTTTCTCCTCGCCCCACCAGTAATACAAGGGATAGGCAATAGCTCCCATAAAAACAGCCAGGATTCCTCCACCCAGGACCAGAGTCAGCACATCACGGAATCCATAGTAAAAGTAAATATTACCGTGAATGATCAGAACCAGGGCCAGAAATATTCCTGCGCAGAGCATTCCCGCCAAAGCGCAGATCCCATGAATAAGATACTGGCTTTTTACAATATCTCTTCTCCTCACAGGAAGAGTAATCTTATATCTGCTCCATCTGGAAGCACTCTCCCTTCTGAGGCAGGCAACAGCTGCCGCCGCCAGGACCGGAGCCGGAAGAAAGGGAAAAATACTGACAGCAAAAGGATCTCCTATTATAAGGCATAGTCCTCCTAAGAGCACAGCCGCAGCGCCGATTATCCGAAAATTTCCTCTGAGCCCGTAAAAACAGTTCTTTAATAATCCATTCATTTTCTTTCCCCCTTTATCATAAGCAGCATAGCCTCATCTACAGAAGCATGGTCTATTACGGCGTCTTTATATTTTCTGGCCGCCTTCTCCCGGTCCGGCACCAGCACATCAATCTGATACTCTCCTTTTTTCCAGGCGATCATGTCTTCTTTCTCCAAAGCTTCAAATTCTCTGTCCCTGCACCGCATGATCCCATAATTGTACCGTATCTCATCTTTCTCTACTGTTAAGATTACTTTCCCCTCATGGAGAAAAGTAATGTAATCTGCAATCTTTTCCAGGTCACTGGTAATATGAGAAGAGAGAAGTATGGAATGATTTTCATCTTCTATAAATTCCAGAAAAACCTCCAGCATTTCCTCCCGCATAACCGGATCCAGTCCGGAGGTTGCCTCATCCAGGATCAACAGCTCCGGCTTATGGGCAAGAGCCGCGCCAATAGCCAGCTTCATAGTCATTCCTCTGGAGTAAGTCTTGATTTTTTGCTTTTTGTCCAATCCAAACTTTCTCAGATATTTTTCAAAAAACTCATCGTCCCATTTCTGGTAAATCCCTCTCATCACTTTTCCTACCTGCTCCGCCGTATAGTAGCCGGGAAAGTTATCTCCGTCATAGACCACGCCGATCCTCTGCCGCAGCTTTGTATCCTGATCACTCATTTCCTGTCCCAAAATATGTATTTCTCCCTTGTCCCGGAATAAAGTATTCAGTATACAACCTACGGTAGTTGACTTGCCGGCGCCGTTTTCTCCTACAAAGCCCATGATGGTGCCTCTGGGCACCCTAAAAGAAACATTATCCAGGGTAAATCCTGATTGTTTGTAGGTTTTTGACAGATTCTTTACTTCTAAAGCATAGTCCATGTTATTCCTCCTCTGTATAAAACATCTTCAATATATCCTGTAAAATTTCCAGCGGAATATGGTGGACTCTGCCGATCTCGGCTGCCTGGCGCAGATGTTCCTCTGCCAGCCGCTGCTGTTCCTCCATATAAAACTCCCTGTTTCTTTCTGCCACAAAACTTCCCCGTCCTACAGCAGAATCTATAAACCCATCTCTCTGCAGCTCCTCATAAGCCTTTCGCACAGTGATCACACTGACATGGAGGAATTTTGCCAGAGCCCTCACAGAGGGTATAGTATCTCCCCCCTGAAGCTCGCCGCTCATGATCATGGCCTTGATCTGAGATGTGATCTGCTCATAGATGGGTTTGTCCGCATTATTGCTGATAATAATCTGCATATGCTCCTTCTCCCTTCAAATGTGCTTATTGAGTAAGCACATTATACTCATCCTTATTTCTTCTGTCAATAGGAATATTAAAACATTTTCAAAACCAAAATCCCAAGTATCAGATTTTCCCCAAAAGAAAGGAGCTGCCGCATTAAGATGTCAGGAATATTTATACAAGTTCCTGGTATAATGCTCTGTCCACATCTTTAAATACATTAAAAAGGATCCTGTCAAAATTTTCCTCATGTTTTTCCAGAAACTTTCTCACCTCTTCTACCGCGATCCTGGCAGCCTCATCATTTGGAAAGTGAAATTCTCCTGTACTGATGCAGCAAAAGGCGACGAAACGGATCCCATGTTCCACACAGCATTTCAGAACATTTTTATAGCAGTTTCTTAAATCCTCTTTCAGATCTTCTGTAAGCTTTCCATATACAATAGGGCCTACTGTATGGATCACATGCTCTGCGGGGAGATTATATCCTGCTGTCAGTAATGCCTGTCCATTGGGCTCTTCGTAATCTTTCCCATACTGAGCTCGTCTGCGGTCCATATACTGACTGCATTCCTCCCTCATTTCAATTCCTGCTGCACTGTGAATGGCATTTGCTATCCCTATCTCGATTACACATTTGGGGTTTACGGGTATCTGTCAAAAACTCAGGTGACAGATACCCTCCGACAAAAAAATCATCGTACTTATCCTTTGGTGTCCCTTTCACAAAAATGTGACATATCTGCTCGTTGCCGTAATCTAAATAATGATACGTTCAATCACAGTATTAAACAAGGACAATTTTTCTTCATAAGCACTGGACTCGATAAAAGCCGGAAAGCTGAAAATGATTTTTTTGATTTCACCCTGCCCTTTAGCCGATTTGCTTTCAGACGATTTTGCGTCCTCAAGCCTAACGATCAGGTCTCTGGTTCTAGAAAGTTCTTCTGAGAGCTGCGATATATCCGCTTGAATAAAACTGCAGATGTTTTCATCAGCTTCTCTCATGTTGCGAACCTGGGCAGCGATGTCGGCCTGTATACTCCCGTTCCCACTGTTCCACATAGCGGCGGGCTATGCCGGCCTACGGGTTTTCCCCGTTGTCGTTCTCAAACGTCCAACCCCGCATGGTCTGGTCGGTAAAGCCCCGGCGTTTCA
>DWUX01000164.1 GCA_019120545.1 Candidatus Blautia stercoripullorum | reverse complement strand
TATCAAACAAGTACAGTATATATACAGTAAGTACACCGAGGTGAAAAGATGAACATTATTTTAAGCAGCAGCAACAGTCAGCCCATCTACGAGCAGATCGTCACTCAGATCAAGGCCATGATCATGAGCGGCGAATTGAAGCCAAAAGATCCTCTCCCCTCTATACGGGGTCTGGCCAAAAGCCTTCATGTCAGCGTTATTACCGCCCAGCATGCTTATGAGGAACTTCAGCGGGATGGGTTTATTGAAACCGTGGCAGGCAAAGGAACCTTTGTCGCCGCTCAGAATCAGGATTTTATCCGGGAAGAGCATCTCCGTATAGCAGAAAAGAAGCTGATGGAGGTAGCCAATATCGGGAAAGAATATCACATTTCCTGCGACCAGATGATCCAGATTCTTCAGATGTTTTATGAGGAGGAATAGTATGGAACCAATTTTGTCAGTGGATCAGCTTACAAAGAAATATAAAGATTTCACTCTGGATCACATAAGCTTTCAGATTCCCAGAGGTATGATCGTAGGAATGATCGGAGAAAACGGCGCCGGTAAAACTACTACTTTGATGTCTGTTTTTGAAATGATCTCCCCGGACAGCGGCCAGATCCGGCTTTTCGGAAAAAACTGGCGGGAAAACCGGAAAGAAAATCTCCAGAAAGTAGGCCTTGTCATGGACGGATTAAACCAGAATCCCCGTCTCTACTGCAAAGACCTGGAAAATATTTACAAAAGAGTCTACAAAAACTGGGACAGCAGATTATTCTATCAGTATCTGGAACGTTTTTCTCTTCCACTAAACAAAAAGATCAAAAGCTTTTCAAAGGGCATGCTGGTAAAGCTAAATTTTGCCCTGGCTCTCTCCTATCACCCGGAGCTTCTGATCTTAGATGAAGCTACTTCAGGTCTGGATCCTGTGATGCGGGATGAAATCCTGGAACTTCTCCAGGAATTTGTCATGGATGAAGATCACTCTGTACTGATCTCTTCCCACATCACCAGCGACCTGGATAAGATCGCAGACTATATCCTTTTTCTCCATCAGGGAAAACTTCAGTTTTTCCGTTCCATGGAAGAAATTGAGAACAACTATGGGGTCCTTCACTGCCGGAAAGACTTTCTCCAGGTTCTCTCTCCGGAAGACTATGAAGCCTATATGCCAGAGGATTTTTCCTGCAAAGTACTGATCAGAAACAAGCAGGCCCTTCTTAGCCGGTTTCAGGATCTGGTCATGGAACGGGCCACATTAGAAGATTTTATGCTATTTTCCACAAAGGGGGTATTACCATGTCAGGATTAATTTATCGGGATATCATTACCCAGATTCGCCGTTCTTTTCTTGGAAATATTATACCGGATATACTGTTTTTCTTTATGTTTCTGGTGCTGTTGGGAAAATACAGTTTCAGTCCGCTGACCATCGTCCTTCTCTATCTGCCTACCCAGACCTCTATTATTCCGATTACTTTAAAAGAGGCAGACTCCAGCTATAAAGGCCGGATGCTTTCCATGACCTTTCCCTTTTCCAAAAGAGAACTGGTCCTCTCCAGATATCTTTCCTGCTGCCTGTATCAGCTTTACGGCATCGGGGTTATGATCCTTTTTCTGGCACTGCATTTCCTTATATACAGGACCTACAGTCCTGCAGTCTATCTGGGGATCTTTGCAGGCGGCCTTCTGATCGCTTTATTTATGACGCTGATCAATGTGATGGTATCTTTTGTTGGAAATATCAATATTTCTACAATCTTCTATATCGTTTTTGTTTTACTGGCAGCCGCCGCCTACGTTCTGTATCTTTTTCTGGATATAGATCCCCTGGATCTGCTCATTCTTCCCCTTCCTCTTCTGTGGGGGATCGCAGTGGGGATCGTGGCAGTTACAGGAATCCTTTCATACAACGTCTCTATGAATGCCTTTGCCAGAAGCTGCCGTTAGCACAGTTTTTTCTCTGCTTATTATCTTGGCCGGTTCACAGCATTGCTGTTCACTGTCCGTTGCCCGTCGGATGGCCCGCTGGTGCAAGCAGGTTGGTCGCCCAACCGGCGTATTTCGCAAAATACCGCTGCGCCCCTCCCTTTTCAGGATGTGGTACAGCGGTGTTTTTATGCCAAACATTTCTTTATAAAAGTATCTGCGATATTGCAAACCTCTTCTGTCCAAAATTCAGCTCCTCCGTGGTCCGCTCCCCGGATCAGGTACAGGTAAGCTTCTTTTCCCGTTTCTTTCAGTTTCTTATACAGATTCACGCTCTGCCTGGTATTTACTGTCCGGTCCTTGGTCCCGTGGAAGATCAGCACCGGAGGAAGGTCTGTGTCTTCTGTGATGTTACATTCCACAGACAGTTTCCGGCACAGATCCGGCCGTTCCTTCAGGTTCACGCCGCCCATCTCCATGCCCTCGGGGCTGTCCGGCATATGGTGATTGATAGTAGTGGGATTGCCGTCTTCCAGCATAACGCTTACAGAGCCATAATAGTTTAAAATCCCTTTCACTGAGGCTGATATTCCCGGATACAGATTACTTTCCCGGTCATCATCCTGAAGGAGCCCTGCAAACATCGCCGTATGGCCTCCGGAGGAATCCCCTCCTATCACGATCTTCTCCGGATCGATCTGATAGGTTTTGCTGTTTTTCCGCATAAACCGCACAGCATTCCTGGCGTCCAGAGCCTGGGCCGGGAAAGGCGCCTGTCCCGAATGGCGGTACTCCACCACAGCGATCACATATCCCTTTCCCGCCAGCCGGGCCAGCATAGGGATTTTAGAATACACATCCTGTTTCATCCAGGCAGATCCCTGGACAAATACCATACAAGGATAGATTTTCTCCGGTTCATTTCTGGTAAAGGGCTTTATGATCTGAACATGGAGCGGGATCCCGTCCACATTGGCATATTCCACATCATGCAAATATACAAGTCCAACCTCATCTCCTGAGGTGGAAAGAATTTCCGCACCTTCCACAGGCTCCTGAAATTCCGGAAAGTCTTCATAAGTCCAGTCTTTGATCTCCATACATTTCCTCCTTATCCGCAGCATTCTCGATTCTGCATCTGTTTTAAAAGACCATCTGCACCAAAATCATATAAAGAATGGTTCCTCCTGCGATAGACAGCAGCATCTGCCGTTTCCACAAGTGGAGAAGAACCACCGCCAGAACAGCCAGCAGTTCCGGTATTCCATGGCTTCCGGAAAACAGACTGACATTTCGCAGACTGTAGATCACCAGCAGGCCAAACACTGCCCCTGGAAGCACTTTTCCCAGATACTGTATATATTTAGGGGTTGGCTTTCCTGCCGGAAAAAGAAGAAAGGGCAGATATCTGGTAAGAGCTGTCCCCAGCACTACCATTCCTATGGTAATGATCTCCTGTGATAAGGTCATAAGGGCATTCCTCCTTTCTCCAGAGGTTTCCGAAGGAAAGAAAGAGCCAAAAGGATTCCTGCCATAGCCGGAAGGATAAAGTTCTCTGCTCCGAAAGCGGCCAGGCAGAGAAGAGAAATCCCCAGGCCGGCTAAGGCGCTGGTGTGATCTTTTTCTTTCAGCCATTGCTCCAGGAAGATCACCACGAACATGGCAGTCACTACAAAGTCCAGCCCCTCTGTGCTGAAATGGATCAATCCCCCGAAGATCCCGCCCAGAGTGGCTCCGAAAAACCAGTAAAAATGATTCAGCAGGGTAACGAAAAACATAAACCAGCCCCGGTCTACATCCGGCGGTATTTCAGCAGTGTAATTAATGGAAAAAGTCTCGTCACACATACCGAAGATCAAATAGATCTTCTTCCATCCCATTCCCCGGAATCTGTCCAGCATGGAAATCCCGTAAAATAAATGTCTGGCATTGATCATCAGGGTCATTGCCAGGGCCTGGAGGGGATTAAAAGCTCCCAGAAGCATATTTACCGCTACGAATTCTATAGAACCGGCAAAGATGATCAGGCTCATGACCATGGGATACCAGAAGCTGAATCCCGAAACATTCATGTAAATCCCGTAAGTCATACCCAGAAACCAAAATCCGGCGAAGATGGGTATGGTATGGGGAAAGGCACAAAGAAAGGCTTTTTTCAGTGTTTTTGTCTTCTCGCTCATTTTAGGTCTCCTGTCAACAGTCGTATGTATTAAGCTTAACACCGGGCCGGTTTCTGTTCAAGAAATATTTGCAACATAGGCAGGTATAATTTTATTACATCAAACACCCTGCTAACATTTTAGAGTTAACTACACTTCAGCCACTAAGGTCTTTCCCGCTGTGTATCCGAGGAACACCGGAAGATCGGATAATGCTGCGGCAAGGGAGGCGACGCCCTGTCTTTTTTCGTTATCATCACGTAGGAGCCGCCCCATCTCGTCATATACTTTCTCCACATACGCATAGTCATACACCGGACGTCCTTTGCGGTCCTCCCCGTAAAGCATCATATCATCGCCCAGGATTCCATGGAATTTAAAAAAGCGAATGTACTGTGTTTGAATTGATTACAATAATATCATCCTCATGCAGCGTGTATATTTCTGAGTTCATAACGACAGAAGTGAAAAACTGGAATCAACATGAATTATCCAGACTGGTAAAGACTTCATATGCATTCTCTTGCTTTTTTCTTTCCGCCATTACTATCATAAAACATAAATGTAGATCTGCCGGCGATTCTTTGATTCATCTGCCTGCAGAAATATCAGAAAAAGAAAGGAACCTGTCCAATGAACACAAAAGTAAACGCTGCCAGTTTTTCATTTACTGCACCAGAACGGAATCAGGGTGCGAATATCCGGGCTGACAAATTTCCCTCTCCTTATACCGCCGTTGAGCACACATTAGAGGATCACACATTTATGACCACTGTTGAAAAAGATTTTTCCGGGTATCATATCTTCTTTCTTCATGGCGGAGGCTGTGTGATGGAAGCTGTTTCTTTCCACGCCGACGTAGTAAAGAAACTGGCTGACCAGGGACACCGGGTAACTATCTTTGATTATCCCCTGGCGCCGGAACATCAGTTTGAAAAAATCCAGGAATCTGTCTACAATGCTTATCAGGAACTGAAAAAGCTCTATCCCCAGGATCTCTTTGCCGTATATGGAGATTCCTCAGGAGGAGGCCTGGGTCTGGCGCTGCTGATGCGGCTTCGCGACGAAGGCTGCCAGACACGCCCTAAAAAAGCCGTCTGGGTATCTCCTGCTGTAGACCTTACCATGAGCAATCCTGAAATCCAGAAATACCGCTCCATTGACCGGTCCCTGAATTTTGAAGGAAGCATCGCGGCAGGGAAAGCTTATATAGGAGACGCTGATCCCCATGATCCAAGGATCTCACCTTTATATGGAAATCTGGAGGATCTGGGAGAAATGCTCCTGTTTTATGGAGAAAACGAACTTCTCCGGCCGGACTGTGAATTGTTCGCCCAAAAGGTGGAAAAATCCTCCGGGAGCAAAATCCAGGCCTTTATGGGACAAAATATGTATCACGACTATCTGATGATGGTTTCCTTCCCCGAATCTGTAAAAGCCTTTGAAACCATCCAGACATTTTTAAAGAAATGATCCTTCCCTGTTTCGGGCAGGGAGTTTTATCCTTTACAGCGGCCTCAGATCTCTTGTCTGGCCGCTGTTCCTATGTTATAATTCCTAAGCATACAAAAGAGTTTATCAGAGAAAAAGGAGAATAACATGAAGCTGAAAAATCTTGTTGGAGACCGTTTTAAAGAACGTCCCGCTGACTGTGTGATCGACAGTCACGCCTTTACCATCCGGGGCGGTTATATCAAATATGTTGCCAACGGCATCTATTCCCTGTATCCTCCTATGAAAAGGATCACCAGAAAGATCGAGGAGATCATCCGTGAGGAGATGGACGCCATTGGAGGCCAGGAAGTTCTTTTCCCTGTGGCTCTTCCCGGCAGTTTATGGGAAGAATCCGGCCGTTTTGAAAGTGTCGGCGAGGAACTGCTCCGCTTTAAAGACCGCAACGGCAGCCAGATGGTCCTGGGAATGACCCATGAGGAAGCTTCTGTCCAGCTGGTAAGAGAATATGGACAGACTTATACAAAATATCCTTTTATGATCTATCAGATCCAGACAAAATTCCGGGATGAAGCCCGTCCAAGAGCCGGCCTGATCCGTGTAAGAGAATTTACTATGAAAGACGCTTATTCCTTCCACACTTCTCAGGAGGATCTGGACCGTTACTATCAGATTTTCTATCACGCCTATAACCGGATCTTCCAGCGTGCGGGAGTGCCGGAGGTCATTGCAGTACAGTCTGATTCCGGCATGATGGGAGGCAGTGTTTCCCATGAATATATGCTTCTGGCCGACGCAGGGGAAGATTCCATCGTAATCTGTCCGGAGTGCGGCTACCGTTCTAATATGGAGGCAGCGGCTAACCAGGTGGAAAATGGAGGCGGACTGGAAATGGGCGAGTTGGAGAAAGTCTATACACCTCACTGTAAAACCATTGAAGAAGTAGTCGATTTCCTGGGCGTACCTGTAGAATACTCCTGCAAAGCTGTTATGTATCAGAAAAACTCCAATGATGAATATGTGATCGTATTCCTGAGAGGAGATTATGAGGTAAACGAGACAAAACTGACCAATTATCTGGGAGAAAAAGTCCATCCTGCAGAGATCACAGAAGAAAGCGGTATTGCCGCCGGATTCACCGGTCCTTACCAGCTCAAAGCAGACTGCCAGGTGATCTATGATTCTTCCCTGAAAGGGATCCAGTATCTGACCTGCGGGGCAAATGAAGAAAACTATCACTATAAAGGATTGAATATCCCAAGGGACCTGGGAGAAGTGGAATATGTAGATGTGTCTAAGATCAAAACAGGAGGCATCTGCCCCTGCTGCGGCAAAAAGACCATTCAGGTAAAACGTGGTATCGAAGTGGGAAATATCTTCCAGCTGGGCACCAAATATACAAAATCCATGAATATGACCTATACAGACGTCGACGGCTCTGTAAAATACCCTGTCATGGGCTGCTACGGTATCGGAGTCGGCCGTCTGGCTGCCTCTGTATGCGAGGCAAGACATGATGAAAACGGTCCTATCTGGCCTATCTCTATCGCTCCCTGGCAGGTGCATCTGTGCTGTATGAGAGTAGACCAGGAAGCCTGCAAAACTGCTGCAGACAGCTTATATGAAGATTTACAGAAAGCCGGTGTAGAAGTGCTCTACGATGACCGTGACATCCGTGCAGGAGCTATGTTTGCCGATGCAGATCTGCTGGGCGTTCCTGTCCGTGTAGTGGTAGGACCCAAAAACCTGAAAAACGGCCAGCTGGAATTAGTGACCAGAGACAAACGGATTTCCAAGCTCATAGATTTAGAAAATGCAGTGGCAGAAATCCAGGAAGTTATCCGCCAGCTCTTTGACGAGATCAACGCACAGGTAGAACCCCGGAAGTAAAAAAGTACCGCTTTTTCCTCTGTATAAAAGCCCTGGTTTGTGACTATCGCATTTAATTATCAGAAATCTTTTCATCCAATGCGGCAGCTCCATACCAGGGCTTTTTATGCACATGCTGTTCAGCTTCAGCCATTTCTCTTTTTTCCTTTGTGAAAAAACCTGCTGATCCTTCTCAGCACTCCCAGCAGCTGCTTCCGGACAGGAAACATCTGCCTCCAGAAGAAAAATACCAGTTTCCAATATACCGAATCACAATTTATGTTCCTCCCCTTCCGGATCATCCGGACCACCCTGGCCTTGACGGCGGAAAAGGGAAAATAGCCGTCCCTGAAACAATTCCCGTCCCCGGTAGTCTCAAAGCAATCTCCCTTTATCTTTGTAACCCGGTGAAGAAGATAATTTCCCAGATAAGTCTGGAGAAGAACCACATCCCCAACCCGGATTTCCTCCGGCTTGCAGGCTTCCACCACCACCTGGTCTCTGCCGTGACAGAGAAAAGGCCACATACTCATTCCCGTTACAGTAAAAACTGCCTGCCGTCCCTGGGCAAGCAGTTCACCTATTGCTGAAAATAATTCCTGAGAAGAAATCAGTTTTTTCTCTTTCTCCATATTTTATTTCCTCATGCCATCCCTTATATTACCCTTTTGCTATACATTATAACACAGTTTATGTAGAAGCAGATATACTTTTCTGTTTTCTTTTCCTGGGATGGTTTTCTTCATACCACTTTAAAAAATCCCCGAAAATCTTCTCTTCCGCCTCAGCGCGGGCCTGGGCCGCCTCTTCGATCCGGTCATATCCTCCCAGATAATAACATTTCTGCTTAAACATGATCTGGGCGATCCATTTATTCCTTTTGGAACTGTAATAAACCCCGCGGACACCGCTGGTATTTGTCTTATACATCACATCTGTCTGGAGCATTTCCACACAGGTGCCATCTACATAATGAAGGTTCTTCTGTGGATTCCGCTGACAGCCGCAGCTCCTGGTCCATCCGTTCTGGAGATTGGACTGGCGGACATCCACTTCATTTCCACAGTCGCACCGGCAATGCCAGATATGAAATCCCTTTTCCTTTCCCACATAAGACAAAACTGTCAGCATCCCGAAGCGTCTTCCTACCCAGTCTTTCAGGGGAGGCTGCTTCCCGCAGCCGCAGCTGCTGGTATTTCCTGTGATCAGCCGCCTTTTCGTTGTCTCGATCACATTTCCGCAGTCACACTTGCAAAGCCAGAGCGGATTCCCGTCCTTAGCCTTATTTCCGGACTTTCGGAGAACCGTCAGTTTTCCAAACCGCAGGCCGGTCAGATCCTTCCCTATGACATTGGGAGGCTGTTCACAGCCGCAGCTGTAGATCACCCCCGGCTTCAGCCGCCTGCTCTCCACCAGGATTTCCTTCCCGCAGTCGCATCGGCATTTCCAGACCACTGCATTGCGGATCCGCTGATCTGTAGGCTCTAAGACCGTCAGTTTTCCGATACGGAGGCCTGTGAGATCTTTATATTTCATGATTTTGATCACCTTTATCGGTATTTTTTATTAGAAAAACCTGCCCATCTGATTTTGAACAGAATATTTTTACAATCTACAAAAGGGGGGTTCTAACACGCCACTGAGCCCTATCGCTTCCATCTCTCCTTTGTGAAGTATATCCGTCTGACAGCTCTCCACAATCACCAGTCTCTTTCATAGCAGAGAAACGTCCATATACTCATTCCGGTTACAGTAAAAACAGCCTGCCGGCCTTCGGCAAGCTGAACTTCTACTTGTGAAAACAACAGTTGGGCGGAAATCAGCAGTTTCTCTCTTCTCATCTGATCCCCTCCAGAACATGTGATAATACTTCCACCGAGTCCGCATCAGGACGACAGCACAGACGGATCACCGGAATGGTCCGAAGAAAATCTTCCAGCAAATCTAATGCTTTCTCTGACAAAGCAGTATCCCAGTTTGGCTTTAAGACATTCGCCCACGCAGAGAGAAATGCTTCCATTCCCTTAATTTGAAATGCACGATTTTCTTCATTGCGTTCAAGTACAACCATCGCCTTGATCGGAATGCTGCGGTTTATCTGTTCTCCACTGGTCCCCGACCAAGGGAGTCCAAAGCCTGTCCATATACCGTCGACTTTCTGACAGGCAGCCCGGTCTCCATTAATGATCAACGCACGCCGTAAATCTCTCCACATCCGGGCATGGGTTGTTTTACCTGTTCCGGATGGGGCTGAAATAATAATTCCATATCCTTCGTATTCCATAAGGACACCGTGAAAGGTCAGCATGCAATGTCTGAGCATCACTGGTGGTATGATCTGTCCCAAATACTCAAATGCCAAATGGCCGTCTGTGTGGCTATGATCTTCCAGCAACTGAATCTGATCCCATTTCGATGAAATATAATATCTGAGCTGAAGCTCATGATTTTTGCTTCTTTCGTATTGCCATATCATTCCATCCGGTAGCTCATATATGATATGCTGAAAAAAGCCGGCACTTTCTTTTTTCAGCAGCTTTCCCGGCTGCATCTGCTTTTCTGAAATAGTCAGTGAAATGGAAAGATCCGAGGACTCTTTTGAATCTCGGATCCTGTAAGGATCTAATTTCCAAAGAGGAATACCCCAGATCTTCATATCACTGTAAGCTTCAAACGAAACCCCAATAGTTCCCAGTTTGTATAAACTGCGATAATTCATACTTTAACTCATACCAGTCGGTGTATCAGGGAACTGTTCCTCTCCTTTAAAAGATGAACCATAGTTACCACCTACTGTAACCTTCCCATAAATTTCATCATATCGTGGATCCCCTCTAAAAATTTCTTCAGGTTCCTTGTCGTTTTTGTCTTCATAAAAGTACATTAACAATTTGTCTTCTGCAGAACAACTGTTATTCGCAAGTGTAAATGCAACATAGCCCGATCCCACTGTATCATAATACTTATATCCCGTACTATGATTTCCCCAGCATTTCTCTGCTACATTTTCCCGATTCTGCAATGACACAAAAGTCATCTTCGGTTTTTCATATACTCCTTTCGTCATATCCAATTCCTCCTTCATCAATTAATTTTTGAACAATCGCAGTATCTCGGCATATATATTCCGGGCATCCATCAGTCCTTCCGGTTTCTGCAAGTCGGGTTGCCACACAGCAGTTGCACAAGTCTTTGCTCCTGCATTCCGTACATTCTGCACATTCCTGCATCCGTGGAACGGCCAACGGAAAATGTTCCCACGCCTTATCAAAGCCTTCCTGCAAAACATCTGTAGAAAAAAAATCCAAAAGCTGGCATGCCAGCAATTTTCCATCCCAGGAAATTGTATATTCATTCATTCCGGCATTACATCCTAATAAAGATAATCGTAATGTATCCTTCTTTTCCTTTGACTCTTTTCTTTCCACATGTAACTTTTCTTCATCATATGTATCACCGACTTTTTCTCTGATCTGATTGATCCCTCGGCGAAATGCCAAACGTATATTATCCTCAGGCTCCAGCCTGCAGCTTGCCACATCCGCACATCCACCCCGTACAGCTTTCATAACAATCCGCGTCTGAGTGAGAGCGTATTTTTTTCCAAACTCTTTCTGGATCAGCTCTTCTATTGCATCCACATCATGGTAATTATCTTTAATGATGGTTGTTCGAAATTCTATAAGAGATGGCAGTTCCAGAAGTTTATGTATTCCATTCAAAGCATGATAAAATGCAGCCCTATTTCCACAGACCGCCTGATAGGTCTCTTCGCTGGCTCCATATAAAGTCACCCCGATTTTATGAGGTGGATATTTTGTAAGTGTTTCCATAACATCCGGTGTCACTAAGGTAGCATTCGTATAAAGCGTGATGATAAATCCCTGCTTATATATCCGTTCCCAAATATCACAGAAATCCTTACGAATCATCGGTTCCCCGCCTGTGATTAACAAAGATCCGGTTCCGGCTCTTGCAACCTGTTTCGCTATATTTTCCCACTGTTCCGCTGTTAATTCTTTTGCTATGATTTCCGAGTTCTCCGAATCATCATGCCGGAACAGGCACATTTTGCAGTGCAGATTACACCGCACAGTCAATTCAAATGTACCATCCGTAGGATTCCGTTTTGGCATTTCTTCCAAAATTCGCGAAGTTTCGTTTGTCATTGACATGCCCCCTTCACGAAACCGTAACCATGTCATTTTTCTGTAGTTCCTTCAGAAAATCCAGCACATCCTCCACCGCTTTCTCATGCGGCAAATTGAAATGCTCCTCCAAAGATTTCTCAAGCTCCCCTGATGTACGAGGTTCCTTCATCTCATCCCACAAAAACGCTGCACTGGCATTCATCTCAATGTATCCATTAAAATTTGCGATATTTCTCCCCACGCATATCAGCACATCATTGTCAGCGATCCGGCGATGTACATAATCACTTTTTGACTGAAATTTTTTTAAAAATTTATAGCCGCCTTTTTCAAGCCTAATTTTCGATTCCGCATTATTCATATTTTCTGCATCATTAAATATCCTTGTGTCAAAAGAAACTGATATTGCTGGTGTTTCCCACCTTTTTTTCAACATATATCACCCCATTTCTGGATATAATAAAAGACATATTCTATGTATATTTTGCTCCCAGCGTTCCTTTACTCTTAAAGTAAAACACTATAGGATATTTCCCCTGGATTTTAAGCAGTGCCGGACTTTTTCTCCTTGTTCTGACCCTTATTCTGACCCCAGACTGACACCTGTTCCAGGCGGTCCATCTGCTCTTTTTTCAAGTCAATAGAGGGATGGACATAATTCTGCAGGGTGGTATTTATATTGGCATGTCCAAGGATCTCGCTGAGAGATTTTGGGTCAAAGCCTTTCTCCACACAACGAGTGGCAAAGGTATGCCGCAAAGTGTGGAAGGTATAAGATTCCAGTCCTGCTTTTTTCAAAATTTTTTTATATTTTTCCAGGCACATCCGGGGTTCCAGATAAAATTTCGTTCCTGTGATCAGATATAATTCCGATTCCTGCCGGAAATTTCTCAGAAATTCCAAAAGAAAACCAGGCAGCGGGATCAGCCGGTTTGAACTGTCTGTTTTAGGACGGCTGATCAGGACTTGTGTTTTCTTTCCTTTATCCCTGTCTTCTTTCTGGATCCTGAGGATGGTCTTGCTGACCTGTAAGGTTCCGCTTTCAAAATGGATGTCTCTCCACTGCAGCGCACATAATTCTCCAATCCTCAGTCCTCCGTACAATGTGATAAGGATCCCCAGTTCCATAGGGCCTGGATTCCGGAATAAATAGTTCTCCAGTTTTTCCTGCTGTTCAAGGGTCAATACTTTCATCTCCGGTCTGGTTACATGGGGACTGAATATTTTTCCCAGATCCGGACAGGGATATTGGCTGCTGCGGGCATACTCCAGAGCAAGAAGCAGCACAGAACGGATATCTGCTACAGTTTTTGGAGAAAGCCCCCCTTTCCCATCAATTCTGCCAGAAGAGAGAAGCACCTTTAGAAACTGATTGATATTTTCCGGGGTAAGAGACCCAAGAGGAATGCGTCCTAATTTCGGCAGAATATGTGTTTCCGCCAGGTTCTTATAATGGGCGTAGGTGGATTCTTTCATAGCATCTCTTCTGGAATCCAGCCATTCCATCATGATCTGAGATACTAAAATTTTCCTTTTATCCATACTGTTTACTTTCTGCTGATATTGTGCTTCTGCTCCGCTGCGGAGATAAGCGTTCCTCTTTTCCTTGGCCTCCATATATGTTTTCCCATAAAATGACCGGTATTTTGCTTTTCCTGTTCCGTCATACTCTGAAATTAATCTGGCTTCCCACCGTCCGTCTTTTCGTTTCCTGATATTTTCACCATGTTTACCCATAATCTGTATTCCTTCCTTCTAAAAAACAATGACCAGATTTTGACCCCTAAACTGTCAAAAACCTGGCCTGCTGTCTTCTGTTTGCCTGTCAAAGCTCCGATCAAAGCAAAGAAAAATCCTGGAAATCCCTTTTTAATATGTTGACACCTCAAAAAAATATAGTATAATTATAGAGATAAAAGAGATTTGAATGTATATTCTACTGCTCTTATAGTGTTTTACTTTAAGAGATTTGAATAATTATTCAGAGACATAAATGTCACAGTTTCATCTATAGGGAGATATAAAAAACATCCAGGCAGGAATCTATCAATACTGTTCAAACATTGATTTGATTCCTTTCTGGATGTTTCTGTTTGTTCGAAAGAAGATGGAAATCTACGTCAGCCGGCATTATTCCGCTATATATCTGATTATTTATTTATCGAGAATTTATTAAGGGCTCCCTTTCTGCTCAGCTCTTTTACAGGTCTTTCTATACCCTCAGTATACAAGGGTCTAAACGCCTTGTACACTGAGGGTAACTTCTTTTAAGAAAAGAATAGCATTACCGGATATCTTTTTCAATAACTTTGTGGCGTTTGGTATGTTGCCGTATGCTAATAAGAGACATTTTCCCTCTCATGGCTGCTCTACAATCCCCGCAAAGAGGGGCAGACCATCTTCATTGGTCAGCACAAATAAAAAAGGTCTGTCTAATACAAAGTCTACCTCGTCCTCCGGAGGCATAGCTGCAGCACATGCGCTCATAGCTGTATATGCCGCCGCAGTTACTCCTTCCTCGTCAATAGTCACCCTGATATCATGCTGGACCTGAGAGACAAAAATCTTTTTCATATCCGGGACTAAAGTAGAAAAGTCTGCTGCCGTTTCATCAAATACTTGGGTAATTCCCAGATTTTTTAATCCCTCTTTCAGATCCATCTGTGAAGTAATATCAAACTTAGGGAGAGCCAGATTGACCGTCAAATATTTACTGTTCTCCCATGTATCTCTGTTCACAAGGAACTCTGTGACCTGAGGGTCTTCCAGCAATTCTTCCGGAGAGACTCCCTCATCTGGAAGGAGAAACCACATAGTTCCCCCGCCGTTGTCCAAGGCTCTTCCCACTGCACTAAACTGCTGCCCCCAATAGTAGGTTCCCTGGTTTCTGCTGTGCATAAAATCACAGGTAATATCCTGGGAAGTTCCATGGAAGGTCTGAGAAGAGGTATTATTTTCATTAAATTCCTCTGACCATTTTGCTTGGAAACAGACAGTAGCCACTAAAGCCAGAATGTCTTCCTCTTTTAATTTCAGCTCTTTGCTTTGCTCCTCCAGAAGCCCCCTGGTCTGTTCATTTATCCAGTCCTGATAAGCCTGGCTGAAACGGGAAGAGCCCATCTCTCCCTGATAGGAAGAGGTATAATAATTCTCAGCTAAAATATCCAGCACAGATGAATTATAATCCACATCCTGATCCAGCCAAAGAGAGCTGGCTAAAATACTGGTAGTGGCCCCGTCATCTCTGTACTGTGCGTTCCATATGGCCTTTGCCTGATTTCTGAGAGTTTCCATATCCTCTATGCCCAGCAGATCCAGAATCTGCTGCCGGCTGTCTCCATCTGTCAGCTCAGCAAGCATACTCAGGGCCATATAAACATTCAGGGGAGAATATACGCGGTTTCCTTCTTTTCCTGATAAAAATTCCCGGATACTGGCAATGAAAAAAGACTCCAGCCCGTCGGCATATCCTTCCTCCTGCTTTTGAGCGTCCACAGATTCCTGCCAGGCATTATAATCTTTTAAGAACTTGTCCTCATCAAAGGTTCCTGTCGTTTTATTTATATAATCATCCTCGTTGGGATAGTCTGCCATTTCCGGATAACTTGCCGCTTCCACCGCGCAGGACGCCAGAACCTGAGAACTGCTTCCAGGCTGGAGCAGAATTCCTCCTGCCAGAGCTCCTGCCAGGACCACCGCCGCTGCGGCCGCCCATTTCGGTCCCCTTCTTCTTTTTTTCTCTTTATGTTTCTCGCTCCTTTCCAAAATTTCCTCGTCAATAGCCCCAATGCTTTCATAAAGTTTTTCCGGCTTCACAAATATATCCCTCCTTCATCAGATACTTTTTCAGTTTTTTCCTGGTCCTGCTTAAAATAACCGTAGTATGGTTTTCTGTCAGCCCATATTCTTCTGCGATTTCTTTGACAGATTCTGTAAAGAAATATCTTCTGGAAAAAACATCCCCTTCCCGTACAGGAAGGCTGCGCACAAATTTTCTGATACACTCTCCTAATTCTTTTTCCATTATTGTATCTTCTACATCAGCCTTATCAGCCAGACACTCTGCCAGTTCCTCTAAGATCAGCATTACTTGTCCGCCTCCTCTTTTCTGTGCTGAATTAGCTTTAAACCTGTTAAAAGCCACACGTCGGGTAATTTTCGCCAGAAACATGCGTAGGATCTTAGGCCGGTGAGGCGGTATTGTATTCCACGTATGGAACCAGGTATCATTAACGCACTCTTCCGAGTCTTCCCGGCTGTTCAGTATATGATCAGCCACAGAAAAGCAATACCCGCTGTATTTTTCCCTGCATTCTGCGATCGCCTGCTGATCCCGTTTCCAGTAAAGCTCAATAATCTGCAGATCTTCCATAGTCCCCTCCTCTTGCTGTATATAAAACCATTCATTATATATGTCAACATTCAGGCTTAAACCTTACAAAAAAATTTCACTTATAATTTTCCTCATGTGTATAGACAGTTTTCCATAAATGTCATAAAAACTGACATTTCTTAGATTTTGTAAGAATAGATGTGTCAAACTGTAAGTGTTCCTTATGGAAAGTTTTTGTTATCCTATATTTAGAATAAAAAAGAAAATCTGTAAAGGGTTAAAATAGGAGGGATTGTTATGATGAAAAAAAGATCTGCATTTGGATGGGGAGAATTGATCCTTGGAATTGTTTTGATCATCCTTGGTATTTTTACTTTTGCCCGACCTTACAGTGCGTTGGCAGGAATTGTCTTTGTATACGGCTTTCTGGCTCTTATTACCGGCATTGGAGATATTGTATTTTATGTAAAAATCCAGCAGCATACCGGATTCGGACCTGTGGTTTCTCTGGTGACAGGAATCTTAAGTATCCTTGCAGGAGTTCTGCTGCTGTTTCATCCCAATGCAGGAAGCTGGGCAATGGCGGTTCTGTTTCCTTTATGGTTTATCGCCCACTGCATTTCCCGGCTGACCCATCTGCCGATCATACGGATAACTTCAGGAACGGGATACTATTATTTTTCTCTTATAGTAAATATCCTGGGGCTGGTATTGGGATTTTATATGATCTTGGATCCGGTCTTTTCTTTCTTCCCTGCTGCATATATCATCGGATTTTATCTGATGCTCACTGGCATCGATCATCTGGTGCTGGGGACCAGCAATATTGGAATGAGGCGGTAAAATTGCCGCCTCATTCCAGTTCAAGCCGCTACTAGATTTCAGCTTAATGCTTTTATCATGTTTAAAATCCTGCCGGCACATTCTCTAATGATCTTTTCCTGCAGGACTCCTTTGGCATAGGCTTCCCGGATATTTTTGTCATCCTCTGTGTTTCCCGGCATGATAATGTCGTTCCCTGCTACTCCGCATTTCCAGGGAATGCTTCCGTCTTCGGGAACTGTGGTATTCCAGTCGCTCATGATCACTCCTTCGAATCCCCATTCTTCTCTTGCCAGAACATTACACAAGTCTTTGCTGTTGGCGGCATGGACTCCGTTGATCAGATTATAAGAGCTCATGAGCGCCGCAGGAGCGCTTTCTTTTACTGCAATTTCAAATCCCCGGAAATAAATTTCTCTGAGAGCCCGCTCTGAAACACAGGCATCAACTCCCATCCGGTTGTCTTCCTGATTATTGCAGGCGAAATGTTTAATAGTCACACCGCATCCTTTTCGGCTCTGAACTCCCATGGTCACTGCAGCCGCCATTTTTCCTGACAGAAGGGGATCCTCTGAATAATATTCAAAGTTTCGTCCGCACAGAGGATTTCTCTGGATATTCATTCCTGGAGCCAGCCAAAGATTGATATGGAATTCCTCCATTTCTCTCCCTATAGCTTCGCCGAATTCCCTCATCAATTCCAGATCCCAGGTCTGGGCCAGGGCTGTCCCTACAGGAAAAGCCGTGCAGTACTGATAATATACATCTGCATTATCATGATACTTTTCCGGCTCTAAAAAGCCATTCTCCAAAGCTCCCAGCACGCCGATTCCATAAACCTTCCCTGTCTCCTTTTCTACCTGGTAACTCTGCCGCAGGCGGATCCCCGCAGGTCCGTCTGCCATGATCATAGAAGGAATTCCATATTTTTCCTCCAGAGCTCTGGTGGTTTCTCCCGCCGATCCGGGAACCCTGGTGCCGGCTGAGCCAAGGTTGCTGGCTCCCCAGGTAATATTTCCATATAAAAGAGGGATCAGATCTTCCGCAGGAAGGTCTGCGGCCACAGGTGCTTTATAGACTTTCTTCTCCTCTTCTGAAGGGATAAAGATATAGGAAGGTACAGAAGGAGCCTTTTCTTGTTCCTCCATGGTTTCTGAAGGCTGAAGGTCTGAAAAATCCGCCTGTTTCAGGCAGACCCTGTGGGTTTTCTCAATTACTTTTGTCTCAGGAACGAGGATCTCTGCTGCCAGTGTCAGAGAATCACCGCTGTTTCCGATCCACAATCCATAGCTTCCTTTATCAATGATCCATTCATGGGATTTTTCCCTAAAGCTGGCCAGCTGTTTCTGCTCTATCAGGATCTTGACCTCCTGCTCCTGACCTGGTTGTAGAAGTGTGGTCTTTGCAAATCCTGCCAGTCTTTTGTATTCTTTTCTCTCCTCGTTCTGGGGCGGCGTGATATAGACCTGCACCACTTCTCTTCCACTATAGCGCTCTCCGGTATTCTTTACAGAAACAGTAAGCTCGATATTCTTTTCTCTGATCTCCAGATTTTGAAATCCTATAGAAAAAGAAGTATAGGACAGGCCGTATCCAAAAGGAAACAAAGGTTTGACAGAAAAGGTATCAAAATACCGGTAGCCAACGTAAATACCCTCTTTGTATTCTTCTTTTTCCAGGTTTCCGTTCAGATAGCCGAAGTCCTGAGCCGAAGGATAGTCTTCATATCTTCTTGCCCAGGTTGAGGTCAGCTTGCCTTCCGGCGCTGCTTTTCCCAAAAGGACGTCTGCAACTGCATAGCCTCCCTCCTGACCCAGCTGCGAAATATATAAAACAGCCTGGATATTCTCCGCCTTCTCCAGAATATCCGTCAGTTCCACAGGGCCTCCGGTATTCAGGATCAGAATAACAGGGATCTGTTTTTCATGGAGATAAAAAAGATCTTTCTCTTCATTCTGGCTGAGATAATAATCTCCCTTTTCCCTGCGCCGGTCTTTTCCTTCCCCTGAAATACGGCTGATCACATAGATTGCCGCTTCTGCCCCCTGTATATCTTTTTCAGAGATCAAAGCTCCCTCCGGCATTTGGAAAGGGTTGGCAGCATAGGCGTCAAAAGGATTTTCTGCTTTTTTCGCGTCTTCCAGGATTTTCTCTTTCCAGATATTTCTGGCATTTTCATAGCGGCTGTGATAATCCCTGAGCCAGTCTGTGCTGGTAATGGTGAGTCCTGCCTCTTCCAGGGCTCTGAGGATGGAAATATTTTCCCGGTTGTTCACATCCCCGGAGCCGGTTCCTCCTTTTACTGTCTTTTCTCCCCCTCTTCCAAGAAGAGCTACAGACACAGAAGAAGATAAAGGAAGGATCCCCTTATTTTTCAGAAGGACAATTCCTTTTTCTGCTGCTTTCCTCGCTAATATCCGGTGTTCTTTTTCCCTCTTTGATGGATTATGGTCCACACTTCCGCTGTAAGTCCAATTTTCTGCTGTCATAGTTTTCCTCATCTTTCTGTCTATATGATAATCATAGAATAAAAACGCCATAGTTTTCCTGATATAACATAAGGGAATATCCTATGGCGTTTTTATTATAATTTCTTATCCTTTTACACCGCCCAAGGTTACGCCTTCGATGATATATTTAGATAAAATTAAGTATACAATAATGATCGGAACGATCGCTACCGTGATCATCATGTATATTTTTCCCATGTCAAAGTTCATATAATCAGCTCCGCGAAGGGTTGCGATCAAAATTGGAACTGTCATTTTGTCTTTTGACTGGATAACCAATGCAGGAACGAAGTAATTATTCCAGGATCCTACAAAGGAAAAGATCGCCTGAACGGCAATGGCCGGTTTCATAATAGGAAGTACAATCCTGTTAAAAGTTCTGAATTCTCCGGAACCGTCGATCCTTGCCGCTTCCACCAGAGAAAGAGGCAGGGAAGATTCCAGGTAGCTGTACATAAAGTAAAATACTGACGGCGAGGCAATGGAAGGTATGATCAATGGGAGAAGAGAATCATACATTCCCATATTTGTGATCAACCGCAGAAATCCCATAGCGGTTACCTGAGTAGGCATAACCAGGATCGCCATGATAAAAGTAAACGCAGCTTTCCTTACTTTAAAGTCATAGGCATAAAGCCCATATGCAGTTAATGAAGAAAAATATGTACATAAAGCCGCTGAACAGGTGGAAACCACCAGGCTGTTGATGATTCCCTGAAACATAGGGAATGTACCGTCATTTGCAACATTTTTCAAATTCTCCAGGAAATATTTTCCCGGCAGTGCCGAAAATCCTCTCTGAAGCTCAGCATGAGAACGGGTAGCATTAACGATCAGGATGTAGAAGAAAAACAGGCACAAAAATGAAAGTGCAATAAGGATCACATGGACAAAAACGCTCCATGCTCTCTGTGCTGCTTTTGATTTCATAATTTATCTCCTCCTTCTCGCTTCTCTTGCTTTTCTCTTTGCAGCGGCTTTAGATCCGTCCGGGTCTGAATCGTTGGTCATCCTATACACGATAAAGCACAAAATACCGCTGATGATAAACAGGTATACTGACAAAGCGCCCGCCATACCATAGTTCTTGCTCTTTAAGTGGCTGTTCAAGAACATGATCAATGTCATAGATGTTCTGTCCGGATTACCCTGGCCGTTTGTCAGGATCTGAGGAACATCAAACATCTGCAGACCGCCGATGATGGAAGTGATCAATGTATAAGCCAGGATCGGCCGGATCAGAGGCAGGGTGATATAGAAAAATCTTTTCAGTCCGCCGCAGCCGTCCAGCTCTGAATCTTCAAAAATGTCCGGGCTGATTCCCATGATAGCCGCCATAAGCATAATGGTGGTATTTCCGAACCACATAAGGAAGTTCATCAATCC